>NZ_FNSA01000003.1:3711243-4020514 GCF_900104775.1 Tsukamurella tyrosinosolvens
GCTTGTCGGGGCGGCGCAGCGTGATGATCGCGACCTCGCGCACCACCTCCACGAGCACCTGCTCGACGGGATCGTTGTTCTGTTCCACGGGGTTCTCCTTGTTCGACGGTGCCGGGGCGCTCGCCGGCGCCGGGGCGCGCAGGTCGAAGACCGGGCCGGGCACCTCGGCGGCACGGGCCTTGAGGGCGGGTTTCGCGACCCGCTGTGAGGGGGTCCGCGGGAGGTCGGTGACGAACTCGATGAAGCGCGGCACCTTGAACTTCGCGAGCCGTTCGGCGACACGCGCGACGATCGCCACAGCCGCCGCGTGATCGGCCGCGATTCCGGGCGCGAGCTGGACGAAGGCCTTGACCTCCTCGCCGAGCACCGGGTCGGGTTCGGCGACGACGGCGGAGGCGACCACGGCATCGTCGTGCTCGAGGGCGGCCTCGACCTCCACGGCGGCCACGTTCTCGCCGCCACGGCGCACCATGTCCTTGAGCCGACCCACGAGGCGGATGCCGCCGCGCTCGTCGACGACGGCGAGGTCGCCGGTGTGCAGGCGGCCGTCGCGGAGCGTCTCGGCCGTGGCTTCGGGCCGGTTCCAGTAGCCGAGCATCATCGGGACGCCGGCGACGGTGAGCTCCCCGGGCGTGCCGGTCGGCACCGCGGCACCGTCGGCGCCGACGATCCGGATCTCCTTGGTGGCGATGGGATGCCCGAGGGTGCCGCTGCCGACGGCCGCAGTGTCCTCGAACGGGCTGAACAGGTCGATGCCGCTCTCCGTCATGCCGTAGACCTCGCGCCACGGGGCGCCCCAGCGGTCCTCCAGGTCGGCGTGCAGCGCCGCGGGGATCGCCGAGCAGAACACCGCGCGGAGGCGATTGTTCCGGTCCTCGGGGCTCGGCGGCTGCTTGAACAGCAGCGTCGGCATCGACCCGAGCACGTAGCAGAACGTCGCGCCGTGGCGGCGCACGTCGGCCATGAATCCCGACGCGGAGAAGCGCGGAAGGACCACGAGCGGCGCCCCGGTGGTGAGAGCCAGGACCGTGTTCCACTGCGGGTCCATGTACGAGAACGGCTGCGCGGTCAGCAGGACGTCGTCCTGGCCCAGCCCGACGGCCGCGGCGCACGCCCAGCCGATCCGCGTCCAGTAGTCGTGGGTCAGCATGCACGCCTTCGGGAATCCCGTCGTCCCCGAGGTGTACTGCAGGTTGGCGAGGCTGTCGGGGGCGCCGGCCACCGCCGGCGGCGTGGCGGGGAACGCGGCGTCGGACGTGTCCGCGATGTCCAACACGGCGACGCCTGCGAGGGCGCGATCGCCGGCGATCACGTCGTGCACCAGCGGGACGTGATCGGCATCGGTCACGATCACCCGGGCGCCCGAATCGGCGAGCACGAACTGCAGATCGGCTGCGCGGTAGGCGGAGTTGACGGGCACCGCCACCCCGCCGGCCTTGAGCACTGCGAGCCAGGTGAGCGGCCAGCCCGCGATGTTGGGCAGCATGATCGCGACGCGGTCGCCCGGGGCGATCCCGTCTGTCTCGATGAGCCGGTGCGCGAGACGCGACGACGCCTCGTCGAACCGACGGTACGTCCACGATTCGTCACCGAAGCGCAGCAGCTCGGCCTCCGGGGTGCGGGCGGCACCGTCGGCGAGCAGGCCCGTGACGGTCCGGACGCGGGGTGTGTCGCCGATCGCGTCGGCGGCGACGGCGCGCCGCATGGCCGGGGCGGCACAGGTGCGGGTCGTGTCGATGGTCATCCCCAGGCCTCCTGTCGTTTCCTCGATTCGTCGACGATCCAGTCCATGGCCGGGTCGTCGCGCTCCATCCACTCGGGGTGCCACTGCACCCCGAGGATCGGGGCGCCCGGCACCTCCACCGCTTCGATCACGCCGTCGGGCGCGCGGCCGGTCACGACGAGCCCGGCACCGCAGCGGTCCAGGGCCTGGTGGTGCCACGAGTTGGTGACCATGCTCGGGCCGAAGACGCGCGCCGCGGTCGAGCCGGGCACGAAGGTCACCACGTGGTCGGCGTCGCCGTCCGTGGGTGCTCCCTGCTGCGACAGGTGCGGTATCGGCCCCGGCGGCAGATCGGCGATCAGCGTGCCGCCGAGCGCGACGTTGAGCACCTGCACGCCGCGGCACACACCCAACAGCGGGATCCCGCGGTCGATCGCGACGCGGGTGAGCGCGAACTCGTACTCGTCGCGCTCGGGGTCGTGGGCGTTGGTGTCGGTGCGGGGATCGATGCCGCGGACCACGGAGGCGTCGCCGCCCCACCGGTCCGGATGCACGTCCTGCCCGCCGGTGACGACCACGCCGGACAGCCATTCGCAGGCGTCGACGGGGTCGGCATCGTAGGGCAGGTGCACGGGCACGCCGCCCGCCTCCGCGATGCGGGTCGCGAACGCGGACATGAACGAGTCCATGCACGCCTTGCCGTACCGGGGGTCGGCGCTGGCGAGCAGGCTGAGCTGGAATCGGCGGCCGGTGATCCCGACCAACGGCTTGCGGCTCATGAGAACTCGAAGTAGCGACGGGACTCCCACTCGGAGAGTTCGGCGTACGGGTCGCCGCCCGTGGTGTGGAACTGCATCCACTCCCACCGGCGCGAGGCCGTCCAGAAGTCGACGAACTCGTCGCCGAGGTACTCGCGGAGGAGCTCGTCCGCGTCGAGCGCGGCGATCGCCTTCGTCATCGAGTCGGGGATCCGCTCGACGCCGCAGTCGTCGGGGAGGCACCAGGCCATGTCGTCGACCTGCGGCGGCGGGGCCACCTTCTTCTCGATCCCCGCGACGATGCCGGCGAGCACGGTGGCCAGCGCGTAGTAGGGGTTGACGTCGGAGCCGGGCACGCGGTACTCGAGCCGGGAGTACTTCGGATGCCCCGCGATGGCGCGCAGCGCCGCGGTCTTGTTGCTGACGCCCCAGGTGATGGTCGTGGGCGGGCCCGAGACGTCCACCAGACGGCGGTACGAGGTGATCTGCGGGAGCGAGATCAGGGTGGCGCCCGCCATCGTCGCCATGAGGCCGCCGACCGCGTCGAGCATGAGCTCGGAGGGCCCGTCGGGCGCGTAGAACTGGTTGACGCCGTCGCGCTGCAGCGAGACGTTGAGGTGCGCGCCCTGTCCGAAGCCCGCGGTGGGCTTGGCCATGAAGGTGACCGACCGCCCCTTCTCGCAGGCGATCTCACGCATGACCTGTTTGGTCCGCACCCACGCGTCGGCGACCGCGAGCGGCGCGCCGGGCGCGATGTTCAGTTCGGTCTGCCCGGGGGCGGCCTCGTCGGTCCACGCCTCCCAGACGATGCCGAGCTCGTCGAGCCGGTCGGTGACGGCCTCCATGTAGTCGATCCAGTCCGACGACCGGGCGAGGTTGTAGGTCGCGCCGGTCTCTCCGCCCAGCGGTGTCAGGTCGCGGTATCCGCGGGCGCGGGCCTCCTGGATGGACTCCTCGAACAGGGTGGTCTCGATCTCGACGGCGACCGTCGCGGTGTAGCCCAGGGCGGCGAGCCGATCGATCTGCCGGCGCACGAGGTTGCGCGGACAGATCGGATTGGGGCTGCCGTCCTTCAGCCAGAAGTCGCCGATCACGGAGTGGACGCCGGGTTTCCACTCCACGAGCGTGCTCATGTCGGGCAGCAGCGCGATGTCGTAGAGGTTGCCGCGCCACTCGGGATACGGGTCACCGAAGACGACGTCGGTGCCCATGTCGATGGCGAACAGGACGTCGGCGAACGCGAACCCGGCGGCCTTGCCCGAGGCGAACTTCGCGGGCGTGACGCTCTTGCCCATGAAGCTGCCGTCGTGATTGGTGGCCTCCACGCGATAGGCCTTGACCGGCCGGCCGGTGGTCGTAGCGTCCGGAATGGGATCAGACATCGTAACGGGCCTTCCACGAGGCGGCGGTCATGGCCGAGAGCTGGGCCATGCTGCCCTGAACGCCCAGACCGCGTTCCAGGGCGGTGAACAGGAAGTCGGCGCCGGTGAAGACACCGGCGAGCGCGTCGGGTGTGCCGACCATGCGGTAGGTCGTCGCGCCCGCGCCGAAGCGGGCCTCCTCGCGCCCGTCCGGCCCCGTGGCCACGGCGACGAGGACATCGGGCACGCCGCGGATCGCGCGCGTGGCCTCCCAGAACCGGGCGCCGGCCGTGCGCCAGTCGGGCAGCGGGAACTGCAGCGCGCGGAGCATCGCTCCGGCGAGCTCCGGATCGCCGTCGACGCCCGCGCTCGCGAACCGGGACGCGAGGTCGACGACGACCGTGGCGTCGGTCGGGGCGAAGACGCCGCCGGTCACGGTCACGGCACCGTCGGAGAAGGTGACGGTGGCGGCTTGCGGCGTGGAGTGCGAGCGGACGGCGACGGTGCCCACCCCGCGCCCGAGGACGTCAGGGGCGTGGTCGAGCCGGACCGCGTCGCGCAGGGTGCGACCGATCAGCCGGACGACGGGTGCGGCATCGTCGTCGATCTCGACCCGCACCGTCGCCGCGGGGGCGGCGGGGAGTGTCGTGGTGTACATGAGGATGATTCCTTCCTCGGACGAGGTGGTGGGTGATTGCGAGGTGGACGCCCGCTGCCGCGGGCCTCCGTCACTCGAGGGCCGCGTAGACGGCCGGCCGGGATCGGCGCAGGATCGTCGCCCACGCGAGGCCGCCGAGGAACGCCACGGCGAGCAGGCCCAGGAAAAGGTCGGCCAGGGCGCGGGAGCCGATGAGGATTTCGAAGTCGGCGACGACGAGCACGAGGATCCCGGTGAGCGCCACGAGGGCGAGCGCGGGAGCGATGGTGCCGTGCCACGGGGACGCGGTGCGCCGCCGCCGGAAGTGCACGACGACCGCTGCGGATGTCAGGGTCAGCAGCGCGATCAGTCCGAGGGTTCCGGCGCCGCCGAACCAGGCGTAGACCTGGATGACGGGGTCGAGTCCGGCGACCGCGGTGACCGCGACGAGGACGCCGGTCACGGCCGAGGTGAGGAGCGAGGCGACGTACGGCGACCGGTGCGCCGGGTGGACCTCGCCGAGCCGGGGCGGCAGGGCGCCCTGGCGGCCCAGGGCGAAGAGGTAGCGCGAGACGACGTTGTGGGCAGTGAGGACGCAGGCGAAGAAGCTCGTGACCAGCAGCACCTGCACGGCGTCGTGCGCGACCTGCGAGATGTACCGCGTCGCGAGGCCGGAAGCGAGGCCCTCGGGGTCGCCCGCCGCGAGCTCGGCGGCGCGATCGACACCGAGGCCGACGATCATGGCCCAGGCCGATACGGCGCATACGGTCGCGATCAGCGCCACCGCGATGTACGTGGCCCTCGGGATCGTGCGATCGGGATCCTTCGCCTCCGACCGGAAGACCGCGGTCGCCTCGAAGCCGACGAAGCCGAAGACCGCGAACATGATCCCGGTAGCGGGCGCACCACCGGCGAAGGCGTTCCAGGACAACGGCTCCGCAGTGAGTCCGCCGGCTCCGCCGCGCATCGTGATCGCGAGGTCGATGATCGCGACGACGCCGATCTCGGCGACGAGCAGGACGCCGAGCACGCGGGCGCTGACGTCGACGTTCCGATGGCCCAGGAAGCCGATGACGGCGAGACCGGCGCCGGCGAGCAGCCACCACGGCACCGACGCACCCGAGAAGGTCTCGACCACGGTGCGCGCCGAAGCGCCGAGGTATCCGGAGACCGCGACCATCAGCACGCTGTAGGTGACCAGCGCCAGTGCCGCAGCGCCGAGCCCCGCCGCCGTCCCGAGCCCCCGCTGGACGTAGGAGTAGAACGCGCCGGCGTTGCGGACCTCCGGCGTCATAGCGGAGTACCCCGCGGTGAACAGCAGAAGGACCACACCCACGATCACGAAGTCGACGGGCGTTCCGATCCCGTTGCCCGTTCCGAGCATCAGCGGGATCAGCCCGGCGAACACCGTCAACGGCGCTGCCATGGCGACGACCATGAACACGATGTGCCCGACGCCGAGCGTCCGCTCCAGACCGGTGCCGGGGGCGGCCGCGGGCCCGGCCGTCGCGGTCACCGCGCCACCGCCCGCTCGAGGTGGGCCACGACGTGGTCGGCGATGCGCAGCGCGAGCGCGTCCGGCAGGTGGTGCCCCATGCCGGGGACCACGATGTGTCGCGCCCCTTGGATCGCCGCCGCGGTGGCGTCGCCGCCCGACGGGGCCACGATGAGGTCACGGTCGCCGTTGATCACGAGCGTGGGCGCGGTGATCCGCGAGAGCTCCTCGGATCGGTCGCCCGAGGCCTGGATCGCCTGGAGCTGGCGGGAGGTGCCGGCGACCGCGTCGCCGGCGGTGCGCTCGAACGTCGTGACGGCGTGCGCGGCCTCCTCCGCCTCATCGATCGGGTACGCGGCGCCGGCGAGGTGCGCGGTCATCCGCAGGTGTGAGCGGACTGCACCCACCCGGTCGCGCGCCGGTGGGGCGGAGAGCAGGACCCAGGTCGACGGTGCCGGCTGCCCCACCTTCGGATCGCCGGTGGTCGAGTACAGGGAGGTGAGCGTCGTGACGAGGTACGGGTACCGGGCGGCGACGGTCTGGGCGATCATGCCGCCCATCGATCGTCCGACGAGGTGGACGGGTCCGACGCCCAGGTGCTCGATCAGCTGCGCCGCATCGGCGGCCATGTCGGCGAGTGTGTACGCGTCCCGCCGCGGCCGGGCGAGCAACTGACGCAGCGTGTTCGGCGGTGGGGTCGTCGCGTACGTCGACCGTCCACAGTCCCGGTTGTCCATGCGGATCACCTGGAACCCGGTCGCGACGAGCGCGGAGACGAACCGGTCGGACCAGGTGGTGAGGTCCTCCGCGAGCCCCGCGACGAGCAGGACCGGCGGGCCGTCGGTAGGACCGTCGATGCGGAAGCAGACGCGGGTTCCGCCGGGGAGCACGGCGAACCGGTCGAGGTCCTCAGGCATCGACCCGCTCCTTGGTGGACGCGCCCGCCTCGTCGCGGGTGGAACCGAACTGCAGGGCGTCGTCGAGCAGCGGACCGCGCAGGATCTTCGCGTCCTGCTGGTACGACATCGACATCTGGAACAGGCCCGTGCCCTGCTTCGGGATGACGTCGCGCGCGCGCTGGGCGTAGCCCGAGCTCAGATCCAGGATCGGCCGGCGCTCCATGGTGGGGTCGGCGTCGACGCGGACGCTGTCGTAGCCGAAGGCGTCCATGTGCTTGATCAGCTCACAGAGGTAGCGGGCGACGATCCCGATCTTCAGGGTCCACGCCGAGGTGGTGTAGCCGATCGCGATGGACAGGTTGGGCAGGCCCGTCAGCAGGGTGCCGCGGTAGGCAACGGTGTCGGGGATGGCAACGGCCTCGCCGTCGACGTCGAAATCGATCCCGCCGAGGAGCCGCATGTTCAGGCCCGTCGCCGTGACGATGAGGTCGGCGTCGAGGTGGTCGCCGGACTCGAGCGCGATCCCGGTCTCGGTGAACCGCTCGATCTTGTCGGTGACGATGGAGGCGCCGCCGTCGCTCAGCGCGGCGAAGAAGTCGCCGTCGGGGCAGAGGCACAGGCGCTGATCCCACGGCTTGTACGGCGGGTTGAAGTGGGTGTCCACGGGATAGCCCTCCGGCAGGGACTTGGCGTTGGCCTTCCGGATGAGTGTGCGGGCGGCCTTCGGGAAGGCGCGGATGAACTTCACCTGGCCTCGCTCGGCCCAGATGCTGGCGAACCGGGTGACCGCGTATCCACGCTTCTCCCCGAACAGTCGGAAGAAGAGCAGCGCCGAGGTGTCGACCTTCGGCCACGGTACGACGTAGGTCGGCGTGCGCTGCAACATGGTGACGTGCGCTGCGGCCCCGTCGTGGTTCAGCATGGACGGGATCAGCGTGACGGCGGTCGCGCCGCTGCCGATGACGACGACCCTCTTGCCGGCGTAGTCGTAGTCCTCGGGCCAGTGCTGCGGATGGATGATGTCGCCCCGGAAGTCCTCGCGGCCCTCGAAGTGCGGGGTGTAGCCCTCGTCGTAGCGGTAGTAGCCGGTGCCCGCGAAGATCCACTTCGTGGTGATCCGCCGCTCGCCGTCAGGGGTTCGCACGTCCAGGGTCCAGCGGGCGTCGGCGCTCGACCAGGAGGCGTGCCGAACGCCGTGCTCGAACCGGATGAGCCGACCGAGGTCGTACTCGTCGACCGTCTCCTGGAGATACTTCAGGATCTTCGGCGCCTCGGCGATGGCGTCGGGATCCGTCCACGGCTTGAACTCGTAGCCGTAGGTGTGGAGGCCGTTGTCGGAGCGGATCCCGGGGTACTTGAACAGGTCCCAGGTGCCGCCGATGTTCTCGCGGCCTTCGAGGATCGCCACTCGCTTGTCCGGGAAGGCCTCGGTGATGTACTTCGCGGCGCCGATGCCGGCGATCCCGGCGCCGACGATGACGATGTCGAGATCTTCAGTGCGGCTTGTCGGTACGTTCATCGTGAGGCCTTCCGGTGGCGGTCGAAACTGTGATGCTTCGACGATGCCGCCCCGGCCCCGGTGTGAGCTACCGCACAGTGCTCCCTCTTCCGCGGCGCACCGGTGCACAGTGCACACTCGTTCCGAACGTCATGCGCGGCTACCGATCACGCGGTAGCGGCCGCAGAGGAACGCCTTGTTGCGCGCCCACTCCACCAATTCGAAGTCGAAGGCGCGCGGGAACAACGGCCGCCCCGACCCCACGGTGGCGGGCGCGTAACTGATCACGACCTCGTCGAGCATGCCGGCCTCGGCGAACTGTGCCGCGAGGTCGCCGCCGCCGACCACCCACACGCCCTTCTCGCCCGCAGCCTCCTCCACCGTCGCGCGGAGCTCGGACGGGGCGCCCGCCACGAAGCGCACCCCCGGGTGGATGGGGTCCAGCTCCCGGTGGGTGAACACGAACACCGCGTAGTCGGCGTAGTACCACGGTTCGTCGCCCGCCTCGACGCGATCGACGACCCACTGGTAGGTGGTGTAGCCCATCACGATCGCGCCCACGCCGGCCATGTACTCCTCGATGTTCATCGGGCCGCCGTCGTCGATCGGCTGGCTGAGCAGCCAGTCCAGGCTGTCGTTCTCGTCGGCGAGGAAGCCGTCGAGGGTGGACGCGGTGTAGTACGAGTAGGCGGTCATGATGCTCCTCCGGTGATGCGTCGGTGCCAGATGATGGGATCGGGATCCAGTTCGGGAGTGTCGACGGCGACGCCGACGTCGGCCAGCATCCAGCGCGCCAGGAGCCGGCGGTGCGCGGAGAAGGTCAGCTCGTGCGCCACGATCTGCGAGAGCAGGAAGGACTCGGGCGGGTCGCACAGCGCGTCGATCACCCGGTCACCCCACGCGCTACGTCGTTCGATGTCACGGATCAGGCCGAGCCACCGCGGCGAGGTCCGCTCGTGGTGCGCGCGAAGGACATCGGGATCGACGGCGGGGTCGCGCCGGGGCTCGGGATCGCCCGCGATCGTGGCGAGCCACGGTTCGGTGCTGTGCACGAGGTGCCACATCACCTGCGCGAGGGATTCGTCCGGACCGTCCCAGTGTCGCGGGGTCGATCCGGCGAGTCGCACCTTCCGGTACTCCTCGGCCGACAGCCCCTCGACCGCGTCCAGAAGGGCGCCGATGTCGGCCGCGTCGTGCTGGACCTGCAGCGCCAGTACGTCTCCCGTCGACTCCTCGTGCCCGTCCTCGATGTACAGCACCGTCGGCGAGTGGAAGTGCAGGCCGTTGGGCGAGGGCAACCAGTGCCCGACGGTGGCCGGAAGCTGCGACGGTGAGTGACCGTAGGCGCGGGCGAAGGCCCGGATGAATCCTTCGACGGAGTCGTACCCCGCGGCGAAGGCGGCGTCGGTCACCGTCGATCCGCGTTGCAGTTGCCAGGCGGCGCGTTCGAGCAGGACCCGTCGACGCAGCGCGACGGGCGATTCGCCCGCGCCGGCGCGCACCTGCCGGGCGAAATGATGCAGCGAGCTGTGCGCGCCGGCGGCCATGGCGTCGAGGCTGTCGTGCGGATCGGCGAGGACGGCCTCGAGGAGTCGGCGCAGCGGGTCGGCGGGTTCGGACATGGGAACCAGTATCGACCGCGCGACCCCGCCGCCGCTTGACCGTTCTTGCTCAGTTCGTCGCGGCGACCCCGAGCTCGGCGAGAACGGCCGTCGCCGCCCGCTCGCCCGACGCCGCGGCGTCCGCGAGCGAGGGCACGTCGAGCAGGAAGTCGCCCGCGAGATGGATCGGGCCGACCGGCTCGCGCAACACCGGGAGCGACGCGCGCTTGTTCGGAGCCCAGAACGGCACCACGCGGTGGTGCTTGCGGACGATCGGCGTCCCGAGCTTGCCCCTCAGCTGCGGATACAGCGAGACGAGGTCACGGCTGAACCGATCCGCGATCTCCTCGTCGGGCAGGTCGAGGAGGGCGTCCGCCTTCGCGCCGCCCGCGAAGCAGGCGAGCGCGCCGCCCGGCGTCCGCGGACCTTGTCCGCGCAGCGCCGCCGCGTGGTTGAACACCGCCTGGAACTGCAACAGCGGCGTCGACACGGCGAAGAAGTCGTCCCAGGCCTGGGGCTCGCCGTCCTCCTCCGTGAAGAACCCGACCACCACGTAGCGGCCGTACTCGATGTCGTCGTACGCGGCCCGGTACGACGACGGGAGGCCGGGAAGGATCCGAGTGGCGATGTCGGCCGGCACGGTGACGACGGCACGCTCGGCACGAAGCCGCACGGGGCCGTTCGCATCCTCGTACTCGACGACGACACCGTCGTCGTCCCACTCGACCGTGCTCACCGTGGCGCCCAGCCGGATCTTGTCGCCCAGATCCTGGGCAAGGATGTCCGTCAGCGTCTGGTTGCCGCCGACGGGGAGCGAGAAGTTCGGCACCTTCTCGGGATCTGCGATGGCGATCCCCACGGAGAAGACGAACTGCGTGGCGGCGGTCTCCTCCGGTTCGCAGCCCATCCACTGGGCCGCCCAGGCCCGGACGACGGCGCGGGTGGTGGCCGATCGCACGCCGCGCACGACGGCGTCGCCGGACTTGCGATCCAAGGACGCCCGCACGCGACGGCCGATGGCGCCGTCGGGGTTCATCCCCAGAGCGACCGCGCCCGAGACGACGCGCGCGCCGACGACGGCCATCCCGATCCGGTCCAGGAAGCTCATCCCCTTGGAGAACATGAGCTGCACCGGATTCGACGTGTCGATCACTTCGCCGTTGAGCCCGAGCGCGACCCCCTTGCCCGCGAGGCTGCCGCGGGCGACGTCGTGCCGGTCCAGCGCCTCGATGAGCGGGCCCGTGCCCTCAGTGAACTGCGTGCCGACGTTGATCCAGTAGTCGCCCTGCCGGACGGTCTCGACGCGCCCGCCCGCGCGGTCGGCGGCTTCGAGGACGACGACGTCATCGACGTGGGCGGACAGGGTGGTCGCGGCCATGAGGCCGGACATGCCCGCTCCGATCACGACGACGCGGGCGGACTCCTCGCGGGCGGGCTTCGGTGCGGTCATGGCTTCCTCATTTCATCGGTGGTTCCGGCATCGCCGTCTGACGTACACCGGACCATCATAGTCATACGACTCGGTCGTTTGACCATGTTTGATGAGCATAGGGCCATCGCCAGCCGCACTCGCCGTGCACGGGCGCAGGCCCATGAGGTCCCGCGGCGCCCGACGGAACAGCAGGTCAGCCAGGTATCAGCCGAGGTCGACCCACGACAGGAGCGGCCCCGTGGTCACCGGGACGCGGTCGTCGCCCGCATCCAGGTTCGCGTCCATCCAGGCGTCCAGCATGTGGACAGTGAGGTCCATCTGGGCGGGAGCCGCGTCCCGATCGGCGAACACCAACCAGTTCATGGCGAAGCCGTCCGAGAGGACGGTGACCACGTACGCCAGCTCGTCGATCGCCCCCTCGGCCGGGGACTGCCCCGCGGCCGCTGCGTCAGCCTCGAGAATGGCGCGCAGCGCGGCGTTCGCCTCGGTGTACACCATGACCGCCTGCCCGCTCGCCTGGCGTCGCGCCCAGCTGATCAACTCGATGATCGCGCGGCCGAAATCCTCGTTCGCGACGTACCACTCCATGACCCCGCGCATCAGCGAGCGTGCAGTCTCCTTCACGTCTCCATGACAGTCGTTGCGCGCCAGTACTTCCCGGTATTGACCGGCGACGTACTGAAAGACCTCGGCGAACAGCTCCTCCTTCGAGGCGAAGCAGTAGTGCAGCGTCGCCAGTGGCGCGTTCGCCTCATCCGCGATTCGGCGGGTCGTGGCGCCGTCGACCCCGTGGGCCGCGATCACACGCACGGCGGCGTCGACCAGTTCTGAACGCCGCTCGGCGGCGGGGATGCGGGCCATGCGGGCCTCCAATCGGTGGGAACGGGACGCACTCAGCCGGAGTCACCGGCGACACTACACCGATTCGCGGACAAACCGGTCACCCGTCTTGGTCGACGCCACTTCCTCATCCACCACCCTTGACTGTGACGCCGAACACTGTCATTCTCACTTCATGGTCAGTTGACCAAGACGATAGATCGACTCTATGTGCGGTCCGAGCCCGGTCCGAGGAGGCATTGGAATGAAGATCATGTACGACACCGGGTGGGCCGCACCCCCGCTTCCCGCCGAACCTCAGCTGGCCGGCGACGTGCACTGCGATGTCGTCGTGATCGGCGGCGGTGGCGGGGGCATGGCCGCGGCGATCCGCCTCGCCGAGAGCGGCGCCGATGTGGTCCTCGTGGAGGCCCGCACCCTCGGCGCAGGCGCGAGCGGCCGCAACGCCGGCTACATCACCAACTCCATCGCCGCCGATCCCGAGATGCTCGATCACCTCGTCGAGCCGGACCGCTTGCGGGCGCTGTACCGCTACGCGGAGAACGCCGTCCACTTCGCCGAGAGCACCATCGACGAACACCGGATCGAATGCGGACACGTGAAGGCCGGCATCGTCATGGCGGCCGTCAGCAAGGGCCAACTCCGCCGGGCACGCCGGATCGCGAAGGTCCTGCAGAAGAACGGCGCGGCCTCGGAGTTCGTGGACGGCCGCGAGGCCGGATTGCCGGAGGGCTTCCTCGGCGGCGTGCGCGAACGCGTCGGTGGCACGGTCAATCCCGGCGAATTCGTCGTCGGCCTCCGGCGCGCTACCATCGCAGCGGGCGTGCGGGTGTACGAGCACACCCCCGCCCGCGACGTGACGGACACCGGCGACGGCGTCACCGTCGACACCCCTGGCGGCAGCGTCC
The DNA here is from genome assembly GCF_900104775.1 of Tsukamurella tyrosinosolvens. Classification (NCBI taxonomy): domain Bacteria; kingdom Bacillati; phylum Actinomycetota; class Actinomycetes; order Mycobacteriales; family Tsukamurellaceae; genus Tsukamurella; species Tsukamurella tyrosinosolvens. The sequence continues at coordinate 3,724,396 of NZ_FNSA01000003.1, forward strand.
GCGCGAAGCGGGCCCTGCTGATGACGAACGCCGACAACGGGGCGTTCGCGATCGCCCCGAAGAATCTCGCGACGCCCACGTACACCTGCCTCCTGGAGACCGAGCCGATCGCACCCGAAAGGCTGGACCAGATCGGCTGGACCAGTCGTGCGCCGATGGTCTCGCTGCACATGATCCTGGAGAACCACCGCGTCACCCCGCGCGGCACGATCGTCTTCGGTACCCGCAGGGTGGAGGCCGGCCGTGTCCCCCTCCCTGAGCGCACGCCCTCCCCCGCAGTAGCCGACGACTTGGTCCGCGGCTTCCGCGAGCGGTTCCCCGGGCTCCGCGACGTCGGATTCCGGAGCGTATGGGGCGGGTGGATCTCGATGAGCGGCACCTGGATGCCCGCTGCCGGGGAGGCGTCGGACAACGTCCTGTACTCCCAGGCCTGCAACGGCCACGGCTTCGCCCAGGCGCAGTACGTCGGCCACCTCCTCGCCGACCACGTCGGCGGCGCGCCGCGCCACGCGGACCTCGACGCGATCTGGCACGGCCGCAAGCGGTTCCGGCCCAGCGTCGTCAACGGTCCCACGCTCTACGCCGGCTGGCTGGCCGACCGCGCTCTCGATCGTCTCGCAGCACTCACCCACTGACTCCCGAGGAAGAAGAAGCCATGAAGGAAATCCTGTTCATGATCGCCGATGTATGGGCGATCGTCGTCGGCTACACGTACGGCATCAAGTTCATCCGCAAGCATCACAACTACCTTCTGGGGCTCGAGTGGATCGTCGTCGCCACGTCGTGCACGAACTTCCTACTCTTCGCCGCGACCAAGTCCAGTCATGACAGCGTGCTGTACATGATCGCCTCGTTCTTCGACGCGTTCTCCCGCTCCGTCGGCATCACGTTGATCCTGGTCCTCGGCCTGATGCAGGTGACGCACCGGTACAAGCCGACCCTGCCCGTCGAGATCGGCTCATTCGCACTGGCCGCCGTCTGCGGCTTCCTCCTGGTCGGCTACCAGGAATCGGCCTACGCGACGCCCATCAAGATCTTCTTCATCGTGGTCAACGTGCTCACCAGCGCTTTCCTGATCTACTTCGCCGCGCGGCTGTGGCGCATCGGCGAGCGGGGTCACGCGATCTGGGCGGGCGTCTCGACCTTCTGCAGCTTCCTCATCGCCGCGATCTACGACTTCGTCCAGATCCCCGGGGACGACGCCGAGCACACGATCTTCTACACCCTCGCACTCGCGTCCTGGGGCCTGCAGATGTTCGTCTTCTACCGCGCGTACGACGCGTTCGACGCCGACAACAAGCGGGTCGACGCGCAGGCGGTCAACGCCGCTCCAGCCACGGCTTGATCCGCGCGGTCACCCACGGCAGCACCAGGAAGACCATGAGCGGGGTGTTGATCAGCGTCGCGATCAGGGTGCGGCCCACCAGGCCCCAGCCGTGTGCGGGGAGGAACGTCAGGTGCGGGAGCACCAGGAAGTTGATCAGCAGCGACAGCGGGAAGAAGCCCAACCAGATGGCGACGGCCTGCTTCCACCGCGGCGGCACCTTCGCCACGGGGGCGGCGACGGGGCCGGCACCGTCGGGCTGCGGGGAGAACCAGCCCTCGATCCCGGACAGGCGGTGGGTGGCGGTCTCGACGGCGAGGCCCTCGCACCGCTCCAGCCAGTGCTTGCGCACCCGCGAGCGCTGCCAGTCGTCCAGCTCCTCGTCGGAGGCGAAGCGGTAGATCACGAAGTACAGCTCGGGGTCGTCCGCGGACCGGACCCATCCGCCGCCCAGGAAGCCGCGGTAGGTACGGGCCAGCGCGATCCCCGCGTCGGTCCAGGCCAGGAATTCGTGTTCGCGGCCGGGGGCGATACGTCGGGCGACGGAGGTCAGCGAGGCCTTGTGGGCCGCTCCTGCCTCCGACCGGGTCTCGGTGTGGGGCATGCGTACCAGTGTCGGGGCCGACGGCCCGGGACACCAACCGGGGCGGTGTGATCTTGCCGACGTCCGACCCGGGACGCCGGGGACCGCCGCCCGACACCGGGCGGAATCAGCGCGACGCGGGGCCGGGTGCCACAATCGGGGGCGTGTCCTACCTCCTGCGCGTCCGCCTCACCGACCGTCCCGGCAGCCTGGGTTCCCTGGCCGTGGCCCTCGGCTCGGTGGGTGCCGACATCCTCTCGCTCGACGTCGTGGAGCGCGGCGATGGCTTCGCGGTGGACGACATCGTCGTGGACCTGGGCCCGCAGTCGCTGCCGGACACCCTGATCACCGCGGCGGAGTCGCTGGACGGCATCACGGTCGACTCGATCCGTCCGTACGCCGACGTCCTGGACACCCACCGCGAACTCGAGCTCATCGACCACGTGGCCGGCGCCGGGCACGACCAACTGCAGATGCTGGCCGACCAGGTCCCGCGCGTGCTGCGGGTGGGCTGGTGCGCCGTGCTGGGCAACACCCCGGAGACCCAATGGCCCGTCTTCGGCTCGTCCGGCCTACCCGAGACGCCGCCCGAGCACCTCGACTTCCTGCCGCTCAGCGGCCCCGTCGCCCTCGATCCCGAGGCGGACTGGGTGCCGGACGCCTGGCAGCAGCTCGACACCAAGCTGGCCGCGGCCCCGCTGGGCGCGATCGGCAAGGTCGTGCTCGTCGGCCGGCCGGGCGGCCCGGACTTCCGACCGTCCGAAGTGGCCCGGTTGGGCTACCTCGCCGGCATCGTGGCGACGGTGCTGGTCCGCTAAGTCCCGCGGTGCCGGATTCGCACGGGCGCGGTCTTGCGCATTTGTATAGACAGCGCTATACATAGCGGGTGTGATCCGCCACACACCCCCGCTCGCCCGCTAAGGAGTCCCCCGTGAGCGATCTCGGCTCCACCCTGGTCCGCGGCCTGTCCGCGCGCCACATCCGGTTCATCGCCCTCGGCTCCGCGATCGGTACCGGCCTGTTCTACGGCTCCGCCTCGGCCATCCAGTCCGCCGGGCCCGCGGTCCTCGTCGCGTACATCATCGGCGGCGCCGCGATCTACATCGTGTTGCGCGCCCTCGGCGAGCTGGCCGTCCGCAACCCCGTCGCCGGCTCGTTCGGCGAGTTCGCCTCCGCGAACCTCGGCCCGCTCGCGGGCTTCATGACCGGGTGGACCTACATCTTCGAGATGATCGTGGTGGCCCTCGCGGACGTCACGGCGTTCGGTGTGTACATGGGATTCTGGTTCCCCGACGTGCCGCGCTGGATCTGGGTGCTGTCGATCATCTTCTTCATCGCCGCCGTGAACCTGGTGGGCGTCAAGACCTTCGGCGAGCTCGAGTTCTGGTTCACCCTCGTCAAGATCGTGGCGATCATCGCGATGATCGCCGGCGGCATCGCCGTGCTGATCTTCGGTTTCGGCCTCCACGACACCTCGCAGGGGGTGTCCAACCTGTGGTCGAACGGCGGCTTCTTCGCCACCGGGATCGGCGGCTTCCTCGGCTGTTTCGCGATCGTCATCTTCGCGTTCGGAGGCAGCGAGATCATCGGCATCACCGCCGGCGAGGCGCAGGACCCCGAGAAGACCATCCCGCGCGCGGTCAACACCGTGCCGATCCGCATCCTGCTGTTCTACGTCCTCACCCTCGCAGTGATCATGGCGATCATCCCGTGGAACGAGATCACCACGGAACGCAGCCCGTTCGTGCAGATCTTCGAGGCGCTCGGCGTCGGCCCGGCTGCCGCCGTGCTCAACGTCGTGGTGATCACCGCCGCCCTGTCCGCGATCAACAGCGACGTCTTCGGCGCCGGCCGCATGCTCTACGGCATGGCGCAGCGAGGACAGGCACCGCAGGCACTGACCAAGGTCTCGCGGAACGGTGTCCCCTATCTCACCGTGGTCATCATGGCCGGTGCGCTACTGGTGGGCGTCGTCCTGAACTGGCTGATCCCGGAGAACGTCTTCGCGGTGATCGCGTCGATCGCCACCTTCGCCACCATCTTCGTCTGGCTGATGATCCTGGCCGCGCAGTACAAGGCGCGCCGCTCGATGACGCCCGAACAGGAAGCGGGCCTGAAGTTCCCCGTGCCGCTGTGGCCCTACGGCCAGCTGATCACGATGGCCTTCCTCGTCTTCGTCACCGTCCTGCTCGCGTTCCACGCCGACACCCGCGTGGCCCTCTACGTCGGCGCCGCTTGGCTGGTCATCCTCGCCGTCGCGTTCCGCCTCCTCCCCCGCACCCCGAAGATCGAAATGGAGAAGATCTGATGAGCACCGTCACCGTCGGCCTCGGCCCCGTCAGCCCCGAGGACGTCCTGCGGGTCGCCCGCGAGGGCGCCGCCGTGGAGCTGTCGCAGGAGTCGCTCGACGCGATGGCCGCCACCCGCGCGCACATCCGCGCGCTCGCCGACAGCCCGGAGCCCGTGTACGGGGTGTCCACCGGATTCGGCGCGCTCGCCACCCGGCACATCCCCACCGAACTACGCAAGCAGCTGCAGCGCAGCCTGATCCGCTCACACGCCGCCGGCTCCGGCCCCGAGGTCGAGCGCGAGGTGATCCGCGGCCTCATGCTGCTCCGCCTCTCGACGCTCGCCACCGCCCGCACCGGCGTCCGCCCCGAGGTCGCGAAGGCCTACGCCGCCCTGCTCACCGCCGGCATCACCCCCGTCGTGCACGAGTACGGCAGCCTGGGCTGCTCGGGCGACCTCGCGCCGCTGGCGCACTGCGCGCTCGCGGTGATCGGCGAGGGCACGGTCCGCACGGCCGACGGTGCGCTCGTCCCCGCCGCGGAGGCTCTGGCCGCCGCCGGCATCGAGCCCGTGGTGTTGGAGGAGAAGGAGGGCCTCGCCCTCATCAACGGCACCGACGGCATGCTCGGCATGCTCGTGATGGCCTGCCACGACCTGCGCGGCCTGCTCAAGCTCGCCGACATCACCGCGGCGATGAGCGTCGAGGGCCTCATGGGCACCAACCGCGTCTTCGCCGCCGACCTGCAGGCCCTGCGGCCGCAGCCCGGCCAGGCCGTCGCAGCCGCGAACATGACGCGCCTGCTCGACGGTTCGCCGATCGTCGCGAGCCACCGCGAGGACACCACCGTGGTGCAGGACGCCTACTCGCTGCGCTGCGCCCCGATCGTGACCGGTGCCGCGCGGGACACCATCGCGCACGCCGAGACCGTCGCCGGCTACGAGCTGGCCAGCGCCGTGGACAATCCCGTCATCACACTCGACGGCCGCGTCGAGTCGAACGGCAACTTCCACGGTGCGCCCGTGGCCTACGTGCTGGACTTCCTCGCGATCGTCGCCGCCGACGTGGCGTCGATGAGCGAGCGACGCACGGACCGCTTCCTGGACAAGGCCCGCAACCACGGCCTGAACCCGTTCCTCGCCGACGACCCGGGTGTCGACTCGGGCCACATGATCGCGCAGTACACGCAAGCCGCCATCGTCTCCGAACTCAAGCGGCTCGCGGCACCGTCGTCGGTGGACTCGATCCCCTCCTCCGCGATGCAGGAGGACCACGTCTCGATGGGCTGGTCCGGGGCGCGCAAGCTGCGCCGCTCGATCGACGGCCTGACCCGCGTGCTGGCGATCGAGGCGCTCACCGCGGCCCGCGCGATCGACCTGCGCGCGCCGCTGCAGCCGGCCGCCGCGACCGGCGCCGTCCGGGATCTGATCCGTAGCCGCGTCGAGGGACCCGGCACCGACCGCTACCTCGCGCCCGAGATCGAGGCCGTGGTCGAGCTGGCGGCGTCGGGCGCGCTCGTGGATGCCGCGGAGCGGGTCGCGGGCGAGCTCGGGTAGAGCCGGCGTTCGATGGGGGAATCGGCGCCGCGCGGGGGACGGCCGAGCCCCCACCGAACGCGCGTCGTGCGGCGGGGGACGAAACGCCGGACGGGGGAATCGGTGCGGCGCGGGGGACGGCGGCCGCCGCGGGCCAGATCCGCGGCACGCACGAGTGAGGCCTATGCGCCTGGCGCATGGCCTCACTCGGAGAAACAGCCTGTGAACACCGCATTCCACGCCATGCGCGGGACGCATGGCTGTCGCGATCGCCCCTCACTCCAACCGGAGCGGGCGATGCCATCGCGACCGGCTCTCAGCAGCGGGTGACGATGCGGTGGATCAGGCGGGCAGCCGTGCGCGCCGTGCGGTTGTCGACGTCGAGCGATGGGTTGAGCTCGGCGATGTCGAGGAGCCGGAGCTTGCCGCTGGCGGCGGCGATGTCGCACACCCGCGAGATCACTTCCAGCGGTACGCCCAGGCCCGCGGGAGCGGAGACGCCGGGCGCGACCGCGGCGGGCAGCACGTCGAGGTCGATCGTGAGGTACAGCGCGTCGACGCCGCCGAGGAAGTCCTGCACGAAGCGCTCCACGGCGGGCATCGACAGGACGCCGCACTCGTCGTCGAGCAGGTACCGCACACCGAGGCGCTCGGCCTCGTCGAACAGCGCGCGTGTATTGCCCGGCTGCGAGATGCCCACCACCGCGTAGTCCAGCCGCCGCCCGAGGGTCGCCTCCCGCTCGGCCATCTGCCGGAACGGCGTGCCCGAGCTGGGGCGCGGCGCGGCACGAAGATCGAAGTGCGCGTCCAGGTTCAGGACGCCGAGGCGTGCCCCGTCGGTGACGGCACGCGAATCCGCGATGCCCAGGTAACTGCCGTAGGCGACCTCGTGGCCGCCCCCGAGGACCACCGGGAGGCCGCCGTCGTCGATCACGGCCGTGACCGCGGCACCGAGCCGCTCCTGGCCCGCCTCGAGGTCCTCGTCCCCTGGCACGACCACGTCGCCGAGGTCCGTGACCTCGAGATCGGCTGCGAGCGCCAGCGTTCCGAGGGCCCCGCGCAGCGTGGCGGGCCCCGCGGCGGCACCCGGCCGGCCGAGGTTGCGGACCACGCCGGCGTCGCTCGCGAAGCCGATCAGTGCGGTCGCGCCCGGCACGGGCCCGGAGGCCATCGCCGAGTGCCAGCGCAGGTGCTCCGGGCCGGGCCCGTCGTCGCGCCCCGACCAAGCCGACGGTGCCCGGTCCGTCATCGCTCGACTCCGGCCGAGAACACCCGCGAGACCAGCGGCACGCCCGGCCGGTACGCCAGGTGCAAGTGCGACGGGGCCTCGAGCACCGTCAGGTCCGCCCGCATCCCGACGCGCAGCGCGCCGACATCGGTGCGTCGCAACGCCGCAGCGCCGCCGGCGGTCGCCGCCCACACTGCCTCGTCGGGACTCATGTACATCTCCCGCACCGCGAGCGCGATGCAGAACGGGATGCTGGTGGTGTAGCTCGTGCCCGGGTTGCAGTCGGCCGCCAGGGCCACGGTGACGCCCGCGTCGAGGAGCGCCCGCGCGTCGGGGTACTTGTTGCGGGTGCTGAAGTCGGCGCCCGGCAGCAGCGTGGCGACGGTGCTCCCGCCCGCGAGGGCCTCGACGTCGGCGTCGGTGGTGTACGTGACGTGGTCCACCGAGGCGGCGCCCAACTCCACGGCGAGGCGCACGCCCGCACCGTAGGAGAGCTGGTTGCCGTGCACGCGCGGCACGAGCCCCGCCGCCATGCCGGCCGTGAGCACCGCGCGGGACTGCTCCTCGGAGAAGGCGCCCTCCTCGCAGAAGACGTCGATCCACGTCGCCCGCGGCGCGCACGCCGGGATCATCGCGTCGATCACCATCGCGACGTAGTCGTCCTGCCGCCCCGCGTATTCCGGCGGCGCGACGTGGGCGGCGAGCAGGGTCACCTCGTCGGAGACACCCGCCGCGACGTCCAGGCTGCGGGACTCGTCGAGCACCGTCTGGCCGTAGCCGGTCTTGATCTCCAGCGTGGTCGTGCCCTGCGCCCTGGCCTCCGCGGCGAGCCGCGCCGCGTTGGCCGCGAGCGCCTCGTCGGAGGCGGCGCGGGTCGCGGCGATCGTGGTGCGGATGCCGCCGGCGCCGTACGCGGCACCGGTCATCCGCGCCGCGAACTCCTCCGCCCGGTCGCCGCCGAAGACGGTGTGCGAGTGACTGTCCACGAATCCCGGGAGCACCGCGCGGCCCTCGACGTCGATGCGCGTGCCCGCGGCACCGTCGGGCACGCGGGCCGACGGGCCGACCCACTGGACGGCGCCGTCGCCGATGACGACGGCGGCGTCGCGGATCAGCCCGAGCCGCCCCTCCCCCTCCTCGGGGTCGTTGGTGACGAGGGAGCCGATGCCGTCGATCAGGGTCCAGCCGGCCGACATCAGCCCTCCTGCATGGGGATGCGGACGCCGCGCTCGCGGGCGACCTCGTTCGCGTACTCGTAACCGGCGTCGGCATGGCGGATGACGCCCATGCCCGGGTCGTTGGTGAGCACGCGTTCCAGCTTCTGTGCGGCGAGATCGGTGCCGTCGGCGATGCACACCTGGCCGGCGTGGATCGAGCGGCCCATGCCGACGCCACCGCCGTGGTGGATCGACACCCAGGACGCGCCGGACGAGGTGTTGACCAGCGCGTTGAGCAGCGGCCAGTCGGCGACCGCGTCGGTGCCGTCGGCCATCGCCTCGGTCTCGCGGTAGGGCGAGGCGACGGAACCGGAGTCGAGGTGGTCGCGGCCGATCGCGAGGGGCCCGATCTCGCCGTTCGCGACCATCTCGTTGAACTTCAGGCCCGCGCGGTGACGCTCGCCGTAGCCGAGCCAGCAGATGCGGGCGGGCAGGCCCTCGAAGTGGACCTTCTCGCCGGCCATCGTGATCCACCGCTTGAGGTGCTCGTTCTCGGGGAAGAGCTCGAGGATCGCCTTGTCGGTCTTGGCGATGTCCTCGGGGTCGCCGGAGAGCGCGGCCCAGCGGAACGGGCCGAGGCCCTCCTCGAACAGCGGGCGGATGTACGCGGGCACGAAGCCGGGGAATTCGAAGGCGCGGTCGTAGCCGCCCTTGCGCGCCTCGTCGCGGATCGAGTTGCCGTAGTCGAAGACCTCGGCGCCGGCGTCCTGAAAGCCCACCATGGCCTGCACGTGCGCGGCCATCGATTTCTGCGCCTCCTCGGTGAAGTACGCCGCGTCCTTCTCGGCCATCTTCTGCCAGTCCTCGACGTCGATGCCGACGGGCAGGTAGGACAGCGGGTCGTGCGCCGAGGTCTGGTCGGTGACGATGTCGATCGGGGCCTTGCGCTCCAGCAGCTCCGGGAAGACCTCGGCGGCGTTGCCCACCAGGCCGATCGAGAGCGGTTCGCGGGCGTCGCGCTTCGCGATCGCGAGCTCCAGGGCCTCATCGAGCGTGGCGGCCTTGGTGTCCAGGTAGCCGTGGGCGATGCGGCGGTCGATGCGCGACTCGTCGACGTCGACACAGATCGCGACACCGTCGTTCATGGTGACCGCGAGGGGCTGCGCGCCGCCCATGCCGCCGACGCCGGCGGTCAGGGTGATGGTGCCGGCGAGCGTGCCGCCGAACCGCTTCTTCGCGACGGCGCCGAAGGTCTCGTAGGTGCCCTGGAGGATGCCCTGGCTGCCGATGTAGATCCAGGAGCCCGCCGTCATCTGGCCGTACATCATCAGGCCCTCGGCCTCGAGGTGCCGGAAGTGCTCCCAGTTCGCCCAGTCGCCCACCAGGTTCGAGTTGGCGAGCAGCACGCGCGGCGCCCACTCGTTCGTGCGGAAGACGCCGACGGGCTTGCCGGACTGCACGAGCAGGGTCTCGTCGTCGGCGAGGGTCTTCAGGGTGCGCACGATGGCGTCGAACGCGGCCCAGCTGCGGGCGGCGCGGCCGGTGCCGCCGTAGACCACGAGATCGTCCGGGCGCTCCGCCACCTCGGGGTCGAGGTTGTTCATCAGCATGCGCATCGCGCCCTCCTGCTGCCAGCCGCGGCAGGCGAGCTCGAGGCCGTGCGGGGCCCGCACCGGGCGGGCGCCGGCGGAGAAGTCGTGGGTCATGGAGGCGAGTCCTCTCGTGCGGGACGGAAGTGCTGTCGTGATCCATGACACACGGCGCCCACCCCGCGCGGCCAGGCGTGCCGCGCTATCGTCTCGGATCCGAGACGCGATCTGCGGGGCGACCCTCCGGGTAGTGTGCTCACCGAGGAGGTTCGACGGTGACGATTGCGGACACGGAGGTGGCGTCGCTCTACCGCGCGCAGCGACTGCCCGGCCCCGCGTACCGCCGGCTCAAGGAACTCGTCGTCGAGCAGATCGCCAGTGGCCGCTGGACCGAGGGGCAGCAGCTCCCCGCGGAGACGCAGTTGGCCACCTCGCTCGGCCTGTCGCGCATGACGGTCAACCGCGCGCTGCGTGAGCTCACCGCCGAGGGCCTGGTGGTGCGCACCGCCGGCGTCGGCTCCTTCGTGGCGAAGCCGAAGGCCAGCTCCGCACTCTTCGAGGTGCACTCCATCGCCGACGAGGTGGCCGCGCGCGGCCACCGGCATCGCGCCGAAGTCCGCACCCTGACAGCGGAATCCGCCGATGCTCGCGCGGCGTCGGATCTGGACGTCCCAGAGGGTGCCGCGGTCTTCCACTCGGTGCTGGTGCACTACGAGGACGACCGCGCGATCCAGCTCGAGGACCGGCTCGTCGTCGCGGCGGAAGCGCCCGACTACCTCGGCCAGGACTTCACGCGGCGCACGCCGCACGACTACCTCATGGAGATCGCCCCGCTGATGCGCGGCGAGCACGTCGTCGAGGCGGTCACACCGACCGCGGAGCAGCGCCGCCTCCTGCAGCTCGGCGAGCACGAGGCGGGCCTGATGATCCGGCGCCGCACGTGGTCCCGCGATCGAGTCGTCTCCGTCGCCCGGCTCCTGCACCCGGGTACGCGGTACCGGCTCGAGGGCGTCTTCGACGCGTAGTCGCGGCTACTCCGGTGCGCGACCCGAGATCCGGGACGTGAGCCGGGCGGCACCGTCGCGCAGGATCTGCCCGACGGTGCCGGGCTCGGGCAGGGCCAGGTGGCGTCGCCACGTGGTCGACAGGGCCGCGACCGGGTGCCCGCTGTGGTCGAAGACCGCGGCACCCACGGACCGGAGCCCCGCCGTCACGTCCTCCACCTCGTCGGCCCAGCCCCGCTCCCTGGTCTCCGCGAGGAGGCGGCGCAGCTCCGCGAGCGTGCGTGGGCCGCGGCCGGTGCGGCTCACCAGCGCCGAGGACCGGGTGTACAGGGCGGCCACCTGCGCGTCCGGCAGGGCGGCGAGGATGGCGCGGCCGTTGGCGGTGAGGTGCGCCGGCAGCCGCACCCCCACGTCGGTGATGAGCGAGACCTCGGCGGCCGGCCCCGATGACGGCCGCTCCTTGAGCAGGTACAGCGTCTCGTTGCCGTGCAGCACGCCGAGGTGCACGGCCTGTCCCAGCTGGATCGCGAGGCGGTGCAGGATCGGCTGAGCGAGCCGCTCCAGCGGGGCGTGCCGCAGGTACGCGGAGCCGATCTCGAAGGCCGTGACGCCGAGGCCGTAGCCCTGCTGCTCGGGCAGGTGCACGACGAAACCGCGGTCCTGCAGGACTGTGAGGATGTGATAGACCGACGACCGCGGCAGGTCGAGTTCCCGCGCCAGCGCCGCCGCCGACACCGGCCCCGGCTTCCCGGCCAGGAGCAGGAGGATGTCGAGGGCGCGGCCCACCGCGGGCGAGGCGCTCATGCCCCGGCGCTCATTCCGGTGCCGGCTCGTCCGCTTCGTCGGCCTCCGGCGGCCGCACCGCGTCCGGCCCCTCCGTGAGGAGCGTGGTGAAGCCGTCCTCGTCGAGGATCGGCACGCCCAGCTGCTCCGCCTTGTCGGCCTTGGAACCGGGCGCGTCGCCGATCACGACGAAGGCCGTCTTCTTGGAGACGCTGCTCGCCGCCTTCCCTCCGCGCACGAGGATCGCCTCCTTGGCCTCGTCACGGGAGTAGTTCTGCAGGGATCCGGTGACCACGATGGACATGCCCTCGAGCGTGCGCTGCACGGACTCGTCCCGCTCGTCCTCGAGGCGCACACCCGCGGCGCGCCACTTCTCGACGATCTCGCGGTGCCACTCGACCGTGAACCAGTCGAGCACCGCCTCGGCGATCGTGCGGCCGACCCCGTCGACCTCCGCGAGCCGGTCGACGCCGGCCTCGGCGATCGCGTCGAGACTGCCGAGTTCCTGCGCGAGCGCCCGCGCCGCCGACGGCCCGACGTGGCGGATGGACAGTCCCACGAGCACGCGCCACAGCGGCTTGTTCTTGGCCACATCGAGATTGGTGAGGAGGCGCTGCGCGTTCGCCGAGAGGGTGCCGCCGTCGTTGGTGAACAGCGGGACCTGCAGCAGGTCCTCCTCCGTGAGCGAGAAGACGTCGCCCTCGTTGTGCAGCACCGGCGAGGCGGTGAGCGCGGAGGCGGCCTCGTAGCCCAGCCCCTCGATGTCGAAGCAGTTCCGTCCGGCCAGGTAGAACAGACGCTCGCGGAGCTGGGCGGGGCAGGTCTCGGTGTTGGGGCAGCGGATGTCGGCGTCACCCTCCTTCGACGGCGCGAGGGTCGCGCCGCACTCCGGGCAGGTGACGGGCATGACGAAGGGCCGCTCGGTGCCGTCGCGCAGGTCGACCACGGGGCCGAGCACCTCGGGGATCACGTCGCCGGCTTTGCGGATGGTGACGGTGTCGCCGATGAGCACGCCCTTGCGCTCCACCTCGGAGGCGTTGTGCAGCGTCGCGAACTCGACCGTCGAGCCCGCGACGGTGACCGGTGCCATGTAGGCGTACGGCGTGACGCGGCCGGTGCGGCCCACGTTGACCCGGATGTCGAGCAGCTTCGTGGTCACCTCCTCCGGCGGGTACTTGTAGGCGATGGCCCAGCGCGGCGCGCGCGAGGTGGCGCCGAGGCGGCGCTGGAGGGAGATCTCGTCGACCTTCACCACCAGGCCGTCGATCTCGTGCTCCGGGTCGTGCCGGTGCTCGCCCCAGTAGAAGACGCGGTCGACCACGGCGTCGGCCCCGGACACCTGCTTGGTGTGGGCCGAGACCGGCAGGCCCCAGGCCGCGAGGGCGCGGTAGGCGTCGTGCAGCGAGGACGGCGACCACTCACCCTGGATCCGCCCCAGGCCGTGGCAGATCATCCCGAGCCGGCGCCGCGAGGTGATCTGCGGGTTCTTCTGGCGCAGCGATCCGGCCGCGGAGTTGCGCGGATTGGCGAAGGGCGGCTTGCCCTCCGCGACGAGGCCGGCGTTGAGCTCCTCGAAGTCGGCGAGCCGGAAGAAGACCTCGCCGCGGACCTCCAGCACCTCGGGGATCGGGAACTCGTCCGACGGGGTGAGTACGTGCGGCACGTCCCGGAGGGTGCGGGCGTTGAGCGTCACGTCCTCGCCGGTGCGGCCGTCGCCGCGCGTGGCGCCCCGCACCAGGGAGCCGTTCTCGTACACCAGGTTGAGGGCGACACCGTCGATCTTGAGCTCGGTGAGGAAGACGACCTCGCCCCCGACGTCCTTCTGCACGCGCGCGATCCAGTCGCGCAGCTCCCCCTCGTCGAAGACGTTGTCCAGCGACATCATCCGCTCGAGGTGATCGACCGCGGTGAACTCCGTGGAGAATCCGCCGCCCACCAGCTTGGTGGGCGAATCGGCCACCGCGAGCTCCGGGAACGCGGTCTCCATCTCCTGCAGGCGACGCAGCAGCGCGTCGAACTCCCCGTCGGAGAGCACGGGCGCGTCCTGCACGTAGTACCGGAACTGGTGCCCGCGCACCTCCTCCGCGAGTTCCTGCCACGCGCGGCGGTCGTCCTCGGTCAGCTCCTTCGCCATGCCCAGAAGATTAGTCCAGCGCCCCGACAGGTAGCGGTAACGCACGGCGACCACGGGCGCGATGACGGAACGAGGGGTATCCAGCCGGCGGTGCCGCGATCGACCCGACGGAAGGACGTCGTCATGCACATCGCTCGAACCGCCCTGATCAGTACCGCGTCCGCGGCCCTCCTCGCCGCGGCCGTCGCCCCGACGGCGGGCGCCGACGTGGGTCCGGTCTGCGCGAACAACCCCACCGGCGTCGTCGCGTACGCGAGCAATGCGGTGCGGCAGCAGCCGCCCGCGCCACCCGCCGTGATCCCCGGCGAGATGGTCGTCTCCGCCATTCCGACGCCGTGGAAGGACACCGACTGGAACGCGAGCCTCCGGTGGCGCAACGTCGACACGGGGGCTCAGGGCTCGGTATCGAAGGCGCCGCTGAGCACCGGCGTCGCGCTGTTCGACCGCGTGCCCACGCAGCGCGGCACAGTCGTCTTCACCGTGCGGACCAATCGGATCGGCATCGACCCGCCGACGCTGGAGTGCCACGGGGTCGCGCGGATCTCCTAGGTCACGCCCGCTCGAGCGCGACGGCGTCCGCGACGCGGCGCAGGTGCTCCGCGGCGGCCACCTCGTCGGAGTCGACCGCCGGGTACAGCACGTCGGTGACGCCGGCCTCGCCCCAGCGGGCCAGCCGGTCCCGGTCGGGGCGGCCGTCGAGCGCGACGATGCGAGGGGCACCGTCGCGCCCGTGCTCCCGCCAGATCTCGGCGAACCTGCGCGCGGCGTCGGTGATCCCCCGGTCCTGCGGGGTGGTGATCCAGCCGTCGGCGTTCTTCGCGATCCAGGTGAAGTTCTTGTCCGTGCCGCCGGCCCCGACGAGGACGGGGACCGCGCCCGGCGGCTTGGGCCACGCCCAGCTCGGGCCGAAGGAGACGAACTCGCCCTGGTACTGGGCTTCCTCGTCGCGCCACAGCGCCCGCATCGACTCGAGGTACTCGCGGAGCATCGTCCGGCGGCGTCCCGCGGGGACGCCGTGGTCCGCCAGCTCGTCGAGGTTCCAGCCGAACCCGACGCCGAGGGTCACACGCCCGCCGGAGAGGTGGTCGACGGTGGCGATCGTCTTGGCGAGCGTGATCGGGTCGGCCTGCACCGGCAGCGCGACGGCGGTCGCGAGCTCGATCCGCTCGGTCACCGCGGCGGCGGCCGCCAGGGTGGTCCACGGATCGAGGGTGCGGAGGTAGCGGTCGTCGGGGAGCTCCGCGGTGCCGGTCCCGGGGTGCGCGGCGTCGCGCCGCGTGGGGATGTGACCGTGCTCCGGCACGAAGTAGGAAGCGAAGCCCGCGGCCTCGATCATCGGCGCGAGGCGCTGCGGCGGCAGGCCGCGATCGGAGGTGAACTGGACGATGCCCACGGAGGGGTGCTGATCACTCACCCTCGCAGTAGAACATGTTCCATCGACGCGCGCGGCAGATCCGCCCTAGGGTCTGCAGACATGCCCCATCCGATCATGTTCTCCGACGACGATCCCGTACTCGCCCGCGTGCGGGAGATCGCGCTCGCCTTCCCCGAGTCGACGGAGAAGATCGCGCACGGGCGGCCCACCTTCCGGTGCGGCAAGATGTTCGCGATGTACGGCGGCGGCACGAAGAAGACCGCCGCACGGCCGCACGAGCAGCGCAACACGAGCGTCCTGTTCATCGCGGACCCCGCGGAACGCACGGCGCTCGAACAGGACGAGCGCTTCTACCTGCCCGCGTACATGGCGTCGGCGGGCTGGCTCGGGCTCGACCTGACGGTCGGCACCGTCGACTGGGACGAGGTGCGCGAGCTCATCGACGCGAGCTACCGGCAGATCGCGCCGAAGCGCGCGATCGCCGCGCTCGACGAGGCCTGACGCCCGCTCAGAGACCCGGCCCCTGCTCCCGCAGATCGTCGACGTCCTTCATGGCCCGCCGCAGCTGTCCGAGCCAGTCCTCCGTGTGCTCGCCGACGAGCCGCACGCACCACGCCAGCGCATCCGCGCGCGAGCGCGCCACGCCGGCGTCGACGAGCGTGTCCAGCACGAGGCGCTCCGGCTGCCGCAGCCGCGTCATCACCGGCACCGCCTGGTGCGTGTAGAGGATCGTCTCGGCACCCGTCGAGACGCCCCAGGAGACGCGCCGCTGGTACCGCTCCTGCGCCTCGTCCGCGATCCGCATCCGCTGGTCGCGGGTCTCCTCCCGGAACCGGGCGGCGCGCCCCTCGCGTTGGGCGGTCGACTCCTCGTCGCCGGACGGCAGGACGCCGACCACGACGATCTCCTCGCGATCGACGGTGACCGTCGGCGGACCGTCGAACCAGCCCTCCGGCAACCTGCCCGCGAACCATTCGCCCGCGTCCTTCGCGTCCGGCACCGCTCCGCGCGGTCCTCGTCCTGCCATCATGGGAGACCTCCTCAATCGGTCCTGATTACATGATTACATGATTACTCAGGACGTGCGGGGGTGTCGAGGGGTATCGCCGAGAGCGGAACGCGCCTATCGGCGCGTGAGGGTGATCGAGGGCAGACGCAGCTCGTCGCCCTGCAGGGTGGCGGTCTCACTCGACCCGCGGCGGTCGCGGAGCACCACCTGATCGCCGCTGACGGTGTAGGTGCCGCCGTAGGCATTGACCTGCCCGCGCAGGTCCTCCTCCCACGTCCCGTCGGCCGCGAGGCGGACGACCCAGTCGCCGTTCGCGTACGTGCCGGGCACGTTCGCGGGGATCGCGGCGGCCGGCTGCGCGGGCGCCGACGCGGAGGCCGACGGCGGGGCGGCGGCCGTCGACGGCGCACCCGAGCCCGAGCCCGAGGAGCAGCCCGCGAGCGCACCCGCGGCGATCAGAGCGACGGCGAGCGAGGAGGAACGGCGGAATCCGGTCATAGCGGAACGATACCTTTGCGGCCGCATCACCGCCCCGGTTCGAGCCGCCCGCCCCGCACGACGTGGAAGTCGTAGGCGGACTCGGCGTGCAGGCCGTCGTCGAGGCCGTCGGCCTCGTGCTGCGGGTCGGCCCGCAGCCCGATCGTGGCCTTGAGCGCCAGGCCGATGACGAGGGTCACCGCCATCGCGTAGCCGAGCACCACGACGACCGCGACGGCCTGCCGCCACAGCTGATCGACGCCGCCGCCGTAGAGCAGGCCGTCGCGTCCCGCCGGGGCCGAGGCGCTGCCGACCAGGCCGATCATGAGCATGCCCACCACGCCGCTGACCAGGTGCACGCCCACGACGTCGAGCGAGTCGTCGTAGCGCCAGCGGTACTTGAGCTCGATGGCGTAGGAACTGATCGCGCCCGCGGCGGCACCCACCGCGAGCGCGCCGATCGGCGTGACCGCCGAGCACGACGGGGTGATCGCCACCAGCCCCGCGACGACGCCGGACGCGGCGCCGAAGGACGTGGGCTTGCCGTGCCGCACCTTCTCGACGATCAGCCACGAGACCATCGACACCGCCCCGGCGCCGAGCGTGTTCACGACGATGAGCGCGGCGGAGCCGTTGGCCGCGAGGGTGGAGCCGGCGTTGAACCCGAACCAGCCGAACCACAGCAGTCCGGCGCCGAGCATGACGAAGGGCAGGTTGTGCGGGCGCATCGGATCGCGCGGCCAGCCCGCGCGCCGGCCGAGCAGCAGCGCCATGACCAGGGCCGAGGCTCCGGAGTTGATCTCCACCGCGGTGCCGCCGGCGAAGTCGATCGCCCTGAGGTGTTCGACGATCCAGCCGCCGTGCTCGGCGGTGAGGCCGGGCACCGAGAACACCCAGTGCGCGACCGGGAAGTAGACCAGCGTCGCCCACAGCGCGGCGAAGACGAGCCAGGAGACGAAGCGCATGCGGTCGGCGACCGCGCCGGCGATGAGGGCCACGGTGACCATCGCGAAGCCCGCCTGGAAGGCGACGAAGAGCAGCGCCGGGACCTGCCCGACGAGCGGAACCGCGCCCGCGTCTGACCCGTCGGCCCCGAACGCGCCGAGCAGGCCCCGCAGGCCCGCGAAGGTCGTCGGATCACCCACGACGCCGCCGCGGTCGGGCCCGAAGGTCATGGAGTAGCCGAAGGCGACCCACAGCAGCCACACCACCGGGATGGCGGTGAGGCACATCATCATCATGTTGAGCACGCTCTTGCTGCGCACCATGCCGCCGTAGAACAGGGCGAGCCCCGGGGTCATCAACAGCACGAGCGCGAACGCGGCGAGCAGCCAGGCGGTATCTGCACCATCGACTGCCCCGGTGGTCGGGAACATCGCCGAAGTGTAGCGGGCTAGGCCACCGATGCCTCCGCCAAGACCGACCGAATCTCCTTGCAGGCGTCGAGAATCGGTCGAATCCCGGGCGAACCGGGCGAACCGCACACGGGGGTGACGGTCGCGCGGGCCAGATCGCGGCGCGGCAGGCCGACCTCGTCGTAGAGCCGGAGCGCGGGGGCCGCGAGGTCCTGCGGCGCGGCGCGGCGCGGCGCGGCGACCGCGGGCGCGAGGCCCAGTCCCACGACGGTGCGCGACTCGGCGAGCTCACCGAAGCCCTCGTAGTCGGCCGCGGTCAGCCGGGTCGCGTCGAGCAGCGCACCGTCGACGGGGACGCGGCGCACCACGTCCCAGTCGATGGGCCCGCACAGGTGAACGAGGACCGGGGCACCCGCGTCGTGGAGGGCGTCGACCACGGAGGCGAGCAACTCGGCGGCCTCCGGCGCCGGGACGGCGCGCACGGGGTCGAGCTTGGTGAGCGCGGGGACGGTGCCGTGCACGACCGACCACAGGGACGGCTCGTCGAGCTGCACCACGACGTCGGCGCCGAGCCGTCGCCGCAGGTCGGCGACGTGCCGGACCAGGCCCTCCGTGAGCGACGCGGCGACGTCGCGCATCGCTCCGCGGTCGCGGGCGACGCGGTGGCCGTTCGGCAGCTCCAGGCCGGCGGCGAGGGTCAGCGGGCCCGCGATCTGTATCTTGACCAGGCCCCCGCCCCGGCGGCGGGCGACCTCGTACGCCTCCTCGAACGCGTCCAGGTCCCGCTCCAGGTGGTCACCGGCGAGCCGCGCGACCCGGCCGCCGGGGACGCCGATGCGGTAACCCGTGGTGGAGACGTCGAACCCGATGTCGACGAGCAGGCCGGCGGCGCGGCCGATCATGTCGGCGCCGATCCCCCGGTTCGGGAGCTCGGGCAGGAAGGGCACCTCGAGCTCGCCCACGACGGTGGCCGCCGCCTCACGCGGGTCCGTGCCGGGGACGGAACCGATCCCCGTCACGCCGCCGACCAGCGGTGCGAGGGATTCAGACATGTGCGGGGTCGTGCGCGGTCGAGCGGATCGTGCCCGAGCCCAGCACCAGGTCGCCGCGCTCGGCGTCGGGGGCGTACAGCACCGCGGCCTGGCCCGGCGCCACGCCGCGCAGCGGCGTCGCGAGGTCCAGCACCAGGCGGTCGCCGTCGGCGTGGACGGTGACGGGCGCGAGGCCGCCGTGCGCGCGGACCTGCACCATCGCCTCGACGGGGCCGGACGGCGCGCTCCCGGAGGTCCAGACGGCACCGTCGGCGACGATCCGCGTGACGTCGAGGCGCTCGCCGCGCCCGACGGTCACCTCGCCGGTGGCGGCGTCGATCGCGGTGACGTAGCGGGGCTCGCCGTCGCGGGCCGGGCCGGGCAGGCCGAGGCCCTTGCGCTGGCCGATGGTGAACTCGTGCACGCCGGCGTGCTCGCCGAGCCGCTCGCCGGTCTCCCCGTCGACGACGGCGCCGGGGCGCACGCCGATGCGGGCGCCGAGGAAGGCCTGGGTGTCGCCGGACGGGATGAAGCAGATGTCGTGGCTGTCGGGCTTCTCGGCGAGCGCGAGGCCGCGGCGCGCGGCCTCCTCGCGGATCAGCGGCTTCGGGGTGTCGCCGACGGGGAACAGCGCGCGGGAGAGCTGCTCGGCGGTGAGGACGGCCAGCACGTACGACTGGTCCTTGTCGGCGTCGACGGCGCGGCGCAGCTCGCCGCCCTCGAGGCGCGCGTAGTGGCCGGTGGCGACGGCGTCGAAGCCCAGCGCGTAGGCCCGCTCGGCGAGCGCCGAGAACTTGATCTTCTCGTTGCAGCGCAGGCAGGGGTTCGGGGTCTCCCCCGCGGCGTAGGCGGCGACGAAGTCGTCGATCACGTCCTCGCGGAAGCGGTCGGCGAAGTCCCAGACGTAGAACGGGATGCCCAGCACGTCCGCGGCGCGGCGGGCATCGCCGGCGTCCTCCTTGGAACAGCAGCCGCGCGAGCCCGTGCGGAGGGTCCCCGGAGCCTCGGACAGGGCGAGGTGCACGCCGACCACGTCGTGCCCGGCCTCGACGGCCCGCGCCGCGGCGACGGCGGAGTCCACGCCGCCACTCATCGCGGCCAGCACGCGCATCAGCGGACCCCCGTGAAGCTCAGCCCGGCGGCGCGGGCGCGGTCGACGACCTGGCCCAGCGCGTCGAGCACCGCGTCGACGTCGGCCTCCGTGTTCTCGGGGCCGAAGGAGAAGCGCAGCGAGCCGCGCGCCACACCGGGGTCGGCGCCCATGGCCTCGAGGACGTGGCTGACGCGCGCGACGCCCGCGCTGCAGGCGGACCCGGTGGCGCACTCGATGCCGCGGGCGTCGAGCAGCATGAGCAGCGAATCGCCCTCGCAGCCGGCGAAGGAGACGTGGGCGATGCCCGGCAGCGCCGGGATGTCGTGCGCGGCACCGCCGTTGATCACGGCGCCCTCGAAACCACGGACGCCCGCGATGAGGCGGTCGCGCAGCGCGGCGCGGCGGCGCGCCTCCTCGTCCATGCGGCCGATCGCCACCGTCAGCGCGGCGGCCATGCCCGCGGCGCCGGCGACGTTGGGCGTGCCGGAGCGCAGGTCGCGCTCGTGGCCGCCGCCGTGCGCCAGCGGCACGAGGGCGACGCTGCGGCCGATGAGCATGGTGCCGACGCCCTGGGGCCCGCCGAACTTGTGCGCGGCGTTGGTGAGCACGGCGAGGCCGCTCGCGTCGAAGTCGATGGGTACGTGGCCCGTGGCCTGGGTGGCGTCGGAGTGCATCGGCACGCCGTGGCGCGCGCACTCGGCGGCCAGCTCGGCGATCGGTTGCAGGGTGCCGACCTCGTTGTTGGCCCACATGACGCTGACCAGTGCGACGGTGCCGGCCGCCTCGTCGAGCGCGGTGCGCAGGTCGGCCGGGTCGACGAGGCCGCGGTGGTCGACGGGCAGCAGCCGCACGACGGCGCCCTCGTGCTCGCCGAGCCACTCGATCGCGTCGAGCACGGCGTGGTGCTCGACCGCGGAGGCGATCACGGTGACCGCGGCGGGGTTCTCGGCGCGGCGGGCCCAGTACAGGCCCTTCACGGCGAGGTTCACGGCCTCGGTGCCACCGCCGGTGAAGACCACCTCGGAGGGGCGGGCGCCCAGCTCCCGCGCGATCGACTCGCGCGATTCCTCGAGGATGCGGCGGGCGCGCCGGCCGGAACCGTGCTGCGAGGAGGCGTTGCCCGGTCGCGCGGACGCCTGCGCCATCGCCGCCATCGCCTCGGGCACCATCGGGGTGTCCGCGGCGTGGTCGAGGTACACGGGGTTCTCGCGGTCGGGAGTCATCGCGCTACAACGATACGCCGGGTCACGAGCCTCTCCCTCCAGGGTGACCCCGCCCCTCCGCGGCGCTCAGGCCGCGAGCGGCAGCGCCGGGGCGGCCTCGAGGAACTCCGCGTCGGCGAACACCGCGGCCTCGGCTCGCGCGGCCAGCGCTCCGCGGCCGGCGCCGACCCACTGACCGGCGTCGATGACCTCGGTGGCGTGGACGCGCACCGCGACGCCGCGGGCGGCGATGACCCGGGACAGCGTGCTGAACTCGGTGTCGGACCCGACGTAGGCGGCGACGGCGCTCTGCCGCGCGCCCCGCGCCGGGCCCGGCAGCCGCATCGAGTAGCGCAGCGAGACCGGCACGACATCGGCGCGGGCGTCGATCGCGGACTGGAAGAAGGCGGGCCGGAATTCGCCGCGGTGGGCCCCGCAGTAGGTCGTGCCCTCGGGGAAGAGCGCGACGGTTCCGCCCCGTCGGAGCAGGTCCGCGACGTGATCGACGGTGGCCGGGAGCTCCCGCAGGCGCTCGCGGCGCAGCGGGATCGCGCCGAAGGCGCGCATCAGCGCCGCGATCGGGCGGACGTCGAAGATGTCGGCCTTGGCGACGAACGCGGCGGGCGCGATCGAGGCGATGGCGACGATGTCCAGCAGCGACTGGTGGTTCGCCACCACGAGGGAGCGCAGCGGCACGTTGCCCACCGGCTCGACGCGCATGCCGAGCGCGAACAACATCGCCCGCGCGCCGCCGCGGATGACGACGCGGCGGGCCGTGGCGCCGCAGGGGTACGCGAGGGCCAGTGCGAGCAGGCCGGCCACCATCACCGTGAAGAGCGCGGCCCAGCGCACGGCCCGCAGCCAGGCAGCGGTCTCCTGCGGCTCGTCGGCGGAGCAGGCCCCGTCGCACGGGGAGACCTGCTGCCAGGGGTGCCGGGCCAGTTCCGCGACGGGGATCATGGCTAGAGGCTTCCCGCCGCCTGCTGCAGCCGTTCGAGGTAGCGCACGTTGAACCGGGTGCGGTCGATGATCATCGGGAAGTCGGCGACGTCGAAGACCGGGTCGTAGCTGGGCGCGCCGAGGATCTCCGCGTTCATCCGCAGGTAGCCGGTCACGAGCGGCGGGAAGGTGCGGCGGGATGCGGGCTCCGCAGTGATCTCCTCGACCGCGGTGCGCGGGGTCACCACCCACTGGGCGCGGTGCTTGGCGTCGACCAGCTCGCGGACGGCGCGGACCGTCGCGCCGCGGCCGTAGCCCTCGTACTGCATCGGGACGCTGACGGCTCCCATCGCGTACCGGATGCCGCGCAGGTCGCTGTAGGCGAGCAGGCCGGCCCACATGAGGCACAGGACGCCGCCGGTGCGGTGGTCGGCGCGCACGCAGGCCCGCCCCATCTCCAACGTCTCGGGGCGGATGTGGTCGAGGGCGCCGAGCTCGAACTCGGTGGCCAGGTACAGGCCGCCGGCGGCGATCGCGCCGGGCGGCGGGAGGATCCGGTAGCAGCCGACGATCGCGTCGCTGGGCTTGTGCCGGATCACGAGATGGTCGCAGAACTCGTCGAACCGGTCGGCGTCGCGGCCGTCGACGACCCCCGCCATCGAGGCCTCGAAGCCCGGCTCCGAACCGAAGACCTCGTAGCGCAGCCGCTGCACCGTGTCGACGTCGTCGGCACGGGTGGTGAGCACCACTTCGTACTCGGCTCCGTGGATCAGGGTCTCGCGTGCGGGGGTCCGGCCGGTGAGCAGTGTTCCCGGTGTACTCATGACCTCACAGTGGGCCGGTCAGGCGACCTGCCGGTGAACCGCGACCGCGCGGGTCGGTGAATCCTGTGAGAACGCGGGTGAATAGCGGGCTACGCGCCGGTGCCGCGCGCCGCCGTCAGAGCGTCGGGCGCGGGATGTTCGGCGGCATGGACGCGACGTATTCGGCGGCCTCCGCGAACTGCAGGGAGTCGATCGCGCCGCCGAGCGGCAGCTCGGGCTCGACCGGCGCGATCGTGCGCTCGGCCGCGAGCAACGCGCCGACGGTGCCGTACTCGGCCACCGCGCGCAGCTGGGACCAGGTGGGCGGCAGGAGGAAGCAGTGCCCCGCGGACCAGTCGTCCAGGGCCTGCGCGGCGGTCCGCCAGCCGGCCTCCTCGACCTCGCTGGTGCGGTCGTCGGCGCGCTGGCCGTCGGGCAGGGCCGCGAGGAAGAAGCGGGTGTCGTAGCGGCGCTTCTCGTTCTTGGGCGTGATCCAGTGCGCGAAGGGCCTGAGCAGGTCGGCGCGGAGTACGAGGCCCTCGTCGCGGAGGAACTGCGCCAGGGAGATCTCCTTGGCCTCGAGCCGCGCACGGGCGGGCGCGAGGGCCGCGACGTCGGGGGCGCCGCCGTCGGCCGCGGAGACGAGCAGGACGCCGCACTCCTCGAAGGTCTCGCGCACGGCGGCGCAGACCAGCTGGCGGGCGTCGCGCTCGCCGGCGCCGAAGCGCTCGGCCCACCACCGCGCGGCCGGCCCCTGCCAGGCGAGATCGGCCTCGCCGTCGCGGGGATCCACTCCCCCGCCGGGGAAGACGGTCATCCCGCCGGCGAAGGCCATCTGCTGGACGCGGCGCTGCAGGAAGACCTCGATCCCGTCCTCGCCGTCGCGCACCAGGACGACGGTGGCCGCATCCTTGGGCTGGGGCGGCGCCGTGGGAGATTCGATGTTCGAAGACATTCGCTCACCGTATCCGACCCGCGCGCGTCGATGTCCGGTTCGGTGCCGCCGCCCTCAGCCGAGGCCGAGCGCCCTGGTCAGGGCGCCGGCACCGTCCTCGACGGCGCCCGTCAGGTCGGCGAGTTCGCGCTCCGTTCCGGGATCCGACGGGGCCGCGCCCGCGGCGGCCGCGAGCCGTCGGAGAGCGCGCCGGAAGGGGAGGTCGAACCCGCCGCCGTACGCGTCGGGCGGGCCGGGCGCACCGTCGGGTCCGGCTGCCGCGCCGAGTGCCCCGGCGAGCGCCGACGCCCGCGCGGCCAACTCCCCGGTCAGGCCCCCGACGGTGCGCTCCCCGACGGGCGCCGCGAGATCGGCCTCCGCGGCCTCCGAGAGGACGGCCGCGTACTCCCGCACGGCCCGCTCCAGATCCGACGTGTCCATGGCGCCCCCAGTAGGTTCGAATGATCGACGGTGCAGCTCTACCGTGCACCACGGTAGACGATTTTCATGCACCACGGTAGAGGACCTGGAGGAGCCATGGCCACCGAGGAACCCGCGCCCGAGCCGGACCTCGCGGAAGCGGTCGGCGTCCTGGGGCGTCGCCTGATGTCGCTCGAGGAGCCGATCCTCCGCGAGGCCGGCGTCTCGATGTGGGAGTACGCCATCCTGACCACGCTGCTGCGGGGCGGCGCGGTCTCCCAGGTCGAGCTGTCCCGGCGGACGGGCCGCGACACCACTCGACTCGGGAAACACCTGGGCGAGTTGGAGTCCCGCGGCCTCGTCGCGCGGGAGCAAGCCGAGGACGCCCGGCGCCGCACCGTCGCCGCGACCACTGCGGGCGCGACCGCTCAGCTGCACGCGCAGCGGCGGATCCGCGCCGCCGAGGACGAACTCCTCGCCGCGCGACTGTCCGCCCAGGAGGCGGCGACGCTGCGCCGCCTGCTCGCCCGGCTCCTGCCGGAGTAGCCCCGACAGCTCCTACTGCGGCGGCGCGAAGGTACGCAGGCGCCGGATCAGGCCGGTGAGCCGCTCGACGGTGGCGTTCTCGGGATCCGTCAGATGCAGACACAGCAGCTCGCGCGCGGTCGCGTGCACCACCCGCGCGAGGTACTCCGGATCCTCGATCCCGGGAAAGGTGCTGCGCAGGCTCAGCTCCATGAACGCGACCACGGCGTCCCGCGATTCGGCGAGGCGCTCGTGCAGGGCGGGCGGCGCGCCCTCGGGCGGCAGGAGGAAGAGGCGCCACCCCGCCGGGTTCTCGTCGATGGCGCGCACCGCCCCCTCGAAGGCCGAGACGAAGGGATCGTTGTCGGACTCCGGCGCGACCTCCGCGACGGCGTCGAGGTACTGCGACCCGATCCGGTCGGCCTCGCGGTCGATGAGCGCGACGAGCAACCCCGCGACATCGCCGAACTGCTGATAGAGCACCGTCCGCGTGACGCCCGCGTCGTCGGCGATGCGCCGCGGCGTGGCCGCGTGGAACCCCTCGGCGGCGACGATGTCGTGCGCCACGTCGAGGATCTGCTCGCGCCGCTCCGTGGCGGTCATCCGGGTTCTCGTCATCCCTTGACAGGCTAACTTACACCCTGTCATCGTGATACTTACGCGATGAAAGTTAAGGAGCGTTCACGATGCGGCACTACCCCGGACTCGCCGAGCGGGTGCGCTCCCAGGCGGCCCTGCAACCGGATCTGTACGGCGACGTCGACTTCGAGACCCCGCCCCATCGGCACACCGCCGACCCCGACGTCCCGTCCGCGCTGCACCCCCGGATGGGCCGCCGCGCCGCGACGCTCGACGACGAGCGGACCGTCGAGCTGATCGCCACCACCACGCTCCTCGGTGACGTCGTCGCCGACCCCTACGCCTCGCTCGAACCCCGCTTCGGCACGAAGACGCTGGTCGCGATGCTGCGCGAGGCCTGCCGAGAGGGGATCGACGCCGTGCCCGACGCCCCGGAGGAACTGCGCGCCTTCCTCGCCGCGATGGAGGACACACCCGCCTGGGTCGACATGCGCCTGGTCGAGGAGGGTGCTCGCCTCGCGCGCGTCGGCTCCGCCCTGACCTCGCCGTTCATCACCCGCGGCGTCTTCCTCGCCACCTTCCTCAACACCTACGCCGCCCTGCCGATGGCCCTGACCGGCGCGCTCTCGGGAAAACGCGCCGCGCGGCGGATCAACGAGACCGCGAACTTCTTCGCCGTGACCACCCTGCCCGGCGCGCTGCAGCGGCACCGCGAGGGCTTCGAGGCCGCCGCCATGGTGCGCCTGATGCACTCGATGGTGCGGTACCACGCGCTCACCCGGCCCGGCGCCTGGAACCGCGAGGTCTACGGCATCCCCATCCCCCAGGTCGACCAGATGCCCGCGGGCACCATCGGCAGCTACCTCCTGGCGATCCGGGCGGTGAAGGAGAAGCGCGACTTCGACGCCCACGAGCGCGCGATCGTCGAGTTCAACCGCTACCGCTGCTTCCTGCTGGGACTCCCCGAGGAGCTGCTGCCCACCACGCCGAAGGACATCGTGCGGGTCTTCCTCGCCCGGGCGGCCCTGCTCCGCGACGACTTCGACGACGAGACCTGCGGCGCGCTCGTCCGGTCGTCGATGGAGGCGTACCTGCGGCCGGACCGCGGCCCCGTCGACGAGGTCGCCAGCCTGGTCGAGAAGGCCTGGAGCAAGACCTCGTTCGCGATCGCCTTCTGCGACGGCAGGCCGTCGAAGGCCGCGCGGATGGGCGTGGACTTCACACCCGTGGACGTGGCGCTGGTAGCGCTCACCGCGCCGTTCATCGGGGGCCGCACGATCGCCGCGGAGATCGGCGTCCGGATCCCCCTCGTGCGCGACGGGGTCGACCGCTACCTGACCAGGCTCATCCATCAGCGCCTCGCCACCTACGGCCACCCGGAATTCGTCTCCGACGGTGCCGATTACGCGAGGGCCTGAGCCGTCTCCGCCGGATTGCGGACGGTGGCCCAGGCGACCGCGCCGCCGATGACGCACAGCGCTGCGGAGACGAGCATCGCCCGGCCGAAGCCGTCCTGGAGCGAGGCTCCACTCGGGTCCGTGATCCCCACGGCGAGCGGGAGGACGGCCACGGCGAGCAGGCTCGCGAACCGCGAGATCGCGTTGTTCGCCCCGGACGCCGCACCGACGTACTCCGCCGGCACCGCCGCGAGCACCGTCGCCGTGAGCGGCGCGACGGTCATGGCCATGCCCAGACCGAAGACGAGGATGCCGGGGAGCACCCCGCCCCAGTAGGTCGCGCCGGGGACGACCAGGACCAGCAGCGCGAGCCCCACCCCGGCGACCAGTGGACCCGCCGTCATCAGTGCACGGGGCCCGGTCCGCTGCGCCAGAGCACCCATCCGGCCGGAGAGGACCAGCATGATCGCCGTGAACGGCACGAACGCCAGGCCGGCCTGGAGCGCGCTGTAGCCCAGGTTCGCCTGCAGGTGCAGCGAGAGCAGGAACAGCGCGCCGCCGAGTCCGGTGTACACGGCGAGGGTCACGACGTTCGTCCCGCTGAACTGCGGCGACCGGAACAGCCTCAGCGGGACGAGCGGATCCGCCGCGCGGTGCTCGACGAACGGGAACGCCGCCACAGCGAGCACCCCGACGACCAGCGCCGCCACGACGGTCGGCGTCCACCCCTGGACCGGGGCCTCGATCAGTGCGAAGGTCACCCCGCCCAGGCCGATCGTCACGCTCACCGCGCCGGCCACGTCGAGCGGCCCCCGCACGCGCGCGTCCCGGATCCGCGGGACGTGCCGGACCGTGAGCACCAGGGCGACCGCCGCCAGCGGGACGTTGATGAGGAAGACCCACCGCCACGACGCGGCGTCGACCAGCCAGCCCCCGACGAACGGCCCGATCGCCGACGAGACACCACTGAGCCCTGCCCAGACCCCGATCGCGCGGCCGCGGTCCTCCGCCCGGATGACCGTCTCGATCATGGCGAGGCTGCTCGGCACCAGCAGCGCGCCGCCGATGCCCTGCACCACGCGCGCGAGGATGAGCACCTCGCCGGTGGGGGCGAGGCCGCACCCGACGGAGGCCACGGTGAAGACCACCAGGCCGACCAGGAAGACGAGGCGCCGGTCGTACCGGTCGCCGAGCGCGCCCCCGAGCAGCAGCAGGGCGCTGAGGGTGAGCAGATACCCGTCGAGCACCCACTGCAGCATCGAGAGCCCGCCACCGAGATCGCGTCCGATCGCCGGCAGCGCGACGTTGACGACCGAGCCGTCGAGGAACGCGACGCCCGATCCGAGTGCCGCGGCGGCGATGAGCCATCGACCGGAGGCGGACGCCAGCGCCAGGCGCGGGGTCGCGCCGTCACCTGCCGCCGTCATGTCGCGCGACCGCGCGCGCCGCGCTGCACCAGGGCTGCCACGCCGAAGGATCCGGCGAGCCCACCGGCGAGCATCGCCGCAGCGCCGGGCAGCAGCCCGGCCGCGGGACGCCGCACGCCCTCCCTGGCGAGCCGCGAGGATGCCCACAGCCAGAACGGCAGCACCGCGATCGGCGTCGTGGCGACGCCGGGCGCGTAGCCGCCGCACCGCGCCGCCATCGCGAGGTGGGAGACGCCGTGCAGCCCGTACGCCAGCAGCGCGGATTGGTACCAGGCCGATCGCCCGCCCGTGCGGGCGCCGTCGAGGGCTGCGGCGCCGACCGCCACGCCCATCGCGCCGATCGCCGTGCGCGCCAGACCGTCCGAGACCGGCAGCCCGCGCTCGCGCGCCCACGGCCCGATCGTGAACCACTCCTCCGTGTCGTGGATCGCCCACGCGACGAACAGGCCGACCGTCGCCGCGCGGGCACGGCTCCACTGCGTTCCGTCATACAACGAAACTAGACCGAACCGGCCCGGACTCGCGCGCGGCGGGCCCGGGTCAGCGGACGTCGAAGGAACCGCTGCCCGGCGTCGGAGCCAGCACGACCGCCACGGTGCCGGAGCTGACGAAGCGCGCGGTGTAGGCGACCCGGCCGGTTCCCGTCTGCGCGACGGCCGTGTCCGGGACCTGCCCCAGAGTGAAGGGCTTCACGGTGACCGAACCCCGGGCGCCGGTCCGCAGGTTGCGGAAGTCGATGCGCACCAGCGACATGTACGAGTTGTAGCCGACGGAGCTGTGCGCGGCCAGCCGGACCTCGCCCGGACGGCCCGTCGTGTCGGCGCCGATCCTGGTGGTGAAGGGCTGCGGGATACCGAGTCCGGCGACCTGGGTCGCGGTCAGCGGCACCTGGGGCACGGCGAGCGGCGCCGCCTGGGCCGGCGCGGCGATCCCGGCGACCAGCCCCGCCGCGGCGATCCCGGTGACGAGCGTCTTCCTCAGCATGTGCGTCCTCCTCCGATTCGTCCGAGCCACAGGAGTTGCGGCGCGAAGGTTCCTCAGACGTGAGGTCGGCCCCGGCCTTGCGATCGTTACACCGGTGGGCCCCGTCGCGCGCCGTGGACACCGCTGCGATCAATGCCCGCCGTGCGATCCGGCGGGCGCGGACGGGGCGCCCGACGCGGGCATCGCCATCGCCATTCCCGGCATCTCCAAGCGGGTGGGCGAGGTCTGCCCCTTCTCCGCGACGACGAACTGGCCCATCATGCCGCGATCCTCGTGGTAGAGGAGGTGGCAGTGGTACATGTACGGCATCGTCAGGTCGGTGTAGTCGGTGAACCGCATCGCGAGGGCGCAGGTGTCGCCGGGCGCTAGGTAGACGGTGTCCTTCCAGCCCCGCAGGTGCGCCGGCGGGGTCTTCCCGTTGAACGACGCGACCTGGAACTGCACGTCGTGGATGTGGAAGTTGTGCGGCCAGTTGTCCTTGTTGCGCACCGTCCACACCTCGGTCGTGTCGACGACGGGTGCGAGATCGATGCGACTCATGTCCATCCGCTCACCGTTGATCATGTACCACTGCAGGTCGAAGGCGCGCGCCTTCGGCGACGGTGCCGTGGCCCCCGCGGCGAGCGGCGCGATGACGCCGAGATCGCGGGGCACGGCACCGGCCCCGGTCTCGAGCGCGCCGGCACCGACCAGCTCGAGCACGTCCAGGGTGTCGTCCTGTCCGTACTCCCGGGCCGTCTCGCCGGAGATCCTGCCGCGCTGCGTGATCGGGAAGGAGCGCAACATCGTGCGCTCGCCGGCGCTCACCCGGACGACGATCTCGGCCCGCTCGCCCGGGCTGAGCATGAGCCGGTCCAGGGACACCGGTGCGGCGAGCAGCCCGCCGTCGGAGGCGATCATCTCGAACCGGCGGCCGTCGGCGAAGCCGAATTCGAAGCAGCGCGCGGACGCGCCGTTGAGCAGGCGCAGGCGCATCCGGTCGCGGCGTGCGACGAGGCTCGCGCCGGCGATGCCGTTCGTGATCACGGTCGGCCCGATGAGCCCCGTCTCGCCGGGCGCCGTCTCGTCGAGTTCGCCCGCGGGCGTGAACTTCCGGTCCTGCACGACGACGGGGACGTCGTCGACGCCGTATTCGGACGGCAGGCCCAGCGCGGCCTGCGCGTCGTCGTCGACGAGGAAGAAGCCGGAGAGCCCCCGGTAGACGTGCTTCTCGGTCACCCCGTGCGGGTGCGGGTGGTACCAGAGCGTCGAGGCGCGCTGCCGCACCGTCCATTCCGCCTTCCACGTCGCGCCCGGCTCGACCATCTGGTGCGGGCCGCCGTCGGCGCGGGCGGGGACGTGCATGCCGTGCCAGTGCACGCTGGTCGCCTCGGTGAGACCGTTCCGCACGGTCACCGCGACCTTCTCGCCGTCGCGGGCGCGCAGGGTGGGGCCGAGGATGTCGCCGTTGAAGCCCCACGTCGCGCTGCGCCGGCCCGCGACGATCTCCGTGGATCCCGCCCGCGTCGCGAGGTCGAACCGGCGCACCCCGTCTGCGCCCACGACCGAGCGTGCGAGCGGCGGGATCGGCAGGGCGCGACGGCCGCCCGGCAGGACGGACGCGCCGGGGGTCGACGGTGCCGCCGTCGCGCGGCATCCGGCGACGGCGGCGCCCGCGAGCGGTGCGGCGATCAGGGCAGCGAGGAAACGGCGGCGGTTCGTGCCTGCGCCGGCTCGTGGCCGCGCGGCGGTATTCGTGATCATGCCTCCAGCGTCGTCGGCGGCGGAACGGTGCGACTCCGCCCTTCGGACACGGAATCCGCGCCCAGGACTGGCCGGGAGGGGGTTGACATTCCCTGATTCCGGCGTTATGTGCGCTGGTCACGGCTTCTCTCCCGGCCCCGCGGTGTCGTACGGTGCTGCCATGTCGCGCACCAGCTGGACCGTCGGGGTGCGGGTCGCTCCCCTCGTGGTGGTGCCCGTGTTGCTCGCGGTGAGCGTGTACCCCGGGAGGTTCCACGCCTCGCCCGCCTACATCGCCGGATCGATGCTCGCCGCGGCCCTGTTCGCGTTTGGGGGGCGCGCGCCGTTCGCCGTCTCGCTCGCGTTGTCCGTGCTGTGCGGCGGTCTGCTCTCCGCAGAGGCCTGGGGTCCCGCCGGGCTCGTGCCGTACCTCGCCGCTCTCGCCCTCGCCGAACTCGCAGCCTCGCAGCGGCCGCGGTGGCAGGTGGTCACCGCGACGCTCGTGTGGGCGGCCTGCTACATCACCGGATCGCTGTTCGACGACGAGCAGCACACGCTGATCCGGGTGCTGGCCGAGACGCTCAGCTTCGTCGGACTCCCCGTCGTCGGCGGGCTGTACATGCGGGAGCGGTTCGCCCAGGCGGAACGGGAGCGGCGCGCGCTCGCGGAGGAGGCGCGGCAGGCCCGCCGCGACGAGCGCGCCGCCCTCGCCCGCGAACTGCACGACCTCATGGCGCACCACATGTCGGCGATCTCGCTCCGGGTGGGCGTCGCCCGCACCGTCTACGCGGGCATCGACCCCGGCCTCGACGAGGTGCTCTCGGACATCCACGAGACCGCCACGGATTCGCTCGGCGACATCCGGCGTCTCCTCGCCGCGATGCGGGAGCGGGACCCGGTGCAGGGCCGGACGATCGACGACACCGAGACCGAGGTGCGGCGGGCGGTGGAGCGCACGGCCGACGCGGGCTTCGACGTCCGCTCGCGCATCGACCTGGGCGCGGGGCCTCCGGCCGCGATCGATGCGCTGACGCTGGTCCGGGTCGTGCAGGAGGCACTGACCAACGTCATGAAGCACGCGCCGCGCGGCGCGACGGTCACCGTCGACGTCGGGCGCTCCGACGACGCCTGGGAGGCGCGGGTGTCGAGCCCGCTGCCCGCGCAGGCGCACCGGGGGCACGGCTACGGCCTCACCGGGATGGCCGAGCGCGCGGACCTCGCCGGCGGGGCCATCACGGCGGGCCCCGACGGCGATCACTGGGTGGTCGCGCTGTCGGTGCCGGTCCGCGCGTCCTAACGGGGCGGAGCCGCTACCGGGGCGCGAAGCGCGCCAGCTCGACCCGCGACCCGGCGCCCGTCTTCTGCCGCAGGTTCGCGATGTGTGCCTTCACAGTCGACTCCGCGACGTGCAGCCGGGCCGCGATCGCCGCGTTGGCCAGCCCCTCGGCGACCAGGGCGAGCACGTCGCGCTCGCGGTCGGTGAGCGGCACCGCGGGCTCCTCGGCCGCCGGCGCCGAGCCGGCGGACCGCGCGCGCAGCGCCTCGTCGAGCACGCGGCGCGCGGGGCCGGGCGACATCGGCACCTCCCCGCCGAGCGCCCGCCGCAGGCCGTCGAGCAGCGCCTCCGGGGCGATGTCCTTGACCAGGAAACCGACGGCGCCCGCGGCGAGGGCGGGGTACATGTGCTCGTCGTCGTCGAAGGTGGTGAGCACGACGATACGGGCCGCCGGGTCCGCGGCCATGATCCGCTCGATCCCGTGCACGCCGTCCGCGCCCGGCATCCGCAGGTCCATGAGCACGACGTCGGGCGCGAGCTCGCGATAGGCGCGGGCGGCCTCGTCGCCGTTCGTCGCCTCGCCCGCGACGGTGAAGTCGGGGGCGGAGGTGAGCAGCATCGTCAGGCCGTCGCGGATCAGCCGCTGGTCGTCGACGATCAACACACTGTTCACGGGGACGATCCTAGACGCGGGCGCGCCCGCCCCCCGCCCCGTCGGTGAGGTCAGCCCTGCGCCTCGCGGACCGCCCGCTCGATCCGCTCCCCGATTCCGGCGTCGATGTTCTTCCAGTAGTCGAAGGCGCGGAGGAGCACCGGTTCCGTCACGCCGTCGAGCAGGTGGCCGGAGACGTTCGACACCAGTCGCTCGCGCTGCGCGTCGTCCATCACGTCGCGGACCAGCGTGCCGGCCTGGCCCCAGTCGTCGTCCTCGCGGTGCGCGACGTACGCCGCCCGCACCAACTCCCCGTCGGCCGCCCACTGCGGCTCGGGCTGCCCGGGGTAGTCGGCGGCGGGGCCGCCCTTGGAGTTCGGCGCGTACACCGGATCGCGGACGGGATCGATCCGCATGGCGCCGTCCTTGGAGTAGCTCCGCACCTCGGTACGCGGCCGGTTCACGGGGATCTGCTTGTAGTTCGCGCCGAGCCGCGCGCGGTGGGCGTCGGCGTACGCGAAGACGCGCCCGAGCAGCATCCGGTCCGGGCTGAACCCGATGCCGGGGACGACGTTGCTGGGCTCGAACGCGGCCTGCTCGATCTGGCTGTGGTTGTCGGTCGGGTTGGTGTGCAGCGTCATCCGACCGACCTCCCGCAGCGGGTAGTCGGAATGCGGCCACACCTTCGTCAGGTCGAACGGGTTGAACCGGTAGTCGGCCGCGTCGTCGAACGGCATCAGCTGCACCGTGAGAGTCCAGCTCGGGTGCTCCCCGCGGGCGATGGCGTCGAACAGGTCCCGGACGTGGAAGTCGCCGTCGGCGCCGGCCAGCCGGTCGGCCTCGTCCTGCGTGAGGGTCTCGACGCCCTGGTCGGACAGGAAGTGGTACTTGACCCAGTGCTTCTCCCCCTCCGCGTTGACCCACAGGTACGTGTGCGAGCCGTAGCCGTTCATGTGGCGCCACGACTTCGGGATGCCGCGATCGCCCATCAACCAGGTGACCTGGTGCGCGGACTCCGGCGACAGGGTCCAGAAGTCCCACTGCATGTCGTGGTCGCGGAGGTTGTTGTCGGCGCGGCGCTTCTGCGAGCGGATGAAGTGCTGGAACTTCATCGGGTCCTTGATGAAGAAGACCGGGGTGTTGTTGCCGACCAAGTCGTACACGCCCGCCGGGGTGTAGAACTTCAGCGCGAAACCCCGCGGGTCACGCCACGTGTCCGGGCTCCCCCGCTCCCCCGCGACCGTCGAGAACCGCGCCATCATCTCCGTCTTCGCGCCCGGCGCGAAGACCTCCGCGCACGTGAACGCCGAGACGTCGGCGGTCGTCTCGAACGTGCCGAACGCACCGCTGCCCTTCGCATGCGGCTGCCGTTCGGCGATCCGCTCGCGGTTGAACTGCGCCATCTGCTCGATCAGGTAGTGGTCGTGCAGGACGATGGGGCCCGCGGCGCCGACGGTCAACGAGTGCTCGTCGCTGCCCGCGGGAGCGCCGGAGTCGGTCGTGGTGAAGTTCGCGTTCTCGGACATGGCTGTTCTCCTCCGCGTATGTGGTTGTCGTTCAGGGCTGTTCACGCCCGTCGGGCTGAACGACGGGCGGAATCGCAGTCCTCTCCCCACCGTAGCGAACACGAGCGAGCCCCGCCCGGAAGGATCCGGACGGGGCTCGCTCGTGAGGGTGGTGCGCTCAGCCCTTGTGGGCCTTGACGGCCTCGGTGAGCTGCGGGGCGACGTCGAACAGGTCGCCCACGATGCCGTAGTCGGCGATCTCGAAGATCGGGGCCTCTTCGTCCTTGTTGACGGCCACGATGGTCTTCGAGGTCTGCATGCCGGCGCGGTGCTGGATGGCGCCCGAGATGCCCAGGGCGATGTACAGCTGCGGCGACACGGTCTTGCCGGTCTGGCCGACCTGGAACTGGCCCGGGTAGTAACCCGAGTCGACGGCGGCACGCGAGGCGCCGACGGCGGCACCGAGCGAGTCGGCGAGCTCCTCGACGACCGAGAACTTCTCGGCCGAGCCCACGCCACGGCCACCGGAGACGACGATGGTCGCCTCGGTGAGCTCCGGGCGGTTGCCGCCCTGGATCGGCTGCTTCGAGACGACCTTCACGTCGTTCTCGGCCGCGGCCGGGACGGCCACGTCGACGATCTCACCGGCGCCGGCGACACCGTCGGCCTCGACGGCACCGGGGCGCAGCGACGCGACGGGGGTGTCGCCACCGGCGGTGGCCTCGACGGTGAACGCGCCACCGAAGATCGAGTGGGTGGCGGTGCCACCGGGGCCGAAGGCGATCGCGTCGGCGATCAGGCCGGAGCCGAGGCGCGCGGCGACGCGGCCGGCCACCTCCTTGCCCTCGAACGTGGCGGCGGTGAGGATCGCGGCGGCGCCCTGGCTCTCGGCGAGCTCGGCGAGCACGCCGACCTTCGGGGTCACCAGGTGGGCGTCGGCGTCGGCCGACTCCGCGCGGTAGATCTTGGCGGCGCCGGCGGCCTTGAGCTGCTCGGCGACGGCGTCGGTGGTGCCGGGGGCGCCCACGACGACGGCGGCGGGCTCACCCAGCGCCTTGGCGGCGGTCAGCAGCTCAGCCGTGACCTTCTTCAGCTTCCCGTCGACCTGCTCGACGAGGACGAGTACGTCTGCCATAACGGCTTCTCTCCTTATGAGGGGGTTCGAGGGGTCTTAGATGATCTTCTGGCCGATGAGGAACTGCGCCACCTTGGTGCCGCCGTCGCCCTCGTCCACGACCTTCTCGCCCGCCTCCTTGGGCGGCTTCGGGGTGACAGCCGTGACGGTGGTGCCGGCGTTCGCGCCGCCGACCTCGTCGAGCTCCACGCCGATCTCCGCGAGGGAGAGCACGTTGATCTCCTTCTTCTTCGCGGCCATGATGCCCTTGAAGGAGGGGAAGCGGGGCTCGTTGATCTTCTCGTTGACCGAGACGATGGCGGGGAGCGAGGCCTCGAGCTCGAAGATGCCCTCGTCGGTCTCGCGCTCGCCCTTGAGCGAGTCGCCGTCGACGGTGAGCGTGCGCATGTGCGTCAGCTGCGGCAGGCCCAGGTACTCGGCCAGGATGGCCGGGACGGCGCCGACGCGACCGTCGGTGGCCTCGTTACCGGCGATGACGAGCTCGACGCCCTCGATGGTGCCCAGCGCGCGGGCGATGACCCAGGAGGTCTGGATCGCGTCCGAGCCGTGCATGGCGTCGTCCTGGACGTGGACGGCCTTGTCGGCACCCATGGAGAGCGCCTTGCGGATCGCGTCGGTGGCGCTCGCGGGGCCGACGGTCAGAACGGTGACCTCGCCGCCGTGGGCCTCCTTGATCTGGAGCGCGGCCTCGACGGCGCGCTCGTTGATCTCCTCGAGCCACGGGTCGATCGACCTGTCGACCGTGAAGTCATCGGACAGCTTGCGCTCGGACCCGGGATCGGGAGCCTGCTTGATCAGTACGACTACGTTCGTCATTGGTCTTCGTCGACCTCCATCGATGATCGGGATACTCGTAGGGCACATTCTCACACTGCCGCGAGGTACGGAAAATCGTCCCCCGCCGCAGGTTCTGCGAGTAGAACGTAGCACCGCCTCACCACACTGTTTAACGCCAGAGTAAGTTACCGAAGGGTAACTGTCCATGTGGGATGGCCCACGCCCCGACGACGACTAGGCTCGACAGAATGTGTGACCCGCTGCCCCTGACCGGCGAGCGAACCGTTCCCGGTATCCCCGAGGAGAACTACTGGTTCCGCCGGCACGAGATCGCCTACCTCGCGATCGTCGACCGCTACGCCGGGAAGTCGGTCTTCGAGGCCGGCAGCGGCGAGGGCTACGGCGCCGCGATGCTGGCCGACGGCGGCGCGACCGTGACCGCGCTCGACTACGACGAATCGGCCGTCGCGCACGTGCGCGCCGCGTACCCGTCGGTGACCATGCTGCACGGCAATCTCGCCGAGCTGCCTCTGGAGGACGCCTCCGTCGACGCCGTCGTGAACTTCCAGGTGATCGAGCACCTGTGGGACCAGCCGCAGTTCCTCCGCGAGGTGGCCCGCATCCTGCGCCCCGGCGGCGAGCTCGCGATCTCCACCCCGAACCGCGTCACCTTCTCCCCCGGCCGCGACACCCCGCTCAACCCCTTCCACACCCGCGAGCTCAACTCGGCCGAGCTGGTCGAGCTCCTCGAGGACTCGGGCCTGACGGTCACGGAGAAGCTCGGCGTCTTCCACGGCGCGCGCCTGGCCGAGCTGGACCGCCGCCACGGCGGCAGCTTCATCGACGCGCAGATCGAGCGGTCGCTCGCCGGCGAGCCCTGGCCCGAGGAGCTGTCGAACGACGTCGCCGCCGTCGCCGCGCAGGACTTCGACCTCCGCGCCGACGCCCCGGACAGCCTCGACCTGTTCTTCTACGCGAGGAAGCCGTGACCGCCGGGCGCGAGCCCGGGATGATCGCCTTCGTCCTGCACTCCCACCTGCCGTGGCTCGCCCACCACGGCGCGTGGCCCGTCGGCGAGGAATGGCTGTACCAGTCCTGGGCGGCCTCCTACCTGCCGATGGCGGAGATGCTCGACCGGCTCGCGGCGGAGGGCCGCACCGACCAGCTCACGCTCGGCGTGACCCCCGTCCTCGCGGCGCAGCTCGACGACCCGTACTGCCTCGAGGCCATGCACCACTACCTCGGCAACTGGCAGCTCCGCGCTCACGAGGCCGCGCTCTCCGGTCGCCCCGCCGCGGCCGAGCTCGGTGCGCGCGAGCACCGCAACGCCGCGCACGCGCTCGACCTGTTCGAGACGCGGTGGCGGCACGGCGGCACCCCCGTCCTGCGGCGGCTCGCGGACGCCGGCACCGTCGAACTGCTCGGCGGGCCGCTCGCGCACCCCTTCCAGCCCCTACTCCATCCCCGCCTCCGCGAGCTCTCGCTGCGTGAGGGCCTGGCCTACGGCACGGCCCGGCTGGGCGCGCCCGCACGGACCGGGATCTGGGCGCCCGAATGCGCCTACAAGCCCGGCATGGAGTCCGGGTACGAGGCCGCCGGCGTCACGCACTTCATGGTCGACGGCCCGACCCTCGGCGGCGACACGGCGCTGGCCCGCCCCGTCGGCGAGTCCTCCGTCCTCGCGTTCGGCCGGGACCTGCCCGTCAGCTATCGGGTGTGGTCGCCCAAGTCCGGTTACCCCGGCCACGCCGCCTACCGAGACTTCTACGCGCACGACCACGCCACCGGCCTCAAGCCCAGCCGAGTGACCGGCAAGAACGTGGCCGAGGCGGACAAGGCGCCCTACGACCCCGCACGGGCCGACGCCGCGATCGACAAGCACGTCGCCGACTTCGTGGACACCGTCGTCGCCCGGGTGCGGTCCGAGAGCGCGCGGATCGGACGCGACGCCCTCGTCGTGGCGGCCTTCGACACCGAGCTCTTCGGGCACTGGTGGTACGAGGGCCCGATCTGGCTCGAGCGCGTCCTGCGCGCCCTGCCCGAGGCCGGCGTCCGCGTCGGCACCCTGCGCTCCGCCGCGGAGGCCGGGTACGTGGGCGAGGCCCGGGAGATCCCGGCCAGCTCGTGGGGCTCGGGCAAGGATTGGCACGTCTGGGACGGCCCGCTCGTGCGCGAGTTCGTCGAGCTCAACGAGGAGATCACCACGACGGTACTGCGGGTCCTGGACAAGCGGGCCGGGCGGACGCGGGACGTGGTGAGTGACCAGGTGCTGCAGGAGGCGCTGCTGTGCCTGCAGTCCGACTGGCCGTTCATGGTCTCCAAGGACACCGCCGCCGCGTACGCCCGCGACCGCGCCTACAAGCACGCGCACGCCCTGCGGGAGATCGCCGAGGCCGCCGAACGGGGAGACGAGTCCCGCGCCGTCGCACTGGCCCGCACCTGGCGGCTCGCCGACGACCCGTTCCCCGGCCTCGACGCCCGCCGTCTCCCCGCACCCCTGGGAGGGTTCTGACATGCGCGTCCTGCTCGTCTCCTGGGAGTACCCGCCCGTCGTGGTCGGCGGCCTCGGCCGGCACGTCCACCACCTCGCGCTGCAGCTGCGCGACCAGGGCCACGACGTGGTCGTCGTCTCGCGCCAGCCGACCGGCACCGACCCGCGCAGCCACCCGACGTCCGACGCCGTCGTCGACGGGATCCGCGTCATCATGGCGGCCGAGGATCCGCTGGCCCTCGACTTCGGCACGGACATGATGCCGTGGGTGCTGTCGATGGGGCACTCGATGTTGCGCGCGGGCCTGCGGCTGGCCGGGTACAACCCCACCGCCGGCGAGGACGCGCTGCACGGCGCCGGCGCCGTCGGCCGGCCCTGGGTGCCCGACGTGGTTCACGCCCACGACTGGCTGGCGGCCCACGCGGCCGTCGGGCTCGCGGAGGCCTTCGACACGCCCCTCGTCGCGACGATCCACGCCACGGAGGCGGGCCGGCACAGCGGCTGGGTCTCCGGGCCGGTCAACCGGCAGGTGCACTCGACCGAGTGGTGGCTCGCCAACGAGGCCGACGCGGTGATCACCTGCTCGCGGTCCATGTCCGACGAGGTCAACCGCCTGTTCGGGCCGGGGCTCGCGCAGCTGCACACCATCGCGAACGGCATCGACGCCACGGCCTGGCCCTACCGGGACCGGTCCCGCGCCGCGGCCCGACGGGGCGCGCCCCGCCTGCTGTACGTCGGCCGGCTGGAGTACGAGAAGGGCGTGCAGGACCTCATCGCCGCGCTGGCCCGCGTGCGCCGCACGCATCCCGGGACGACACTGACGGTGGCGGGCGACGGGACGCAGGCCGCGTGGCTGCGCGAGGTCGCGCGGGAGCAGCGGGTCCTGCGGGCCGTCGAGTTCACGGGCGCGCTGGACCACGAGGAGCTCGTCGCGCAGCTGCATTCGGCGGACGCCCTGGTGATCCCGTCGCGGTACGAGCCCTTCGGCATCGTCGCGCTCGAGGGCGCCGCGACCGGCATCCCCGTGATCGCGACCACCGCCGGTGGCCTCGCCGACTTCATTCGCACCGGCGAGACGGGGCTGTCCGTCGAGCCCGCCGACGTGCCCGGCCTCACCGCCGCGATCCGCACCCTGCTCGACGACCCCGCGTCGTCGTACGCCGGGGCCGCCGCCGCGCGCGCCGAGGTCGAGGAGCTCACCTGGGAGGCCGTCGCCCACGAGACGGCGCAGGTCTACCTCGCCGCGAAGCGACGTCCGCGCACCCCGCTCGGCCGGCGGGTGATCGACGAGCGGCCGCTCCCCGAGCGCGACCCCACCAACCCGCTGTAGCGGCGGACTGACCTGGGGATTGTGCAATATCACGAATCCTGTGGCACGGTCGATTCATGACAGCGCGACCGTTAGGCCTCCTTCCCACCGACCACGGGAAGCGCCGCGCGTGCTGATCCGGAACGAGACGCCCGACGACCACACCGCGGTCGCGGAGGTGCATCGGAGCGCGTTCGCCCCCATGCCGCCGCCCGGGCGCACCGAGCCGCTGGAGGTCGTCCTCGTCGAGGCGCTGCGGCTGAGCGGCGCCTGGATCGACGAGCTGTCGTTCGTCGCCGAGGACGACGACGGCGGCGTAATCGGCCACGTGTGTCTCACCCGTGCCGCGGTGGGTGAGACGGCGGTGCTCGCGGCGGGCCCGCTGGGCGTTCGCTCCGAGGTGCAGGCCCAGGGCACCGGATCGGCGCTGATCCTGGCGGCGCTCGGCGCGGCCGACGCCCTCGGCGAGCGGCTCGTAGCACTGCTCGGGCACAAGGACTACTACCCGCGCTTCGGCTTCGTCCCCGGCTCCGAGGTGGGCATCGTGCCCGACGTCGCGGAGTGGTCGGGCGACTCGTTCATGGTGCGCACGCTCGGCGCGTACACGCCCGACGTGCGGGGCGAGTTCCATTACGCCCGCCCGTTCTACGTGCTGTAGATACGCCCGTCCGGCGCAACTAGCGCTCGGTCAGCGCGGTCAGATCCAGCCTGACCGGATGCCCTGCAACCTGCAGCACCTGGACGCCTGAGAACTCCCCGTCGGCTTCGTACGCCCCGTCCACCAGGGTGAACGCCCGGAGCGAGGTCGGCGGATCGAGATCGACGATCCAGTAGTGCTGAATTCCCGCTTCGGCGTACTCGGCGAATTTCATCACCCGGTCGACACGCCGAGTACCGGCGGACAGCACTTCGACGGCCAGCCGGACGTCCTGCCCCGTCAGGCGCGCGGGATTCGCATCGACCACAGCGGAATCGGCGACCACGATGTCCGGGATTCGCACGGTCAGCGGCTCCCTGGTCAGTACGACGTCGACCTCGGCGAGCGGCGCCAATCGGCGTGGCAAATCCTCTTCCAGCCGGGCCAGCAGCCGGTGCAGCGCGCGCTGATGAAAGGCGTATCCCCTGGGTGACACGGTGCGAACCCCCTCGACGACCTCGATCTTCAGTCGCTCGTCCTCGGGAAGCTCACACCACTCGTCAAAGCTGTACAAGTGATCGCTCATCACCGGCATCGTCATGATCTCCCCCTCGCCTCGCGACGTCACTGCAGGGTTGCACGGCCCACCGACGAGTTTAGATCGTCGCTGGGCGCAGCGCCGTGAATCATTCCGCGGGCAGCCCGCGGGCCTCGGCCTTCTTGCGCTCGATGTCGGCGAGGGCGCGCTCGAGCTCAGCGCGCTCGGCGACGTTCGCGTCC
Organism: Tsukamurella tyrosinosolvens; assembly: GCF_900104775.1. Lineage (NCBI taxonomy): Bacteria > Bacillati > Actinomycetota > Actinomycetes > Mycobacteriales > Tsukamurellaceae > Tsukamurella > Tsukamurella tyrosinosolvens. The sequence continues at coordinate 3,765,854 of NZ_FNSA01000003.1, forward strand.
CACATGTCCTTGCGGTTCTTGACGACCTTCGCGGGCGAGCCGACGGCGATCGAGTACGGCGGGATCTCGCCGCGCACGACGGCGTGGGCGCCGAGCACGGAGCCGTGCCCGATGAGGGTGTTGCGGGTGACGGTGACCTTGGTGCCGACCCAGGTGTCGCCGCCGATCCGGACGGGCCCCTTGACGATGCCCTGGTCCTTGATCGGAATGTGGATGTCGTCCATCTTGTGGTCGAAGTCGCAGATGTAGCACCAGTCGGCGACGAGCGAGGCGGGCCCGAACTCGATGTCGAGGTAGCAGTTGACCACGTTGTCGCGTCCGAAGACGGACTTGTCGCCGATGCGCAGCGAGCCCTCGTGGCAGCGGATCTTGTTCGAGTCGCCGATGTGCACCCAGCGGCCGATCTCCATTCGGCCGAGGCCGGGCGTCGCGTGGATCTCGACGTTCTTGCCGAGGAAGACCATGCCCTTGAGCACGATGTGCGGGTTCGCCAGTCTGAATTTCAGGAGGCGGGCGTACCGCACCAGGTACCACGGGGTGTAGGCCTTGTTCTTGAGGACCCAGCGCAGCGACGCGGGCGTGAGGAATCGCGCCTGCTGATCGGCCTGCCGCGCGTGCCGCCACCGTGATCGGTACGGGGCGTTCCACATGCTCGTCATGGAGGGGAGCCTATCCGGCGGGTGCGCCGCGCCGGTCCGGTACGGTCGCCGCGCTAGTCTGTGGGGCGATCGTGGCAGTCACAGAGTCGAGGGAGACACATGCGGTTGGGTAGGCGCGCGCTCACACTGGGCGCGACGGTGGCCGCCGCCGCGGTGCTGGTCTCCTGCACGCCCGACGACACCTGGGTGTACGCGGACGACTCCGCCGCCTGGCCCGGCATGTACGGCGACTCCCGCAACAACTCCTACGCGGAGAAGGACGCCGCCTCCTCGCTGGTGCCGGCCTGGACCCGCGACCTCGTCGGCCCGAACACGGTGCAGCCCGCGATCTCCAACCGCGGCATCGTCTCCGTGACCGCGCGCACCGAGACCGGCTGCAGCACGTTCAACCTCGAACTCACCGTGGGCCGCAAGACCTACTGCCGCCGCGACGCGGCTGGCGCCGACCTGCAGGCCCCCGTCGTGGACCAGTTCGACTACACCTACCTCGGCATCCCCGGCTGGCTCTACAGCTTCAACGCGGACAACCAGGTGCGCTGGCGCTACCCCACCGCGGGCGCGCCGCTGTGGATCAAGCTGGCCGGCGACAACACCGTGCTCGCCGTGACGCACCTCGGTCAGATGGTCCTCGTCGACACGCACGACGGGGACGCCGCCGGCGCCGCGATCGGGCTGTTCCCCCAGGTGTCCGCGAACGCGAACGGCGCGGGCCTCGAGGACTGCGCGACCAACGGCCCCGGCTGTCCGGTCTCGGGGCCGCCCGCCGTCGACACGCAGGCCGAGCGCGCCTTCGTGGTCGTTGGGGCGAAGGGCGGACCGTCGAAGGTGATGGCCGTCGACTACGACAAGAACGGCGGCGACCGGCACGACCTGCGGTACGCCTGGGAGCGCGCGGACCTGCCCGACGGTGCCATCGGCTCGCCCGCCCTCTCGTCGGACCGCTCGACCCTGTACGTGAACCTGCGGGGCGAGAAGCTGGCCGCGCTCGACGCGAAGACCGGCGCCACCAAGTGGACGCACGACCTCGGGTACCAGAGCACGCTGCCGCCGTCGGTCTCGCCCGACGGGACGATCATCCCGGCCGCGCCGGGGCTGCACCGCGCCTCGTTCGTCGCGCTCAAGGACGAGGGCTCCAGCGTGCGCGAGGCCTTCAAGCGGACCGATGTCGCGATGGTCTCGCCGGTCACGCAGATCCGGGGCGGCGTCGGCTACGCGGTGGTCCGGTCCTGGGCGGCCGTGCAGTCGCAGCTCATCGAGTTCCGCACCGACACCGGCACCACGCTGCGCACCTTCGACCTTCCGGACTCGGTGAAGTCCGCCTCGGGCGTCTCGATCGGGCCCGACGGTGAGCTGGTGACCGTCGGGAACGACGGGACCGTCTTCGCCTTCACCTCCGGTCGCCGCACAGGCGACAGCGTCGCGAAGAACTGACGGCGCCGTCCGGCCCGCGGGGCCGTGCGGTGTTACGCCCGGATGACCCGCGGGGTTACCCGCCCGTCACCGACACCTCATCGCGCTCCCCCGGTGCGCAGTGCGTTCGTGGGCCTCTCCACGATGGTGCGATCCGTTCACCGCCCTGCGAAGGAGCCCATCCCGATGCCCATCACCGATCGCCGGATCACCCTGCGGTTCCTTGCCGCCCCCACCGACGTCGCGACCCTCGGCGGCGGCGTCCGCGGCGGCCGCGTCCTGGAGTGGATCGACAAGGCCGCCTACGCGTGCGCCGCCTCCTGGTCGGGCGGCTACTCCGTGACCGCGTACGTCGGCAACATCGGCTTCGGCCGCGACATCGCGTCGGGCGACGTGGTCGAGGTGCGGGCCACGCTGGTCTATACGGGCCGCAGCAGCATGCACATCCAGTGCGAGGTCGCCTCCGCCGATCCGCGGGTGGGGACGTTCACCGTCGCCAGCACCTGCCTGCTCGTCTTCGTCGCGGTCGACGAGGCCGGGAAGCCGACGCCGGTGCGACAGTGGCAGCCGGTTCTCGCCGAGGACGTCCGCGCCGCCGAGGAGGCCGAGGCCCGCACCGAGGTCCGGCAGCGGATCGCTGCGGCGATGGGCGGCGCCGATTACTCCCTCCCCACCGAGGCGGAGCGGCGCACCACCCGCTTCCTCGCCGCCCCCACGGACATCAACTGGGGCGGCAAGGCGCACGGCGGGCGGGTGATGGGCTGGATGGACGACGCGGCCTACCTGTGTGCGGCGGGCTGGAGCGGCGGCGAGGCGGTGACCGTCTACGTCGGCGGCGTGCGCTTCTACCGCCCGGTGCAGATCGGGCAGGTCATCGAGGTCTCGGCGCGCCTGCTGCACACGGGCCGGCAGACGATGCACGTCTCCGTCCACCTCGCGACGTGCTGGCCGCACGAGCACACTCCGCAGCCCGCGGCGCACGCCCTGCACGTGCTGGCGGCGCTCGACGCCGACGGCGACGCCACGGCGGTGCGGCCGTGGACGCCGCGCCTGCCCGGCGACGTGGCGCTCGATGCGCACGCCCGCGAGCTCATCGCGATCCGGGGCCGGCGCAGCGCGTCGGCCGCGACCCGGATGGTGGCGATCTGACCGGCTAAGCTGGGCGCATGGTCCGGCAGCCCCTCACCCCCGAACAGATCGCCGCGGGGCGGCGTCTGGGGGCGCGGCTGCGCACGGCCCGGGGCGGTCGCCGGCCCGACGAGGTGGCCCGCGCGGCCGGGATCTCCCCGGAGACGCTGCGCAAGATCGAGACCGGCCGGATGGCGACGCCCGCGTTCGGCACCGTCGTCGCGCTGGCGGCCGTGCTGGGCGAGCCCCTGGACGCCCTGGCGGCGGAGTACCTCGACGCGGAGCGGTTCAGCCCCACCGGCTAGTGCGTGGTATTTTAATACCATGATGGAGCTCAAGACCCCCGCCGAGATCGCGAAGATGCGCACGACCGGCATCTTCATCGCCGAGCTCCTCGAGGAGCTCACCACGATGGCCGAGCCCGGGATGAACCTCATGGAGCTCGAGTACCGCGCACGGACGATGATCGAGGACCGCGGCGCCGTCTCCTGCTACTGGGACTACGCGCCGTCCTTCGGCAGCGGCCCGTTCCGCAACGTGACCTGCCTGTCGGTCAACGACGCCTGCCTGCACGGCCTCCCGCACGACTACGTCTTCGCGGACGGCGACCTGCTCACCGTGGACATCGCGGTGTCGATCGACGGCTGGGTGGCCGACGCCGCGCGCAGCGTCAGCGTCGGCACCGCGCGCGAGGAGGACACGCGTCTCATCGAGTGCACCCGCGTCGCGCTCGACGCGGCGATCGACGAGATGCGGCCCGGGAACAAGCTCGGCACCGTGTCCTCCGTGATCGGCGAGACGGCCAAGCGGTACGGCTACCCGGTGAACACCCAGTTCGGCGGGCACGGCCTGGGCCGGACGATGCACGAGGACCCGCACGTGCCGAACACCGGCAAGGCCCGCAAGGGCATGCTGCTGCGCACCGGGACGACCCTCGCGCTGGAGCCGTGGTTCTGCGCGACGACCGACCAGATCACCTTCGACCCCGACGGCTGGACGCTGCGGTCCGCCGACGGTTCCCGTGCGGCACACAGCGAGCACACGGTCGCGATCACGGAGGACGGTCCGCTGGTCCTCACCGCGCCGGCGTAGGCGGGAACTCGGACGGCGGTCCCGCTCAGCGCTGGGCGTTCATGAGCACGCGCGCGGCCTGTCGGGCGCCGTCGACGACGCCGTCGGGACCGAGGATGGCGGCGGTGGTGAGCGCCCCCTCGGTGAGGAGGCCGATCTGGATCGCGACGCGCTCCGGCAGCCCGGCCTCGGCGACGAGCGACGTCAGCTCGTCCTGATAGCAGGACTTGTTGTGCTGCGCGGCCTCCGCGACCGTCGGTGACGTGGCGCCGAGCTCGCCGTAGCTGTTGATGAACGAACAGCCGCGGAAGTCGTTCTCGGCGAACATCTCATCGAGCCAGTCGAAGACTGCGAGGACCCTCTCCTCCGGCCCGCCGGCCCGGTCGACGTACTTCTGCAGCCCGTCGGTCCAGCGGCGGTCGCGAATAGCCAATACCTCGGCGACGAGCGCATCCTTCGAGGGGAAGAGCTTGTAGATCGCCTTGAGGGAGACGGCGGCCGCGGTGCGGATCTCGTCCATGCCGACGGCTTGGATCCCCTTGCCGTAGAACAGCTTCTCCGCCGCCTCCAGCACGGCGGCGCGCTGCTGATCCGCATCCATCTTCTACAACCCCTTGACGAGAGAACGATCGTTCCCCTACTCTAGCACTCAGCGCGAGAACGAACGTTCTCCGCGAAGTCGACAAGGAGCAGATCATGAGCAAGACCGTCCTCGAGCCCGCCGCCCAGGCCTTCTCCGACGCCACCGCCACCCCGCCCTACCTGTTCGACCTCGGCCCCGTCGAGGGCCGCAAGACCGTCGACGAGGTGCAGTCCGGCGAGGGCGTCACGTTCCCCGAGGTCGACGAGGAGTGGATCACCGTGCCCGGCGGCCCCACCGGCGAGGTCCGCACCCGCATCGTCCGCCCGAAGGGCGCCACCGGCGTCCTGCCCGTCATCCTCTACGTCCACGGCGCGGGCTGGGTGTTCGGCAACGCCCACACGCACGACCGCCTGGTCCGCGAGTTCGCCGTCGGCACCGGCGCGGCCGTCGTCTTCCCCGAGTACGACCTCTCCCCCGAGGCGCGCTACCCGATCGCGATCGAACAGAACTACGCCGTCGCGCAGTGGGTCGTGAACTCCGGCGCCGAGAAGAACCTCGACGGCACCCGCATCGCCGTCTCCGGCGACTCCGTCGGCGGCGACATGGCGGCCGTGCTCGCCCTCCAGGCCAAGGCCCGCGGCGACGTGACGCTGGCCGCTCAGGTCCTGCTGTACCCCGTGGTGGATGCAGACTTCGAGACCGGCTCGTACCACGAGTTCGCCGAGGGCTACTTCCTGCGCCGCGACGCCATGCAGTGGTTCTGGGACCAGTACACGACCGACGAGGCGCAGCGCGCCGAGATCTTCGCCTCGCCGCTGAAGGCCACCGTCGAGCAGCTACGGGACCTGCCGCCCGCCACCGTCATCACCGCGGAGGCCGACGTGCTGCGCGACGCCGGCGAGGCCTACGCCGCCAAGCTCCGCGAGGCCGGCAACGAGGTGACCGCCGTGCGCGTCGGCGGCGTCATCCACGACTTCATGATGCTCAACGCGCTGCGCGAGACCCACGGCGCGCAGGCCGGTTTCGACCTCGCCATCGCCGCGTTCCGGCGCGCGCTGGCCTGATCGAACTCCCCGCGCACACCACGACGGCCCCGGGCATCCGCCCGGGGCCGTCGCCCGCGTTCCGATCAGTCGTGGATGATCACGCCGCGGATGTTCTTGCCCTCCCGCAGGTCCGCGTAGCCCTGGTTCACGTCCTCGAGCGAGTACCGGGTCGTGATCAGCTCGTCGAGCTTGAGCTCCCCCGCGTCGTAGAGGCGCAGCAGCCGGACGATGTCGTACTGCGGGTTCATCGATCCGAACAGCGTGCCCATGATCGTCTTCTGATTCAGCGTGAGATCGGTGCCGGAGACGTGCACGGTGAGCTTCTCCGGATCGGCGAGGCCCGTGATCACGACCTTGCCGCCCTTGCCGATCGCCGCCGTGGCGTCCTGGACCACCTTCTCGTCGACGGTGCCCACGAGGATCAGGGCGGCGTCCGCGCCCTGGCCCCAGGTCAGCTCGGTGACCTTCTCCTGCGCCTCCTCGGCTGTCGCGAAGGCGTGCGTCGCACCGAACTTCAGCGCAGTGTCCCGCTTGAGCGCCACCGGGTCGACGACCACGACGTACTTGCAGCCCGCCGACACGGCGCCCTGCACGGCGTTGATGCCGAGGCCGCCGATGCCGTAGATCACCGCGGTGTCGCCGGGGCGCAGGCCGCCGGCCGACACCGCGGTCCCCCAGCCCGACGGGACGCCGCAGCCCACAAGGACGGCCGTCTCCAGCGGGAGCCAGTCGTCGATCTTGACCACCGAGTGCTGGCTGATCGTCGCGCGCTCGGCGAAGGTGCCGAGCATGCACATGGCGCCGAAATCCTGCCCGCCGCCGCGGAACCGGAAGGTCCCGTCGGGCATGGATCCCTCGAGAATGGTGGCGCCGAGGTCGCAGAGGTTCTGGCGGCCCGTGGAGCAGTACCGGCAGGTGCCGCAGTTCGGGATGAAGCTGCACACCACGTGGTCCCCGGGCTTGACCTTGGTGACGCCGGGGCCGACCTCCTCGATGATCCCGGAACCCTCGTGGCCGCCGACGATGGGATAGCGCGGCGGGAGATCGCCGTCGGTCAGATGCAGGTCGGAGTGGCACAGGCCGGCGGCGGTGTACTTGATGAGCACCTCGCCGGGGCCGGGACCGTCGAGCTCGAGTTCCATGATCTCGAAGGGCTTCCCGGCCTCGAGCAGCACGGCGGCTTTGGTCTTCATGATGGTTCCCTTCCGCGTCAGAGCGCGATGTTGACGGACTTGGTCTGGGTGTAGAGGTCGATCGCGGAGTCGCCGAGCTCGCGGCCCCAGCCGGACTGCTTGAAGCCGCCGAAGGGCAGCGCGGTGTCGAAGCCGTTGTACTGGTTGACCCACACGGAACCGGCCTTGACGGCGGCGGCGGTGCGGTGCGCCTTGGAGACGTCCTTGGTCCAGATGCCCGCGGCGAGGCCGTAGATCGAGTCGTTGGCGGCACGGACCACGTCGTCCTCGTCGTCGAAGGGCAGTGCGGCGACGACGGGGCCGAAGATCTCCTCCTCGACGATGGAGAAGCCGGGCTCGACGTCCACGAAGACCGTGGGTTCGATGAAGTAGCCCTCGTCGCCCCAGCGCTTGCCGCCCGTCAGCGCCCGGGCACCGTCGGCCAGCCCCTGCTGGATGTAGCCGTTGACGCGGTCGAACTGCTCCTGCGAGACGAGCGGGCCGAGCTCGGTGGTCGGATCCAGCCCGGGGCCGATCTTGGCGGCGGCCGCGGCATCGGCGACGGCCTGCGTGAACTCGTCGAAGATGGACCGCTGCACGAACATCCGGGTGCCGGCGACGCAGCACTGGCCGTGGTTGAAGGTCCACGCGGCGACCGAGCCGGCGACGGCGGCCTCCAGATCGGCGTCCGCGAAGACGATGTTGGGGCTCTTGCCGCCCAGCTCCAGCGAGACCTTCTTGAGGTTGCCGGTGGCGGCGGAGACGATCTTCTTGCCCACCTCGGTCGAACCGGTGAAGGCCACCTTGTCGACGTCGGGGTGGCCCGACAGCGCGGCGCCGGCATCGCCGAAGCCGGGGACGATGTTCACCACGCCCGGCGGGAAGCCCGCCTCCTCGAAGACCTCGCCCAGCAGGAGCGCCGTGAGCGGCGTCTGCTCGGCGGGCTTGAGCACCACGGTGTTCCCGGCGGCGAGGGCGGGCGCCAGCTTCCACGTGGCCATCAGGATGGGGAAGTTCCACGGCACGATCTGCCCGCACACGCCGAGCGACTCGCGCCGCGTATAGGCGTGGAACTCGCCGCCGGGGGCGAAGGGCATCGACGGGGTGACCGCCGCGCCGCGGATCTTGGTGACCAGGCCCGCGTTGTAGCGCCAGACGTCGGCCGACCAGCCCACGTCGACGCCGGTGGCGATGGCGACCGACTTGCCGTTGTCGAGGGCCTCGAGCTGTCCGAAGATCTCCGCGCGCTCGGAGAGGATGTCGCCGACCTTCCAGATCAGGCGCTCCCGCTCGTTCGGCTTCATCCGCGACCACGGGCCCTCGTACGCGGCGCGGGCGGCGGCGACGGCGCGATCGACGTCGGGGGCCTCGCCGTGCGCGACCCGGGTGATCACCTGCCCGGTCGCCGGGTCGTGGGTGTCGAAGGTGCGGCCGGACAGGGCGTCGACCCACTGCCCGCCGATGAGCATCCTCCGATCCCGGGAGACGAAATCGGCGACGGCGGGAAGCAGATCGGGCACGGCGATGGTGGTCATCGGATTCTCCTTGCGAACCGAGGGTGTGATGCACGCCACGTGGCGTCACCTTCAGTTCTCGCACGGAGCGAGCGACCGGCCGTGTTCGGAAACTGGACACTCCGGGTGGACGGTCACCGCACGTGGCCGGCCGCGAACCCCGGCCGACCTGTGGGAACGACCCGTCAGCCCCGGATGCCGAGCGCCCGGATGCGGGCGTACAGGGTGGTGCGGCTGATGCCGAGCGCAGTGGCCGCGCGACTCTTGTTGCCGTCGGCGGCCGCGAGGGCCGCGAGGATCGCCTGGCGCTCCGCCTGCTCCATCCCCCGCAGCCGGGCGGCGCGGGTCGAGCCGCGGTACTCGGCCGGCAGGTCCGCGGCGGTGACGGTGCGCCCGCCCCGCGCGAGGACGGCGCCCGCCGCCTCGGTGAGCACCATCGACAGCTCGGCGAGGTTGCCCGGCCACTCCTGCGAGAGCAGGGCGTCTGCGGCGTCGGCGCCGAGCTCCAGGCGCGGGTCCACCGCAGCGACGATGCCGTGCCCGAGCGAGGCGATCTCCGTGGCCCGCTCCCGCAGCGGCGGGAGCACGATCCGTCGCCGGCAGCACGCGACCAGCGCGCCGACCGCGGGCGACAGCGACTCCGCCGGTCCGGTCACGACCACGACGGACACCCCGGGGCCCGCCGGCGCGGCGACGGCGGCGTGCAGCAGCAGCGCGGAGCGCTCGTCGAGGAGGTCCGCCCCGTCGACGACGAGGCCCCGGCCCGCCTCGCGGCACGCGCGGAGCAGCGCGGGAATGTCGGGCTCGCGGCCCGCGAGGATCGCGCCCGCGACGTCGAGGACGGTGTGCGCGTCCTCGGCGACGCAGGTCATGGCGCGGGTGCTCCGGCCGGTGCCGGGCTCACCGCTCACGGCGACGGTCGGCGCCGTCGCGGGCCGCGGGGCGATGACCGGCGCGGACGGTCCGTCGGGGCGCGGACGGAGCCGGAAGACCGCGGCGTGCGGCGCGCCGTCGGGCCTGCTGACCGCGACGTCGGCGACGACGCCCGAGACGAGCGTGAGCACGGCCGTGCGCGGCGCGCCGTCGGCGAGCAACAGGCGGAGCGTGCCGAAGTCGCCGGGGGCGAGCAGCTGCGCGGCGGCGGCGTTGGTGAGCTGGAGGTCGTCGCCGATCGCGGCGACGGCGACGTCCCGGCGTCGCGCCGCGCGCTGATAGGCGGCGATGACCGCGCGGTGCGAGGCGTGGGAGCGGTCGAGCAACCGTCCCGAGATGTCGTCGACGAGGCCGCGGACCAGCGGGATCGAGAGCGGGTTGATCCGGTCCGCGATCTCCGCCATGCAGATGACGCCGGCGAGCCGTCGCGTCGCGGGGTGGATGATCGGGCGTCCGAAGCAGCTCAGCGTGCGGAACTGCTCGAGGTAGTGCTCGGCGCCGTTGATCGCCACGTCGCCGCGCACCTCGAGCGGCGTGCCGAGCGCCGTAGTGCCCATCTCCCCCTCACCGAACGCCGCGCCGGCGATGGCGCCCAGGCCCTCGAGGCGGCGTTCCAGCGTCAGGTCGGCCGTCACGCGGGAGACCAGGCGGGAGCGGTGATCCACGAGGAGCAGCGCCGTGTTGGATCCGCTGAGCGCGGTGGCGGCCCGGGCGAGGACCGGACGCGCGGCGTCGAGCAGCGTGTCCGCGGCCTCGATGGCGCCGATCTCGGGGTCCGGGTGCGCGTCGGGGCGCAGGCCCGCGCGGTCCGAGCGCAGCCACGAGGCCGCGATCACCGGGCGGTGCGGGGAGGTCTCCACCCCCACAGTGTGACATGGATCACCGGATATGACACTCAGTGTCGGAACACGGGCTGCAGGCGGTGCAACGCCTCCTCGATCTCGGCGGTCGCGCCGGCGAAGCTGAGCCGGATGGTCCGCCGGCCGCGCACGGTGTCGAAGTCCAGGCCCGGGGTGATCGCGACGCCCGTCTCGTCGAGGACGCGCGCGCACCAGGCGAGCGAGTCGTCGGTGAGGTGGCCGATGTCGGCATAGGCGTAGAAGGCCCCGTCGGGCGGCGCGACCTCGGTGACGCCCAGTTCCCGCAGGCCCGCGAGAACCACTTCGCGGTTGCGCGCGTACCCGGCGACGTGCGCGTCCAGCTCCACCCGCGCCCCGTCGGAGAAGGCGGCGACCGCCGCGTACTGGCTGATGGCCGGCGGGCAGATCGTCATGTTCGCGGTGAGCCGCTCGACGGGGCGTCGCAGGTACTCGGGCAGCAACATCCAGCCGAGCCGCCAGCCGGTCATGGCGAAGTACTTCGACACCGAGCCCATCACCACCTGCTCGCGCGAGGTCTCCCACGCGCACGACGTGGGCCGGCCGTAGCTCACGCCGTGATAGATCTCGTCGGAGATGAGCAGCGTGCCGTGCGCCTCGCACCAGCGCGCCAGGGCCGCGAGCTCCGACGGTGCCAGGATCGTCCCGGTCGGGTTCGCCGGGCTCGCGACGATGAGCCCCTTCGGCGGGGTGTCGAGCGCCTCCAGCATCGCGACCGTCGGCTGGAAGCGGGTGTCGGCGCCGCAGTCGAGCTCCACGACCTCGCAGCCCAACGCCTTCAGCGTATTCCGGTACGCGGGGTAGCCGGGCCGCGCCATGACCACGGTGTCTCCCGCGTCGAAAGCGGCGAGGAAGATCAGCGTGAACGCGCCCGACGAGCCGGTGGTCACGGCCACGGCCTCCGACGGGACGTCCAGTCCGTAGGCCCGGCCGTAGTGCGCGGCGATCGTCTCGCGCAGCGGCGCGATGCCCATCGACTCGGTGTAGCCGAGCGGCCCCGCGTCCAGCGCCGCGTGCGCGGCGGCGAGCACCGGCTTCGGCGCCCCCGCACTGGGCTGGCCCGCGGCCAGCGAGATCACGTCGCCGTGGGTCTCCCGGCGCCGCGCCGCCGCAGCCAGCACGTCCATGACGTGGAACATCTCGACATCGGACCGCCGTGCTTCCTGCATGCGCTCCATCGTTTCACGCCCGGCCGCTTCCGAAACCGGCGTCGTACTCCGTCACGACGCGAATACGTCGGCCCGGCCCGGAAATCAGGGGGTTTCGGACGACGGTCAGCGGGTCGGGCGGGTCAGGTACGCCACGACCTCGCGGCCGATGCGGGTGATCACGACGGTCATCGGCTGCGAGCCCTGGAGCTTGAGCCGCTTGCGCAGGACGTCGGGGTCGACGCCGGCACCGCGGGTGAGGATCTCCACGGCGCCGACGTCGCGCGCCCGCAGCTCCGCGCGCAGCGCCTTCTCGGAGAACTTCAGCTGCTCGAGGATCTCGAAGCCGCGCTGCCCCGCGGGCACGGCGTCGCCGGACAGGTAGGCGATGTGCGGGTCGAGCTGCCACAGCCCGTGCCGCCCGGCGTAGTGCCGCACGAGGCCGGCGCGGATGACGGCACCGTCGGGCTCGATGAGGTACTTCCCCGCGGGCTCCGGATCCACGTCGTGCGGATCGGTGGAGAAGACCTCGTAGCCGCCCGCGCCGGAGGCGCGCAGCACCGTCGCGCGGGTGAGCCCGGGGACCGCGACGGGACCGGACCACAGGCAGGCCTCGCGGACGCCGCCGTCGAGCGAGACGATCTCGACCTCCCCGTCGAAGTCGCCGCGCCGCCGCAGACCGTCGTAGTCGATGCCCGGCGCGGTCTTCACAGCCAGCGACCGCCCGGCGTACGCGGCGCGCAGGGCCGAGAGCGCGGGCGACATCTGCTCGGGGTCGACGATCCGCCGCCCGCCCGCCCGGCGCGCCGGGTCGGCGATGACGACGTCGGCGGTGGTGGTGGGCGTCAGCGCGTCGGCCACGTAGACCAGCGCGCGCGGCACGTTGTGCGCCGCCATCCGGGCGCGCAGCGGGTCCAGGTCGCTGCCGACGACCCGCGGGCAGACCTGCACCAGTGCGCGCAGTTCCGCGCCGATGGAGCACGTCACGTCGTGCACGGAGAGCCACGCGAGACGGCGGGCGCGGTGCTCCGCGACCGCCGCCGGGGTGGCCTGCTGCACCGCCTCATCGGTGAGCAGCCAGCCGTCGACGTCGCCGAGCTTGGCGGCCGCGCGGCGACGGGCCCGCACCTGCTCGATCACGGCGGCGGCATGCACGCCGGCGATGCCGCGCACCGTCCCGACATCGGCCAGGAGGGTGCCGTCGGTCAGCGCGAGCCGATCCGCCGCGGCGACGGCTGCGGTGCCGTCGGCCGTGCGGAGATAGGCGAGATCGGCCCCGTCCAACCCGGCGAGCCCGGACTACTCGGGCTTGATGCCCGTGATGGCCAGGTTGTAGAAGAACTTGCGCGGCACGACGCGGCGCATCACGGCCTCGTCGAGCGCGGAGAGCTTCTTCCATCCGCCGAAGGCGAAACCGGCCCAGCCGAAGCCCAGCTTCTCCGGGGGCACGGCCGCCTCGAAGGTGCGCACGGGCCAGCCGAGGAAGGCGGCGGTGAACTCGTCGGTGGTGGCCTCCACCTCGACGGCGCCGGCGCGGGCCGCCATGGCCTCCATCGCGTCCGGGTCGAAGGTGTGGATGTCGACCACGGCCTCGAGCGCCGCGGCGCGCGAGGACTCGTCGAGCTCTGCCTGCGGGCGACGCCAGTCCGCGAGGAACGGCAGCTTGGTCGCCTTGGTCGTGATGCCCCAGGTGATCCGGCCGAGCCAACGGGCGTAGAAGTCGCCGATGGTGGTGGGCTCGCCCGCGAACACGAACCGGCCGCCCGGCTTGAGCACGCGGAGCACCTCGCGCAGCGACTGCTCCACGTCGGGGATGTGATGCAGCACGGCATGGCCGACGACCAGGTCGAAGGTGTTGTCGTCGTACGGGATGGTCTCCGCGTCGGCGACGCGGCCGTCGACGGTGTGGCCGAGGGCCTCGCCGTTGCGCAGCGCGACCTTCACCATGCCGGGCGAGAGGTCGGTGACCGAGCCGGTCTCCGCGACCCCCGCCGACATGAGGTTGAGCAGGAAGAAGCCGGTGCCGCAGCCCAGCTCCAGGGCGCGGCCGTAGGGCTTCTCGTTCTCCCCGCCGGTGGCGGCCTCGAAACGGTCGCGGGCGTAGTCGATGCACCGCTCGTCGAAGCTGATGTGCCACTTCTCGTCGTACGTCTCGGCTTCCCAGTCGTGGTAGAGCACCTGGGCGAGCTTCGTATCGGAGAATGCGGCCTCAACCTCGTCCGCCGTGGCGTGCGGGTTGGGGGCCGGCTGCTGGTCGGTCATGAAGGCCTTTCGAGAAGATTGTTCCCGTCAGGTTACCGCCCGGTCAGATCACCGCCAACCCGCGTGATGAGAACACGTTCTGCCGCCGCGGGTCGGCGCCGACTCCCCCGGGTTACTTGCCGACGAACTTCGCCTTGCCCGGCCCGTTCTCGATGAACGAGGTCATGCCGATGGTGCGGTCCTCGGTCGCGAAGAGGCCGGCGAAGAGGTGCCGCTCGATGGCGAGACCGGTGTTCAGGTCGGTGTCGAGGCCCTGGTCGATGGCCTGCTTGGCGGCGCGCAGCGCCTGCGAGGCGGCGCCCGAGAACTGCTTCGCCCACGTCAGGGCGGCGTTGTAGACGTCGTCGGGGGCGACGACCTCGTCGACGAGGCCGATCTGCAGGGCCTCCTCGGCGCCGACGAAGCGGCCCGTGAAGACCATGTCCTTCGCCTTGGCCGGGCCCACCAGGCGGGCGAGGCGCTGCGTGCCGCCGCCGCCGGGGATCACGCCGAGCAGGATCTCGGGGACGCCGACCTTGGCGTTGTCGCCGACGATGCGACGGTCGGCGCCGAGGGCCACCTCGAGGCCGCCGCCGAGGGCGTAGCCGGTGATGGCGGCGACGGTCGGCTTGGTGATCGACGCGATCGCCGAGAGGCCGCCCTGGAGCAGCTTGATGGCCTCGCTCATGTCCGTGTAGCCCATCGCCTGCATCTCCTTGATGTCGGCGCCGGCCGCGAAGACCTTCGGGCCGCCGTAGACGACGACGGCCTTGATGTCGTCGCGCTTGTTCACCTCGGCGGCGAGGGCGATGAGCTCGTCCTGGACCTGCGAGTTGATGGCGTTCATCGGCGGGCGGTTCAGGCGGATCGTGCCGATGCCGGGGTGCTCGTCGGAGGTCTCGAGGGTCACGAATTCAGTCATGACCCCAGAGGCTACCGGGTGCCCGAAAATTTAGTTGGACGTCCACGTAAATTCGCGCGAGCGGCCTAGCGTCGCGTCAGTAGATCGTCGAGCCCTCGGCGTACTCGGCCCACCCCGGGAACCGTCGCTCCTCGCGGGTCATGCCGTCGACGATGGCGACGGGCGCGAGGTCCGCGGCCTCCGCGGCCCAGCCCAGCACGTCCTCGACGGTGTCGAAGGGCAGCAACTGGAACAGCTGCGAATAGGTGGGCGCCATGAGCTTGTTGCGCCCCGCGAGCCAGGCGTCGATCACGGCCTGCGGCGCGTGCCAGCCCGCCGACACGGCCTCGGTGGTCACGCACGTCGCCTCCTGCCCCGCGGGCAGCGCGGCCAGGTAGAACATCGTGTCGTACCGGCGGGGCCGCCCGGGCGGGGTCACCCAGCGCGACAACGGCACCAGGTCGTCCGGGTGCACGCGCACGCCGCACTCCTCGTGCGTCTCCCGCGCCGCGGTCACCCGCAGGTCGTCGCCGTCCGACGGCTCGATACCGCCGCCCGGGAAGACCGTCACGTCGGGCGCGAACTCCATCCCGCTCGCGCGGGTCTGCACGAAGACCTCCAGCCCCGACGGTGCCGTCCGCAGCAGCAGGACGGTGGCCGCGGGCCGGATGGGGACGTCCGCGAGGTCGCGCCGATGCTCGGCGCCCTGCCCGCTCATGCCTGCAGCCTCCGGCGTCCGGGGCGCGAGGCGCGGCGGGCGAAGAACCGGCCGTCCACCTCGTCGAGCAGGATGCGCTGGCTGAAGGTCTCCGAGAGCACCTCGGCGGTGAGCACGTCGCCGATGAGGCCCTGCGCCACGACGCCGCCCTCCTTGAGCATCAGCGCGTGGGTGAAGCCCGGCGGCACCTCCTCGACGTGGTGCGTCACCAGCACGGTGGCCGGCGCGTCGGGATCCTGCGCCAGGGTGTCGAGCCGGGCGACGAGCTCCTCGCGGCCGCCGAGGTCGAGGCCCGCGGCGGGCTCGTCGAGCAGCATGAGCTCGGGGTCGGTCATGAGGGCGCGGGCGATCAGCACGCGCTTGCGCTCCCCCTCGGACAGCGTGCCGAAGCGGCGGTTCGCGAGGTGCTCGGCCCCCATGGACTCGAGCACGTCGACGGCGCGGCCGATGTCGACCTCGTCGTAGCGCTCGCGCCACCGGCCGAGCACGGCGTAGCCCGCGGAGACCACGAGGTCGGTCACCAGCTCGTCGTCCGGGACGCGCGACGCGAGGGCCGCCGAGCACACGCCGATCCGCGCGGTGAGGTCCTGCACGACGGTCTTACCGAGCACCTCGCCCAGGATGTGGGCGGTGCCCGCGCTGGGGAAGTCCTGCGCGGAGGCGAGCCGCATGAGTGAGGTCTTGCCGGCGCCGTTGGGGCCGATGACGATCCACCGCTCGTCCAACTCGACGCGCCAATCGATGGGGCCCACCAGGGTTCGGCTGTCGCGCCGCAGGCTCACGCCGCGGAAGTCGATCACCAGGTCCTGGTCGGGTTCGGCGGCGGAGTCGGGGGCGGGCGCGCTGGAGGCGGCGACGGGATCGGACACATCACCATCCTGCCGCACGGGACCGGCCGCGGTTGGCAGGATGGTCCCCGTGTCCACAGACCACCGCTCCCCCACCCCCGGCGCCGCGCACCCCCTCGGCGCCGCTCCGCAGCCCGGCGGCGTGAACTTCGCCGTGCACGCTCCGCGCGCCACCGACGTCTGGGTGTGCCTGATCGAGACCGACGATGCGGGGGCGCGCACCGAACAGCGCCTCCGACTGCCCGCGCAGACCGCCGGCGTGCACCACGGCTTCGTCGCCGGGATCGGCGAGGGCACCCGGTACTGCCTGCGCGCCGCGGGCCCCTGGGAACCCGAGAACGGACTGCGGTTCAACGAGCACAAGGCCCTCGTCGACCCCTACGCCCGCCGGCTCGACGGTGCCCTCGGCGACGGCGCGGCCCTCCTGCCGTACGGGGAGGACGGCGGACCGTCGGAGACGGATTCGCTGCCCGACATCCCGCTGTCCGTGGTCACGGGGGCGCCGCCGGCGCCGGAGCCCGGGCCGGGCGTCCCCTGGGACCGGACGGTGATCTGCGAGGTGCACGTCGGCTCGTACACCGCGCGGCACCCGGGGGTCCCGGAGGACCTGCGCGGCACCTACCTGGGGCTCGCGCAGCCGGCGGTGATCGAGCACCTGCGGCGCATCGGCGTCACCGCGGTGGAGTTGCTGCCCGTGCAGGCCTGTCTCACCGAGCCGGGCGTGCGCGACCGCGGGATGCGCAACCACTGGGGCTACTCGACGGGGGCCTACTACGCACCGGACCCGCGGTACGCGGCGCGAGACGGCCAGGAGGTCGAGGAGTTCGCGGAGATGGTGTCCGCGCTGCACTCCGCGGGCCTCGAGGTGCTCATGGACGTGGTCTACAACCACACCGCCGAGGAGTCCGTGGCGGGGCCGTCGCTGTCCTGGCGCGGACTCGACGCGCCCGGCTACTACCTACTCGAGAACGGTGAGGATCTCGACTACACGGGCTGCGGCAACACCGTCGACTGCGCCTCCCCCGCGGCCGTGCGGATGGTTCTCGACAGCCTGCGGCACTTCGCGGGCGCGTTCGGCGTCGACGGCTTCCGGTTCGACCTCGCGAGCGTCCTCGGCCGCGGCCGCACCGGGACGGGGCCGCAGGGGCCGGTGATCCCGTTCGACCACCGCGCACCCCTGCTGACGGCGATCGCGGCGGACCCGATCCTGTCGACCCGCAAGCTCATCGCCGAGCCCTGGGACGCCACGGGCGAGGGCTACCGGGTGGGCGGCTTCCCGCCCGTGTGGGCCGAGTGGAACGACCGCTACCGCGACACCGTCCGCGACTTCTTCGCCGGCGGCGCGACCGTCGGGGCGCTCGCGTCACGCGTCTCGGGCAGCCAGGACCTGTTCGGGGCGCAGGGCCGCACGCCCTTCTCGTCGATCAACTTCATCACCGCCCACGACGGTTTCACCGCCCGTGACCTGGTGAGCTACGAGCGCAAGCACAACGAGGCCAACGGCGAGAACAACCGCGACGGCACCGACAACAACCACTCCGTGAATCACGGCTTCGAAGGCGGCACCACCGATCCCGCGATCCTCGCGGCACGCGCGGCGCACGTCCGGGCACTCCTGGCCACGCTGCTGCTCTCCACCGGCACGCCGATGCTGCTCGGCGGTGACGAGCTCGGCCACACCCAGTACGGCAACAACAACGCCTATTGCGTACCCGAGGGCACCCCCGCGGCCGACGCCTTCGCGGTGGACTGGGACGCCGCCGACGCCGACCTGACGGCCTTCGTGGCGCGGGTGGCGGCCGTGCGGCGGGCGGCGCCGGTGCTGCGCCAGCACGAGTTCTTCGACGGTCGCGCGACGCGCGACGGCGAGCCCGACCTCGCCTGGTTCGGCGCCGACGGCACCGAGATGCCGGGAGAGGACTGGCAGTCGCCGGAGGAGCGCACGCTGCAGGCGTGGGTCGACGGTTCCGACGTCCGCGCGCCCGGGCGCGACGCCGCCGTCGCGGAGAAGGACGCGCTCATCATCTGGCACGCGGGCGGCGAGGCGACCGTGGTGCTGGGCGGACCCGAATCGTGCACGCACGACTGGGAGCTCATCGTCGACACCACCCTGCCGACGGGCGAACCGGCGGGCCGCACGGTGTACCCGTCGCGGGCGGAGATCACGGTCTCCGGCCCGACGGTGCTCGCCTTCCAGCAGGTCTGAGCCGACCGGCCGTCGGCCTGCTCAGCCGTCGATGGGCACGCGGCGCACGCTGCCGTCGACGGCGTCGGCGGCCTCGATCTCGTCGCGGGTCACGCCGAGCACGAAGAGGACGGCGTCGAGGTACGGGTACGAGAGCGCCGCGTCGGCGACCTCGCGGAGCGCTGGCTTCGCGTTGAACGCGACCCCCAGGCCGGCGGCGGAGAGCATGTCGATGTCGTTCGCGCCGTCGCCGACGGCGACGGTCTCCTCGACCGGCACGCCGAAGGTGTCGGCGAACTCCTGCAGCGCGCGGGCCTTGCCGGGCCGGTCGACGACCTCCCCGATCACGCGGCCCGTGAGCACTCCGTCGACCACCTCGAGGGTGTTGGCGCGGACGAAGTCGAGCTCCAAGTCCTGCGCGAGTGGCTCGATGACGGCGGTGAAGCCGCCGGAGACCACGCCGCAGCGGTAGCCGAGGCGCTTGAGCGTGCGGATGGTGGTGCGCGCGCCCGGGGTCAGCTGCAGCCCGGCGGCGACGTCGTCGATGACGGACGCGGGCAGGCCGGCGAGGTTCTCCACGCGGGCGTGCAGCGACTGCTCGAAGTCGAGCTCGCCGCGCATCGCGGCCTCGGTGACCGCCGCGACCTCGGCCTCCTTGCCGGCGCGCGCGGCGAGCATCTCGATGACCTCGCCCTGCACCAGGGTGGAGTCCACGTCGAAGCAGATGAGCCGCTTGGAGCGCCGTGCGATGCCCGCGCGGGAGGTCGCGATGTCGACGCCCTGTTCCTTGGCGACGGCCGCGAGCTCGGCGCGGAAGGCGACCTCGTCGGCACCGCCGGGCACCGTCACCATGAGCTCGAGCGCCGTGACGGGGTAGTCGGCGACACCGGCGATCGACTCGATGTTGACGTCACGCCCGGCGAGGGCGGTCGCGAGGGCGGAGAGCGCGCGAGCGCTGACGGGCGCGCCGAGCAGCACGACGGCGTGCGTGGGCACGGGCGGACGGGGCGGCTGCTCGGCGGTGATCTCCACCGCGACGTCCATACCGACGGTGGCCATGGCCTGCTCGACGAGCTCCTGCACGTGCTCGGGGTCGCCGTGCACCGCGGCGAGCACCCCGAGGGTGAGCCGGCCGCGGATGACGGTCTGCTCGACGTCGAGGACGCTGACCTCGTTGCGGGCCAGCACCCCGAACAGGACCGAGCTGACGCCGGGCTTGTCGCCGCCGGTCACGGTGATGAGGATCGTGGGATCCGAAGTCGCTTCGTGCACGGGGAAATCGTAGTCGCCGCCTGGTGGAACGCCGAACGGCGCCTCCCGCGGAGGGAGACGCCGTTCGGTGTGGAGCAGGGGCCTGCGCTAGTGGCCCTTGCCGGGGCCCGAGTGGGCCTCGGTGCGCATGCGCTCGACCATGTGCGGGTAGTGCAGCTCGAACGCGGGGCGCTCGGAGCGGATGCGCGGCAGCTCGGTGAAGTTGTGCCGCGGCGGCGGGCAGCTGGTGGCCCACTCGAGGCTGTTGCCGAAGCCCCACGGGTCGTCGACCGTGACGACCTCGCCGTAGCGGTAGCTCTTGAAGACGTTCCACACGAAGGGCAGCGTCGAGGCGCCCAGGATGAACGCGCCGACCGTCGAGATCTGGTTCAGCGTCGTGAAGCCGTCCGTGTCGAGGTAGTCCGCGTAGCGGCGCGGCATGCCCTCGGCGCCGACCCAGTGCTGCACCAGGAAGGTCATGTGGAAGCCGATGAAGGTGAGCCAGAAGTGCCAGCGGCCCAGGCCCTCGTCGAGCATGCGGCCCGTCATCTTCGGGAACCAGAAGTAGATGCCGGCGTAGGTCGCGAACACGATGGTGCCGAAGAGCACGTAGTGGAAGTGCGCCACGACGAAGTACGTGTCGGACACCGCGAAGTCGAGCGGCGGCGACGCGAGGAGCACGCCGGTCAGGCCACCGAAGAGGAAGGTCACGATGAAGCCGATCGAGAACAGCATCGGCGATTCGAACGTTATCTGCCCTCTCCACATGGTGAGGATCCAGTTGAAGAACTTCACACCGGTCGGCACCGCGATGAGGAAGGTCATGAAGCTGAAGAAGGGCAGCAGCACCGCGCCGGTGGCGTACATGTGGTGCGCCCACACCGCGACCGACAGAGCCGCGATGGCCAGCGTGGCCAGGACCAGGCCGCTGTAGCCGAAGATCGGCTTGCGGCTGAACACGGGGAAGATCTCGGAGACGATGCCGAAGAAGGGCAGCGCGATGATGTAGACCTCGGGGTGGCCGAAGAACCAGAACAGGTGCTGCCACAGGATGACGCCGCCGTTGGCGGGGTCGTAGATGTGGGCGCCGAACTGGCGGTCGACCTCGAGGCCCATGAGCGCGGCGGTCAGCAGCGGGAAGGCCAGCAGGATCAGCAGCGAGGTCACCAGGATGTTCCAGGTGAAGATCGGCATGCGGAACATCGTCATGCCGGGGGCGCGCATGCAGATCACGGTGGTGACCATGTTGACGGCGCCGAGGATGGTGCCGAGACCACCGACCGCGAGGCCCATGATCCACAGGTCGGCGCCGGGGCCGGGCGAGTGGAGGGCGTCGGTCAGCGGGGTGTACGCGGTCCAGCCGAAGTCGGCCGCGCCGCCGGGCGTGATGAAGCCGGCGATCACCATGATGGCGCCGAAGACGAACAGCCAGTAGCCGAAGGCGTTCAGGCGCGGGAAGGCGACGTCGGGCGCGCCGATCTGCAGCGGCAGCACGAAGTTGGCGAAGCCGATGACGATCGGCGTCGCGTACAGCAGCAGCATCACGGTGCCGTGCATGGTGAACAGCTGGTTGAACTGCTCGGTGGAGAGGAACTGCAGGCCCGGGTTGGCCAGCTCGGCGCGCATCAGGAGCGCCATCAGGCCACCGATGAGGAAGAACGCGAAGCACGTGACGATGTACATGATGCCCAGCGTCTTGTGATCGGTCGTCGTGACCAGCTTGTAGATGAACGAGCCCTTGGGCCCGGTCCGCTGCGGATACGGACGTGCGGCGGTCACCTCGACTGCCGGACGATGCGCTTGCGCGGTCACAAATCCTCCTGCCCTGGGCCTTTCGATACCGCGGCTGTCGGTACCGGCGTACGGCCTCTTCAATCAGGTCTTTCGGGCGGTGTTCGCTCACGGCGGACGCCACCCTTGTGGGGTAAGCGTAGCCCCTCGCCCCCGGGCTTGTCCCCGCGGTCCTACTCTGCGTCGTACTCGCGTCGCGGAACCGGCCGGAAAGGCCGCTGCTGCTACCGTGGCGCACTGTCGGAACTACAGGTGAGGACAGCTGCCGTGAACAGGGTCGGAACAACCAGGGCGGGCGCCGCGATCGCGCTCGCCGTCGTCGCCGGCTCGGTGCTCACCGCGTGCGGCGGCTCGGAGCCGATCCAGCAGCCCTTCGCCTCGATCTCCACGACGACCACGCGGCTGGCGTCGGCCAACATCATCGGCCTCGACCGCAAGGCCGACGAGGCCTGCGCGGCCCCCGTGACCGGCGGCCCCGCCCCGGCGGCGATCGTGGTCGCCGACCCGACCCTCCTCGACGGGCTCTGCGCCCTCGGGCTGCAGAACCGGGTCAAGGCCGTCGGCGGCGACGCCCCGTCCTACCTCGGCGCGACCCTCGCGAAGGTCCCGAAGCTGGCCGACGGTGCGCGGGCCGACATCGCGGTAGGCACCGAGCAGTCCGCCGAGGCGAACCGTCGCGCGGGCCGGACGGTGACCGTCCCGGCACCGTCGGCGGACTGGCGCCGCAGCTTCCTCGCCCTGGCCGACGCCGTGCGGATGCCCACCGAGGCGCGGGCCGTGCTGGACCGTTACCAGCGCGACGCGGCGGAGAAGTCCGTGAAGATCGACGCGGTGCACAACACCGTCTCCCTGGTCCGCTTCACCGCGGACGGCAAGAACCTCGCCCTGGGCACCGCGCCGCTCGCGGCGCAGGTCCTCGCGGACCTCAAGGTCGTGCGGCCCGAGCCGCAGCGCAAGCCCGAGGCCGTGGAGATGTCGGGCGACGACGTCTCGGCCGCCGACGCCGACCTCATCTACGTGGGCTACGAGGGCGACAAGGGCCGCGAACACGGCATGGCCGTGATGACGACGAAGCCCTGGAAGCAGCTCCGCGCGGTCGTCGCCAAGCGACAACTCCTGGTCGAGGACTCCGCGTGGTTCTCCGCGGGCGGCCCCGTCGCAGCCGGCATCGTGCTGCACGACGTGAACAACACGATCAAGGCCTCCTCCTAGGCCTGCCCCCGTCCCAGACCTGCGCCCCGTCGGATCCCGGCGGGGCGCAGGTGTCTGCCGGCGATTGCCACACCTCCGAACAGGCCAGGAACGCGAACGTTCCTCCGTGACGCCTCTCACATGCGTCGGGTAAAACCGCTGGCCCAGAGCTCGGTGTACACCTGTTCACGGATTGGTGGCCGGAGACCCTTCATTCATGCTTGTTTCAAGTGATAGCCTGAAGGCGATTCAATCTCATACACGGCTTCTACCAGCACAGACGCCTGTGGGATTTCCCACAGGGTCACGGAAGAAACACCAGGTACGAGCCGGTCGAGGGAGCCAGGAAAGGATCCATCATGGCCCTGCTGAACATGCCCCGGGTGACCCACATGGCCCGCATGCGCGGCCGCTCGTTCCCCGGTCAGGCCGAGTACGAGCAGACGCTGAACGACCTCTCCGAGGCCTCGGTCCGGCGGAACTTCGATCCCTACGTCGACATCGACTGGGACTCCCCCGAGCTGGCGATCGTCCCC
The DNA here is from genome assembly GCF_900104775.1 of Tsukamurella tyrosinosolvens. NCBI lineage: Bacteria > Bacillati > Actinomycetota > Actinomycetes > Mycobacteriales > Tsukamurellaceae > Tsukamurella > Tsukamurella tyrosinosolvens. The sequence goes on from NZ_FNSA01000003.1 coordinate 3,789,058, forward strand.
GACGACCCGCGCTGGGTGTGCAACCCGCGCTTCGACCCGATCGGCCGCCACCCCTGGTACCAGGAGCAGCCGCTGGCGAAGCAGATCGAGATCGGCATGTGGCGCCAGGCGAACGTCGCCAAGGTCGGCCTGCAGTTCGAGTCGATCCTGATCCGCGGCATCATGCAGTACACCGCCGTGCAGCCGAACAACTCCCCCGAGTTCCGCTACGCCACGCACGAGGCGAAGGAGGAGTGCCAGCACACGCTGATGTTCCAGGAGTTCGTCAACCGTGTCGGCATGGACGTCCCCGGCGGCGCGTGGTGGTTCCGCCGCCTGTCGCCGATCATCCCGCTGGCGGCCACCACCTTCCCGAACATCTTCTACATGGGCGTGCTGGCCGGCGAGGAGCCGATCGACCACCTGCAGAAGCAGTTCCTGCGCTCGGCCGATACGCAGCACCCCGCGATGACGTCGGTGATGCAGATCCACGTGGCCGAGGAGGCTCGCCACATCTCGTTCGCGCACCAGCTGCTCGAGCACAAGGTGCCCACCCGCGGCCCGGTCCCCCGCTTCCTCCTGTCGCTGGCGATGCCGCTGGTGATGCGCATCCTGCTCGGCGCGATCATGGTCCCGCCGAAGCAGTTCTGGGACACGTTCGACATCCCGCGCTCGGTGAAGAAGGACATCTTCTGGCGCTCGCCGGAGTCGAAGGCCATGCGTCAGGAGATCTTCGGTGACGTCCGCCTGCTCGCGGAGCGCACGAACCTGATGAACCCGGTCTCCCGCCTGCTGTGGCGCGCCCTGGGAATTCACGGCCGGACCTCGCGATTCCGCAGCGAGCCGTCGTACGCCGCGCAGTAGTCTCGAACCACCCCGAATATCCGGCTCGGCGGTCACCCGCCGAGCCGGACCCGTATCCCGGCCCGGATGCGAACACCCCGGAGGAGTTCCCTCAATGCCCCACGTCATCACCCAGTCCTGCTGCAGCGACGCGTCGTGCACCTTCGCCTGCCCGGTGAACTGCATCCATCCGACGCCCGACGAGCCGGGCTTCGCCACGGCCGAGATGCTGTACGTGGATCCCACCACCTGCGTCGACTGCGGCGCCTGCGTGACGGCGTGCCCCGTCGACGCCATCGGCCCGGCGCACCGCCTGCCCGAGGAGCACAAGGTCTACATCGAGCTCAATCGCTCGCTCGCGGCCGCCGACCCGGCCAACTCCTCGCTCGGCGGCCCGAATCCGCAGGAGCGCAGCCGGCCGCCGATGGCGCACACCGTGCCGCCGAAGGTCCTTCCGATCCCGTCGGGCACCGTCATCAGCGTCGGCGTGATCGGCAGCGGCCCCGCGGCGATGTACGCGGCCGACGAGCTGCTCCGCTACCCGGGCGTCACCGTCGACGTCTACGAGAAGCTGTCCACGCCGTACGGCCTGGCCCGCTTCGGCGTCGCCCCCGACCACACCCGCACCCGCAAGGTCTCGGGGCTGTTCGACAAGGTCGCCGCCGACCCGAACTTCCGGATCCACCTGAACACCGAGATCGGGCGCGACATCAGCCTCGAGGAGCTGCGGAAGCGCCACGACGCGATCGTCGTCGCCGTCGGCGCCAGCACCGACAAGAAGCTCGGCATCACCGGCGAGGACCTGGCAGGCGTCCGGAGCGCCACCGACTTCGTCGCCTGGTACAACGGCCACCCCGAGCACAAGGGCGACGCCGTCGACCTCACGCACGACCGCATCGTCGTCATCGGCAACGGCAACGTCGCGCTGGACGCGGCCCGCATCCTCACGGCCGAGCCCGAGGAGCTCGAGGGCACCACCATCTCCCCCGCCGCGCTCGCCGCGCTGCGCGAGTCGAAGGTGGAAGAGGTGGTGATCGTGGCCCGCCGCGGCCCCGAGCACGCCGCCTTCACCCTGCCCGAGGCCCTCGGTCTCGCCGACGAGCGCACCGTCATCGTGCACCCGGACCCCGACGTCGCCGAGACCATCGTCGCGGGCAGCGATTCCGAGCTGATCGGGCACAAGCTGCAGCTCCTCGAGTCGCTGGAGACCCAGTCGGACGCGCCGCGCCGCATCAGGCTGCGCTTCCTGACCACGCCCGAGTCGATCGAGGCGACCGACGACGGCCTGGTTCTGCACGCGAAGCACACCGTCACCGGCGAGGCGATCGACCTGCCCGTCGGCATGGTGTTCACGTCCGTCGGCTACCGCGGCGTGCCGGTGCCGGGCCTGCCCTTCGACGACCGCCGCGCGGTGCTGCCGAACGAGGCCGGCCGGGTCCTCGGGGACGACGGTGCGCCGCTCCCCGGCGTGTACGTCACGGGCTGGATCAAGCGCGGCCCCAACGGCTTCATCGGCACGAACAAGACCGACTCGCAGGAGACGGTGGAGAAGTTCGCCGAGGACGTCGTCGCCGGCGTGGTGAAGGGCCGCCCCTCGGGCAAGCGCAAGCGTCCGCTGGGCCGCATCCTCGGCGCGTAGCCCCTCCCCACGCGTAATCTCAGCGCCGTGGCCTCCTCCGCGAACGGCGAACCGGTCGAGCTGACCGTCGGCGACCGGGTCGTGCGCGTCTCCAGCCCGGAGCGCGTCTACTTCCCGCAGATCGGCGCGACGAAGCTCGACGTCGTGCGGTACTACGAGTCCGTGGGGCCCGGCATCGTCCGGGCACTGCGCGACCGCCCGACGATGCTGCACCGCTACCCGAAGGGCGTCGACGGGGCGAAGGTGCACCAGAAGCGGATCCCCGCCGGCGCGCCCGACTGGCTCGAGACGGTGGAGATCTACTTCCCGCGGTTCGGCCGCACCGCCGACGAGGTGGTCGTGACCGAGCTCGGCTCGGTGATCTGGGCGGCGCAGATGTCGACGGTCGAGTTCCACCCGTGGAACTGCCGGGCCGGCGACCTGGAGCACCCCGACGAGTGGCGCATCGACCTCGACCCGATGCCCGACTGCTCGTGGTCCCGCGTGCAACGGGTGGCGGGCGTCGTGCGCGAGGTCCTGGACGAGCTCGGCATCCGCGGGTTCCCCAAGACCTCGGGTGGTTCCGGCCTGCACGTGTACGTGCGGATCGAGCCCCGGTGGACGTTCTCGGAGGTCCGACGGTGCGCCCTCGCCTTCGCTCGGGAGGTCGAGCGCCGGGCACCGTCGGACGTGACGACGGTGTGGTGGCGGAAGGACCGCGACCCCTCGGCGGTGTTCCTCGACTACAACCAGAACGCCCGCGATCACACCATCGCGTGCGCGTACTCGCTGCGCGGCACCCCGATCGCCACCGCATCGGCCCCGATCACGTGGGACGAGGTGCCGGACGTGCACCCGGACGACTTCACGATCCGCACCCTCCCGGCGCGCTTCGCCGACCTCGGCGACCTGCACGCGCAGATCGACGACGAGGCCTTCTCCCTCGACACCCTCGTCGAGTGGGCCGACCGCGACGACCTCCCCCTCGCCGATTGAACACCGTTTCTGTTCATCGCGACCTGGGCTTTCGCCGACGGAAACGGTGTTCAATCGCCGTGGGTCACGCCCTGCAGGAGTCGCTGACGACGCGGACCGTCGAGGCGGGATGGGCTTCGAGCAGCGCCGCGGGGCGGATGGGGCGGCGGACGAGCTCGCCGCCGCAGTTGGGGCACGTGCCGTGCAGCTTGTCGGCGTTGCAGTCCGCGCACCACGTGCATTCGAAGGTGCAGATGAGCACGTCGCGCGCGTCCGGCGCGAGGTCGCGTCCGCAGCACTCGCAGTTCGGCCTGATCTCCAGCATCGCTCCCCCGTTCCTCCCGCTACTGTCCCAGTTCCCTGCGGTTCCGGCGCACGAATCCCCAGGATGCCCCCGCCGGAACCGCTAGGAGCCGCCGACGAAGTCGAGCAGCCCACGAACGGGATCGAGAGTGTTCGTGATGTTCGCGGCAGTGACCACCCCGGCGACGACGGCCGCCGCGAGCGTCGCCGCCGCCCACCGGCGACGGTCCTGCCGCCACGCGCGGACCGCGAAGACCACCAGCACCGCGGTCAGCACGCCGGCCATGACCACGACCGCCACGTGGTACCGCGCGAAGTCGTCGACCAGCGACTGGACCGGCCCGGACGGCGTCGCTCGCAGCTCGGTGCGCATCTGAGCGAGCGCTCGCCCCGGCTCCCCGTCGCGCAGTCGAACCGGGTCGAGCAGCGAGAACGCCGACGACAGGGGCGCCACCACACCTTGTACGTTGGCGATGAGCAGCACCGTCGGTATCAGCGCGAGCGCGCGGTGCCCGACGGAGATCGCGAGCGCCACGAGAAGTCCGGCGCACACCGCTTTGATCAGATGGAATCCGAACCAGTCGTCGACCAGCGACTGCAGCCCCGCCGAGAGCTCCGCGCGGCCACCGAGGAGCCACGGAGGGAACTCGCGGACGGCCCGCACATCGGCGTCGGTGCCGTAGACCGCCCTCGGAACGAAGATGAACGCGAGAACGAGAAGACCCGCCCCGACGAGCCACCACAGGCTCGCACGTGGGCGGGTCTCGTCGACGCCGTCCGGGATCAGAAGTCCCAGTCCTCGTCTTCGGTGTTGACGGCCTTGCCGATCACGTACGACGAACCGGAACCGGAGAAGAAGTCGTGGTTCTCGTCGGCGTTGGGCGACAGGGCGGAGAGGATCGCGGGGTTCACGTCGGTGGCGTCCTTGGGGAACAGGGCCTCGTAGCCCAGGTTCATCAGCGCCTTGTTGGCGTTGTACCGCAGGAACTTCTTGACGTCCTCGGTGAGACCGACCTCGTCGTACAGCGACTCGGTGTAGTCCTCCTCGTTCGAGTACAGCTCCATGAGCAGGTCGAACGTGTAGTCCTTGATCTCCTCGCGACGCTCCGGCGTCTGCGTCTCCAGGCCGCGCTGGAACTTGTAGCCGATGTAGTAGCCGTGCACGGCCTCGTCGCGGATGATCAGGCGGATCATGTCGGCCGTGTTGGTGAGCTTGGCGCGCGACGACCAGTACATCGGCAGGTAGAAGCCGCTGTAGAACAGGAACGACTCGAGCAGCGTCGAGGCGACCTTGCGCTTGAGGGGGTCGTCGCCGCGGTAGTAGTCCATGACGATGGACGCCTTGCGCTGCAGGTGCTCGTTCTCCTCCGACCAGCGGAAGGCGTCGTCGATCTCGCGGGTGCTGCACAGCGTGGAGAAGATGGAGCTGTAGCTCTTCGCGTGCACCGACTCCATGAACGCGATGTTGGTGTACACCGCCTCCTCGTGCGGAGTGATCGCGTCCGGGATCAGCGAGACCGCGCCGACGGTGCCCTGGATCGTGTCGAGCAGCGTGAGACCCGTGAAGACCCGCATGGTGAGCTGCTTCTCGTGGTCGGTGAGCGTGCCCCACGACGGGATGTCGTTGCTGACCGGCACCTTCTCGGGCAGCCAGAAGTTACCCGTCAGCCGGTCCCAGACCTCGGCGTCCTTCTCGTCCGGCACCCGGTTCCAGTTGATCGCCGACACCCGGCTGACCAGCTTGAGCGGAGCTCCGTCGGCGGGGCTGTGAGCGGCGGTTTCAGACATGACACCTCGGTTTTCGCGGAGCTGGATTTCTACGCTGATGACACTACCCCTTGGGGCCGACAAGTCCGGGAATCGCAAGACCTAGTGCATCGCGCCAGTTCGGCGTGTCGCGTGTCGGGGCCGCCGGATAGCCTCCGCGCATGCGGATCACCACCACGGTCACCGTCGCCGCGCCGCGCACCGCGGTGTTCGCGGCGTTCGCCGACATCGAGAACGCCCCGGCACGCATGTCCGGCATCGAGAGCGTCGACTTCGTCTCCGACGTCCGCACGGGCCTCGGCACCCGCTGGCGCGAGACGCGCCGCATGTACGGCCGCGCCGCCACCGAGGAGATGGAGATCACCGCGTTCGACGCCCCGTCGGGCTACACCGTCGAGGCCGACGGTCCCGGGGTCCGGTATCGCACCGAGTTCCGCTTCGAGGACGACGGTGCCGGAACCCGCGTCACGATGACCTTCGGCGGCGAACCGACCACGACGGTCAGCCGCATCCTCGCCGTCCTCACCAAGCCCCTCGCGGGCTCGGTGCGCAAGGCGGTGGAGGCCGACCTCGCCGATATGAAGCGGTACCTGGAGCGCCCCGGCTCCTAGCCGCGCCCTGCGGTGGAATTTCGCCGCTGAGCGGGCACTATCCACCGCACAGCGCAGCTCAGATGATCACAACGTCGAGCAACCCGTCCAGCACGGCCCGTTCGCCCTCCAGGTCGACGGTGCCGGGCTCGGCCCGGCGCCACAGCACCAGGTCCAGGTCCGAGGCGGTGCCGCGCAGCGTCACCTCCGCCGGAACCGGCTCGTCGAGGACGTCGATCCCGTCGGCGCGCAGCCGCAGCGTCCACCTGTCCCCCGTGTCGGTCGCCTCGATCGCGATCACCTTTCCCACGAGCGCCTCGGGCAGCCCCTTCTTGCCGACGATGAGCGGGATCTGCATCTGCGTCAGTTCGGTGATGCCGTCGGCGGCGGTCCACGCCGAGAGGGGCTCCGCACCGTCGGGCAGGGAGTTCTGCAGATCCCACCGGTGGATGGAGACCTCCTGCGTCATCCGCCGCATCCAGAACGCGGCGACGGTCCGACCGATGAAGGCGCGCGCGGGCTCGTCGGGCTCGTGCCGGCGCAGCTCGTCGACCAGGGCGGCGTTGACGCCCGCGTACCACCCGAGGACGGCGTCGCCGTCCGGCGCGTCGGAGACGTCGGGGATGAAGCGCTCCTTCGAATCCGGTCCCGCCTGCAGGAAGGCCGTGGCCCAGCGGTGAGCGCCGGCCGTGTGGACGACGCCCTCGCGCACCGTCCACCCGGGGCAGCTGGGGACGGGGAGCGCGAGGTGTGCGGGGTCGATGGCGGCGATGCGGGCACCGTCGGCGGCGATGGAGTCGAGCCAGAGCTGAGCTGTCATACCCCTGACACTACGAACTCAGGCCAGACCCGCGAGGCGATACAGCACGAGCGACCCCGCGACCGCGACGTTGAGGCTCGCGCCCCGCCCGATCATCGGGATCTCGACCGCCTCGTCGAGCAGGTGCAGGGTATCGCTGGGAATACCGGAGAACTCGTGCCCGAGCACGACGACGGTACGCCCCCGGGCCGGCGGCAGGTCGCCCAAGCGCGTCGCGCCCTCGGCCAGCTCCACGCCGATGATGTGCGAGCCGCGTTCGCGCTGTGCGAGGAGCCAGTTCTGCGGGTTGCCGACGCGGTGGATGCAACTGGGGCCGGGCAGCGTATTGCCCTTGCGCAGTGCGTTCTTCACCCAGTCGTGCGACGGCACCGCCATGCACGCGCCGACGGCGTCGCAGGTGCGCAGCAGGGTTCCGAGGTTCGCGCCGTGCTGCGCCCAGAGCGGGGCGACGATGAGGTGGTCCCAACAGGAGTGGCCCTGACGCCGCCGTGCGCGGCGCAGTTCGGAGCGGGACTTCACCCGCAGCTCGGCCATCAGACGGTGTGAGGCGTGGCGCCCCTTCCATGATTCGTCATGCGCCCAGGTTACGTGACCTGCACGGCGTCCAGCAATGCCGTTGCGACCGTGCCGTCGCCGAACGTCGTGAGGTCGCCGAGGGGCACGCGGCGCCAGAGCGCGAGGTACAGGTCCGACGTGGCGCCGCGCAGCGCGACGTCGCCCTTCGCGTGCCCGCGCTCGAGGGCGAGCGACTCCCGCGCGAGGGTCAGGGTCCATTCCGCGTCGTCGCGGTCGGTGCCGTGCAGGTGGACGGTCCGCCCGACGAGCCCGTCCGGCAGGCCGGGGCCGCGGGCGAGGAACCGCCCGGCGAACACCTGGGCCCACTCCTCGATCCCGTCTCCCGCGAGGACGGATTCGACGGGGAGCGCTGCGTTCCAGGAGTTCTCGGCGTCCCAGCGGTGCACGGCGGTCTCGTGCGCCTGGCGGCGCATCCAGAACCCGGCGGTGACGCGGCCCGTGAACGCCCTGGCGGGCTCGTCCGCGGCGTGCCGGTGCAGTTCGGCCAGAAGCCCGTCGAGGCGGTCGCGGTACCACCCGGTCACGGCCGCCCCGGCGGGTGCGTCGTCCTCGATCGGGGCGAACCGGTTCGTCGATGCGGGCCCCTCGGCGAGGAACGTCGCGGCCCAGCGATGCACGCCTCCGAGGTGCACGATGAGGTCGCGCACCGTCCAGCCCGGGCAGGTCGGGACGGCGAGGTCCAGGCGCTCCGGCGGGGTCGCGGCGACGGCGCCGCCGTCCCGCTCCAGCGCCGCCAGCCAGTCGTTCGGGCCTGTCATGCCGGTGACGATACCGCGCACGGTGCATGCTGTAGCGGTGACCGAACTGCCGATGTTCCCGCTCGGTGCCGTGCTCCTCCCCGGCGAGGAACTGCCGCTCCGCGTCTTCGAGCCGCGGTACCGGCAGATGGTGGAGCAGTGCCTCGCGACCGACGGCCGGTTCGGCGTGGTCCTCATCGAGCGCGGGAGCGAGGTGGGCGGCGGCGACGTGCGCACCGACGTCGGCACCGTGGCACTCATCGACCGGTACGTACGCCGCCCGGGCGGGGAGTTCACGCTGATCTGCCGGGGCACGGACCGGGTCCGGATCGAGCGGTGGCTGCCCGACGATCCCTATCCCCTCGCGGAGGCGGAGAACTGGCCGGACGAGGTGCAGCCCGCCGTCGACCTCATCCCACTGTTGAGCAGGCGCGGCGAGATCGAAAGGCTCGCGGCGCGACTCGCCCGCAGCGAGGGCGGCAGGCCGCGCGCGTGGCCGAAGCTCAAGCTCCCCGAGAACCCCGCGGAGCGCAGCTACTACCTCGCCCGGGCTCTGCCGCTGTCCGACGTGGACAGGCACCGCGCACTCGCCGCTCCCGGCCCCGCCGACCGGGTGCGGGTGCTCACCGAGGCCCTCGACGACGTGATCGCGACGCTGAGATTCCGCCTGCAGTAGCGATCCGGCGAAGTAGACCGTATGGTCTACCTAGTAGGTGGGCGCCGATCGAGAGGACCGCCGTGTCACGACATCCAGATCCGGCTGCGCAGCGACGTGCGGCGCGGAAGTTTCAGCGCGAGAGGCTGATCGGGCGATACATCGCCAATCCGATCGTGGGCGGGCTGCAGCGCCTCGGCGTGCGCACCTCGCTCGCGACCACCTTGGAAACCACCGGACGGAAGAGCGGCGAGCCCCGCGCAGTGCCGGTCGCGGCGACCTTCGACGACGAGGGCGCCTGGATCGTGAGCCAGCACGGCCGCCGGTCCGGCTGGGCGGTCAACATGACCGCCGAACCCGAGGTCAGGATCCTGCAGGGCGGGACCTGGCGCACGGGCATCGGCGCCTTCCGCCCGGAGGACGACACGCATGCCCGCATGCGGACGTTCGCACCCAGCGCCGCGCTCGCGGGAGTCACCGCGTCCGCGTTCCGGGCGCTCGCCTCCGATCCGATCAGCGTGCGCATCACGTTCACCGATGCGCCCTGATTCCGCCTAGCGGTCGCCGTACATCGCGAGCAGCGACGCCTCGACGTCGTCGAGCGGCTGCGTGGATCGCGTCGCGCTACTCACGATCACCGCCCCCTCGATCGCGGCGATGATGGTGGTCGCCGCCCGGCGCGCGGCCGTCGCCCCTCTGCCGTCCTCTTCGAATCGGTTCGCCAGCAGAGCGATCCAGGTCTCGAACACCTCCCCGGCCGCATCGGCCGCCGCCCCGGAGTCCGGCCTCCCCAAGGTTGCGGCGACGATGGGGCAGCCCGACCTGAATCCCGACGAGACCAAGACACGACGCCACGTCGCACCGACTCGTTCGACCATGTCGGTGCGGCCGGTCGACTTCGCTATCGCCGCCTCGATCAGGCCGGTGATGTACCCGCCCGCCGTCCGCGTCGCGGCGTCCACGAGTTCGGACTTTCCACCGGGGAAGTTGAGGTACACGGTCCGCCGCGAACGGCCGCTGCCCTCGAGGATGTCGGCGATACCGGTACCGGCGACACCGCGCTCACGCATCAGCTCGATGGTGGTGCGAATCAGGTCGTCCCTCGAACTCATCTGCCCGCCTCACTGGTCGTCCGCCCCGGCGAGTCTTGCGCACCACCCGCCGGATCCGCCACTATACCGATCGGTATACTCGCAGGGGACGGATTCCGTTCCGAACGATCGAAGGAGCTCGCATGTCGCCGACCACCGAGGTTCCCAGCGGACTCGAACTGCTCCGGGCCGCAGCACGATTGCCCGCAGCGGAGCACGGCATCGGCGGCCTGCTCGGCATGCGCATCGACGAGGTGAACGAGGGAGAGGTCACCTTCAGTCTCGATACCCGGACCGATTTCGCGAACCCCCTCGGCAGCGTGCACGGCGGGATCTGCGCCACCCTGCTGGACTCCGTGATGGGCTGCGCCGTACACACGACCCTCGGCCCCGGGATCGGCTACGGCACCCTCGAATTGAAGGTCAACTACGTCCGCACCGTGCCGACCGACGGCGTCCGCCTCACCGCGACCGGCCGAGTGATCCACGCCGGCCGTCAGGTCGCGACGGCGGAAGGCAGGGTCGAGGACGAGCGCGGACGGCTCGTGGCGCACGGCACCACCACCTGCCTGATCTACCCCGCGACCACGCCGTAGTCCGGCCCCGTCCGAGCGCCGTCGACGAGCGGCACTCGGCCGGACACCCGGGGGTTCACCGGCATGGTGGGGGTTGCGACCCGGTTGAGCGAGAATGAGCCCCATGGCCCTCGAGGAGACCGGACGCTGATGCACATCGACGCCGTGCGCGCCGCGCACCCCGCCTGGCGACGAACGGGCTTCCGGTACTTCCCGTACGCCGCGTGGCACGAAGGTGCCTGGTGGGTCCTGCGGGTCAATCACGGCTTCCCCGAACATGATCTGTTCACACTGTTCGTCGACGGAGCGGCGGTGGCAGAGGCCACGCCGGCAGAAGGCTTCTGTCCTTTCGACGCGAGCCTCGCGACGCTCGAGCCACTGAGTGCGGGCCGAGAGCCTCTGTTGGATCCCACGAGCGCCCGCGCGGCGATCGAACCGGTCGCCGCGTTCGCCGACTTCGGCAGCGAGGACGGCGACACGTGCGACTTCTGCTTCAACGACAAGGACGGCTACGCGCCGATGTGAGAACCCCCTGCGGCATCGACGATCGCGGCCGCCAGGTCGCGCGCCCGGTCGAGCTCCGCGTCGTCGCCGAAGAGTTCGCGACGCGTGTTCGCCGCGGCGAGGTAGGCGTCGACGCGGAAGCAGTCCGTCGCGGGGTCCGGCGACCCCGCCGCGGCCAGCTCCCTTTCGAGCAGATCGAGCCACTCCCGCTTGAGTTCCCGCACTGCGTCGGCGACCGGTCCCATTCGGTGCCCGTACTCGGTGGAGCTGGTGGTCACGAAGCAGCCGCCGGGGAACGTGCCGGCACGGAGGTAGCCGACCCAGGCGTCGAGGAGCGCGCGCAGACGGTCCGCGCCGGGCGAGGCCGCCAGTGCCGGCCGGATCACCACATCGACGTACACGCGCCGCGCCTCCGCGACCGCTGCGACCTGGATCGCCTCGCGCGTGGGGAAGACGGTGAGGATGCCACTCTTGCTCACCCCCGTCGACGAGGCGAGGCCTCCGACGGTGATGCCGTCCAGCCCGTCGACCGTCGCGACGTCGGCCGCGGTCCGCGCGACCAGCCGCCGGGTGGCGTCGCCACGCGCGCGCCGGCCGTCGCCGGCCGCCGGTTTCGTCATACCTTCACTGTAGCCACGCGGACCGGCCTGGACGGGGCGCCGCCCGGGGGCGTACCGTCGAGCCATGTTTACGACCGATCGGTCGCACATGATCGGAGGACCATGCCCGACAACGCGTCCACGCCGCTCCTCGAGCGCAGCGTCACCATCGCCGCTCCGCCCACCGCGGTCTGGGAGGCGGTCGGCGACGTGCGCCGCATGCCTGAATGGAGCCCCCAGGTGACGTCCGTGCGACTACGCGCGCCCGAGGACGGCATCCGCCTCGGTACGCGGTTCACCAATCTCAACCACCTGGGCGACCTGGAATGGGTCACGCACGGCGAGGTCGTGCGCCACGAGCCCGGCCGGGCGATCGCCTTCCGCATCGAGGAGAATTACACGGTCTGGTCGTTCACGCTCGCAGCCGACGGCGCCGGCACCGTCCTCACGCAGCGCCGGGACGCGCCGGACGGGATCTCGCAGTTCTCGCTCGACCTCACGGAACGCCACCTCGGCGGCCAGGAGGCGTTCACCGCCCTGATGCTCGAAGGCATGGAGCAGACGCTGGCCGGAATCCGATCCTCCGCCGAGGCGGCCATCAACCGGTGACTCCCGCACGGCCGCTGGAGGATTCATGCCGCCGCGGGCGGTGGCGCGTCGAGGTCGTCGCAGAAGTAGAACGCCGCCGCGTCGAGATCGCCTCCGCCGGGATGGGGCCGACGGGTCAGCAGCCGAGAGAGCGTCACCGAATGGTGGAACGGCAGGTCCGCCGGGTCGGCCAGATCGGCACACCCGCCCGCGACCGGGTGCCAGGCGTCGTCGCCCGCCACCCGGCAACGCATGTGCGCCCGCCCGGACGGCGTGCACTCGGTGACCACCTCCACGGTGCCGACGACGCGGGCGCCGTCCTCGGTGGGGAGCGGATGCTCGGCCTCGATCGTCGCGGAGAGCCGATGCAGAGTTCTCATGACGTCGTCATCCTCATGGACTCCTGGGGGCCGGTCGGAACGAGAGGCGAGAAGGAGAGTCGGGTCGGGGGCTCCGACCAGCCCGTCAAGGGGCCCCCGACCCTCGCAACGTGGTCCGCCGCAGGTCCTGCTAGATGAAGAAGCGTCGTCCGTCGATGGTCAGTACCTCGTCGCGGCGCACCCAGGGATAGTCCTCGATCAGGGTGTCGAGGTCGACGGTGCGCGCCTGCTCGGCGAGATCCGCGGGGTCGGCGTGGGGAACGTCGGCCTGCGAGGGGTGCAAGCGGTGATCACTGGCGTGGGGCATGCCCGCTCTCCGATCCTGGTCGAGGGCGGCGGCGGAGCCGATCGTCCCGCCGCCGCACCGGGACTATCCTGTTGCGTCGGTGCGCGCGTCGCCGTCGGCCGTACCCGACGCGACGGCGAGTTGCTCGCACTGCGGTTCGTCGGAGCCCTGCTCCACGACGATCCGGCGCGGTTTGGCACGCTCGGCGATCGGAATCGTCACTGTGAGAACGCCGTTGTCGTAGCGCGCGGCGATCCCCGCAGTGTCGATGCTCTCACCGAGGGTGAGCTGCCTGCGGTAGACGCCGGAGAAGCGCTCGCTGGTCAGCCATCGGACGCCGGAATCGGACATCGCCGTGCGCCGGCCGGTGAGGGTGAGAACACCGTTCTCCACGTCGACGTCGATCGAACCCGGGTCCGCGCCCGGCAGATCGGCGGTGAGGACGTAATGGTCGTCCACCTGATAGAGATCCATCGGCATGAACCGCGGCGACCGCGGCGACCCGGCCTCCCGGCCCGCAGCGACCAGGCCCTGGGTCACAGCATCCAACTCGGAGAATGGATCGAACCTCAGCACAGCAAACACCTCCCGTGAACTCCAGGCCGCCCGCCACCCTGACGGGCGACTCATCAACTGTGCACTTCCAGTTTTAGCACTCTCCATGCCCGAGTGCCAGACCTTTGTCCGCCGACCTTCAGCGAGCTTCCAAGAGCCGTCCCGAGGAGCCCTACTCGCCGGCGCGAGAACCGGCCGCCGCTGCGGTCACCAGCCCCTCCAGGTACCCGATCACGTCGTCGAGGGGTTCGACGGACCGCTGCACCCGGCACAGGATGATCGCCCCCTCGATCGAGGCGATCGCCATCGTCGCGAGGCTCGCGGCCGCGCGCGACTCGATCCCGTCGACGGCCATCGCGGCGGTGAGAACGTCGCGCCAACGCCCCATCGTCTCCGCGACCGCCGGCCGGAGGTGATCCTCCTCGGACGAGCCCCCCACGGCGACGGAGACGACGGGGCACCCGGCGGCGAAGTCCGAGTCGCGCAGAACGCTCGCCCAGAAGGCGGAGAACCGGTGCAGCGCTTGGATCGCGCCGTCGCCCGACGCTCCCTCGATGAGTGCGGTGATGGAGTCCCCCGCCAGATCCAGGGCGTCGGCGACGAGTTCGGCCCGGCCTCCGGGGAAGTGGTAGTAGACGGATCCGCGCGGCGCGCCGCTCCGCTCGAGGACGGCGTCGATCGTCACACCCGCCGCGCCCCGCTCCCGCATCAGATCGACGGCGCTGAGCAACATGCGCCGTCGGGTGTCCCGCCGTGGTGCCACGTTCCCGATCCTCCCTCACCTCTTGCTATGAATTATGGCCTAGTCCATACTAGGCCCATGAACGGCGCATCGACCAGCACCGACTGGCAGAAGTCCGCGTGCATCCTCTGCGAGTGCAACTGCGGCCTGGAGATCCAGGTGGAGGACGGCCGTCTCGCGAAGATCCGCGGCGACAAGGAGCACGCGACCTCGCACGGTTACACGTGCGAGAAGCCCCTTCGCCTCGACCTCTATCAGAACGGTCGCGACCGGCTGACCTCGCCGCTGCGCCGGCGGCCCGACGGGACCTACGAGGAGATCGACTGGGACACCGCGATCCGGGAGATCGCCGCACGCCTCACGGCCGTCAAGGAGAAGCACGGCGGCGAGCGGATCCTCTACTACTCGGGCGCGGGCCAGGGCAACCACCTGCCCGCGGCCTACGGACAGTCGCTGCGCGCCGCGCTCGGCACCCGCTACTACTCCAACGCACTCGCTCAGGAGAAGACCGGCGAGGCGTGGGTCGACGCGCAGCTGTACGGCACCCACACGAAGGGCGACTTCGAGCACGCCGAAGTGGTGATGTTCCTCGGCAAGAACCCGTGGCAGACGCACTCGTTCCCCCGCGCCCGGCCTGTGCTCAAGGAGATCGCCAAGGACCCCGGGCGCTCGATGATCGTGCTCGACCCGCGCAGGAGCGAGACGGCGGCGATGGCCGACTTCCACCTGCAGGTCCTCCCCGGCACCGACGCGTGGTGCCTCGCGGCGATGCTCGGCGTCCTCGTCGAGGAGGACCTCCTCGACCACGACTTCGTCGCCGAGCACACCGACGGCACGGAGGAGGTCCTCGACGCCCTCCGCCGGGTCCCGATCAGCGCGTACGCCGCGACCTGTGGCGTCGACGAGGATCTCCTCCGCGCGGCGACGAGGCGCTTCGCGACCGCCGCCAGCGCGACGACGTACGAGGACCTCGGCGTGCAGCAGGCACCGAACAGCACCCTGGTCTCCTACCTCAACAAGCTCCTATGGATCCTGACCGGCAACTTCGGGCGCCCGGGCACCATGTACCTGCACTCGTGGTTCTCCTCCCCCGTGGGCGCCCCGGGCGGAGACCCCCGGCGCGCGGGCCGCGCACCGTCGAGCCCCCTGAAGAAGAAGGCCCGCAGGACGATCGCGGACGCGGTCGCGCTCGGCGCCGGCGGCATCGCCCGGGCGGTCCCCGCCGCGGCCGCCACGCCACTCCCCGATCGCATCGTCGACGGTGCCGCCCACGCCCTGCTCACCCGGATGGCGCCGATGCTCAGCGCGGGCCTCGCCGCGGAGCAGCAGCCCAAGACCGAGCGTCAGACGCCCGTCACGGGCGCGCGGGTGATCGCGGGCCTCATCCCGTGCAACTCGATCGCCGACGAGATCCTCACCGATCACCCGGAACGCCTGCGGGCCCTGTGGATCGACAGCTCGAACCCCGCCCACTCGCTGCCGGAGTCCCGTCGGTTCATCGACGCGATGCGCGCCTGCGAACTGACCGTCGTGGTCGACGTCGCCATGACGGAGACGGCCCGCGAGGCGGACTACGTGCTCCCCGCGTCCAGCCAGTACGAGAAGTGGGAGTGCACCTTCTTCACGATGGAGTTCCCGCACAACGCCTTCCAGCTCCGCGCACCGCTGCTCGAGCCACGCCCCGGCACGCTGCCCGAGCCCGAGATCTACGCCCGCCTGCTGCGCGAGCTGGGCGCGGTCGACGAGGCGCTCCTCGCGCGACTCCGGACCGCCCTGACCGCCGGCGACGACGCCTTCGCGCTCGCCCTGTTCTCCGCCGCCGCGGCCGACCCCTCGCTGCTGAGACTCATCGGGTACGTGCTGTACGAGACGCTCGGGCCGACGCTGCCCGAGGGGGCGCGCGGCGCCGCGATCCTGTGGGGCGCAGCCCATCTGTGCGCGCTCTCCCACCCCGACGCGGTGGCGCGGGCCGGGTTCATCGGCACCGGCATGCGGCCGGGCCAACAGCTCTTCGATGCGATCCTCCGCGAGCGCTCCGGCGTCACCTTCTCCGTCGACGAGTGGGAGAACGCCTGGGACTACGTGCTGCGCAAGGACAACCGTTTCACGGTGGCGATCCCGGAGTTGCTCCCCGAGATCGACGCCCTGCGCGATGCGCCCTCGTCGTGGACGACGCCGGAGTTCCCGTTCGTCCTCATGGCGGGCGAGCGGCGGGCCTTCACCGCGAACACCATCATTCGCGACCCCGCGTGGCGCCGCCGGGACGCGGGCGGCGCGCTGCGGATCAGCGCCGAGGACGCGGAACGCCTCGGCCTCGAGCCCGCGTCGCGGGTGCGGATCACCACGGAGGCCGGGTCGTTGGAGTCGTCGATCGAGATCAGCGACATGATGCGCGCCGGCCACGTCTCCTTGCCCAACGGACTCGGGCTCGACTACCCGGGCGAGGACGGTCTCGCCCGGCCGGGCATCGCGCCGAACGAGCTGACCAGCGCCAAGCACCGCGACCGGTTCGCCGGTACTCCGTGGCACAAGTACGTCCCGGCCCGCATCGAGCCGGTCGCGACGTGACGACGACGGCGGGCACCGTGGGCGGCGTGATGCTGCGTCGCCCGACCGTGCACCCCGCCGACACCACGGTGCGTGCGGCGCGCGCCGCGTTCGCCGCGAGCCCCAAGCTCCACCTGCTCCTCCTGGTCCGCGACGGCCGGCTCATCGGCACGCTCGACCGTGACGACCTCGCCCCGCTCGGTGTCGAGGACGATGATCCCGCCCTCAGCGTGGCCGCGCTCGACGGCCGCACCGTCGCACCGGACGCGCCGGCCGATCTGCTCCGCACTGAGATGGTCGCGCGCGGCATCCGCCGCCTCGCCGTCGTGGACGATCATCTGCGCCTCCTGGGGCTGCTCTGCCTCAAGGCGAGCGCCTCCGGCTTCTGCACGGACGACGGCGTCGACGAGATGCGTCGGGGCCGCCACGCCTCCGGCGGCCACTGAGCTAGATCCCCCGCTCGTCTTCCACCATCGTCGTCAGGATCCGGCGCGCGCGCACCGCGGCCCGGTCCGCCTTGACGTTGACGTAACGCCGCGGGCTCGGGTCTTCGTCGAGGCACCGCTGCATGGTCTCGAGGACGGCGACGTCTCGGTCGGCCATCGCGTGGAAGACCCCGATCAACTGCTCGCCGATGTCGGGTGAGACCGCGGCGCCCCGCCACGAGATCTGCAGGAAGACATGGGTGACTCCGGAGGACTGGGGCGTGAAACCGTGCGTCCGCACGAGCTCCAGCTCCGGACCGGTCGCGCCGATGATGGTGTAGGTCTGCTTGTGCAGGCCCGGCGTCACGAACGTGCCCGTCTCCGTCCGGCCGAACGGCGTGGACGCGGTGGCCTCGTCCAGCCCCGTGACCGCGGCTTCCCACGGAGCCAGCGGCGCCTCGGGCAGTTCTCGCCTGTAGGAGACCGACACCTCGGAGACCTCGACGTCCTCCAGCGGCGGCAGCGCCTCGATGCCGGGCGGCATCATCTCCGGGTGCATCGCGACGACGTTGGAGAGGTCGAGGTAGTGCTCGTGCAGCAGTTGCAGGTTGGCGGCCACCTCGCGCCGCTCCCCGACGCTCGTCCAGCCGTCACCGTGCAACCACGGTGTCGCCGGCGGTGGCCGCAATCGTTCGCCGCCGGGCGTCCCCGCCCAGATCCAGACGAAGGGTCCGCGCTCGACGACCGGGAAGGCTCGCACCCGCGCGGACGAGGGCGGGTGGTCCTGGGACGGCACGCTCACCCAGCGTCCCGTCGCGTCGTAGGTACAGCCGTGGTAGCCGCACACGACGAAGTCGTCCTCTCGGCGTCCCGCCGACAGGGGGTAGGGCCGATGCGCGCAGCGATCCTCCAGCGCGGCGATCGCACCGTCGGAGAGACGGAAGAGCACGACCGATGTGTCGAGGACGCGCCGCGCAGTGAATCCGTATCCGACCTCGGCAGCGGTGGCGACGACGTACCAGCAGTCCCGCGGATAGTCGGCGGCGGGATGGTTCCGAGCAGTGTCGTTCATACGTCCAGCACCAGCTTCTTCGACAGGGAGCGCGAGACGCAGAGCATGATCGTCTCGCCCCGTTCCTTCTCCGCCTTGGACAGGATCGAGTCACGGTGCTCGGGCGTGCCCTCGAGCACGTCGGCCTCACAGGTGCCGCAGATGCCTTCCATGCAGGACCCGAGGACATCGACGCCGGCCTTCTCGACCGCGTCGAAGATCGTGGTGCCCTCCGGAACGGTCACGCTCACGCCCGAGCGCGAGCACACGACCTCGAACGAGTCGAGCGCGTCCTCGGACGCCGCGACCTCCTTGGCCGCGAAGCGCTCGATGTGCAGGCTGCCGTCGGGCCACGGCGCGCACGCCTCCTCCACGGCATCGAGGAAAGCGCCGGGGCCGCAACAGTAGACCACCGTGTCGGGCGTGGGCGTTCCGAGCGTCGCCGCCAGGTCGATCCTTCCGTTCTCGCTGCTCGGCCAGATCGTGACCCGCTCGGTGTCCTCGAATCGGTCCAGGAACGCCATCGACTCGCGGGAACGTCCGCAGTAGAGCAGGCTCCAGTTCGCCCCGCGTGCCCGCGCGGCCTCGATCATCGGGAGGATCGGAGTGATCCCGATGCCGCCGGCGACGAAGCGGTAGTTCGCGGAGGCGACCAACGGGAAATGATTGCGCGGACCACGCACGCGGACGGTCGTCCCCTCCGTCAGCTTCTCGTGGACGTACGCCGAGCCACCTCGGCCGTCCGGGTCGCGGAGGACGCCGATCTTCCACGTCGACTCGTCGGAGGCGCTGCCGCACAGCGAATACTGCCGCGTCAGCGACGGTTCCAGGAGGAGGTCGATGTGGGCGCCGGCAGTCCACGACGGAAGCGGTGCGCCCGTCGGGTCGCTGAGGGTGAGCTCGACGACCCCGTCCGCCACCTCGCGCCGGCCCGCCACCTGAACGTCGACCTCCGTTTCGGTGGTGGTGGTCGCTTCGCGGGACCGACGAATCGGTTGCCGAGCGGGAGCCCGTACCGCGGCGGGCTGCAGCCGCCGTTGGTCGCGGGGGCGAGGCTTCTGCCCGATCGGCGTCACCGTGACCATCATCTTCGTGTAACCCCGGACGAAGTTCGACTGGAGGTATTCCGGCTCCTCCAGCACCTCGATGTCCTCGAACCGCGCGAGCAACTCCTCCCAGAGGATCCGCAGCTGCAGTTCGGCCACGCGACTGCCCATGCAACGGTGCACGCCGATGCCGAACGAGAGATGGTGGCGGGCGTTGTGCCGGTCGATGATGAAGTCGTCCGGATTCTCGAAGGTGCGCTCGTCCCGGTTCGCCGAGGCGTACCACATGACGACCTTGTCGCCCTTGCGGATGAACTGACCGCCCAGGACGGTGTCCTTCTTGGCGATGCGCCGCATGTAGGCCAGCGGCGTCTGCCAGCGGATGTTCTCGTGGACGAACTTCGGGATCAGGCTGTGGTCTGCCTTGAGACGATCGAACTGGTCCGGGAACAGGTTCAGTGCGTACACACCGCCCGACATCGAGTTGCGGGTGGTGTCATTGCCGCCCACGACGAGCAGGATCAGATTGCCGAGGAACTCCATCGGCCTGTTGATCAGGTCCTTGGTGTCCTCTGACATCTGCATCAGGGTGATCAGGTCGTATCCCGGCTTCTCGCCCGCCTTGAGGCGCGCCGCCTTGTCGTGCCACAGGGCGCTGAAGCTCTTCGCCATCTCGGCGGCGCCCTTGTACATCTCGTCCATGTCGACGTCGCCGCCGGTGGCCGCCGCGCTGGCACCTGCCAGCTCGGTCCAGTGCACGAGCTTGCGCCGATCCTCATAGGGGAAGTCGAGCAGGGTGGCGAGCATGCGGGACGTCAGCTCGATGCTGACCCTGTCCACCCAGTCGAACGGTTCGTTGACCGGCAGATCGTCGAGGACTTCCTGGACGCGCGACCGGATCAGTCCCTGCATCTCCTCGAGGTTCTGCGGTGCCACGACTCCCTGAACCGCTCCGCGCTGCTCGTCGTGGCGTGGCGGGTCCATCGCGATGAACATCTCGATGTCCAGGCCGTCCGGCGGTACGCCGATGACGATCTGCGGCTCGGCCGAGTAGGTCTCGAAGTCGCGGTCCACCGCGACGATGTCGTCGTACCGCGTGACCGACCAGTACGGCCCGAATTCGCTCGACGCCCGGAAGTGAACCGGCGCCTCGTTGCGCAGTCGCTCGAAGTAGGGGCGCCACTGGCCCTGCCGCCACATGAACGGGTTGCTCATGTCGATCTCGGTCAGGCTCACCGCGTCGACGTCGGGGATCTCCTCCTCGACGAAGGCCGGCTGCCGGTCGCCCAGAGCCAGCGTCTTGGCCTTCTGGAAGAGGTGCAGGCCCTGGACTTGCCGTTCCATCGGGATGGTCGCCTGGGCCTTGTTCATGACCCGATCGAGAAAGCTCATGGTCCAACCGCCTTGCGGACGAAGATATGTGGACGCATCCAAACTATGCCGTCCACCGCGTCGCAAGGCCGGATTCGCGTGTTTCGATCGCCCCCGGAACAAGAAACGCCGGCCAGGGGATGTTTCCCCTGGCCGGCGACTCACCTACCGCACCCTCACAGCATGCAGCTGACGCAGCCCTCGACCTCGGTGCCCTCGAGCGCCATCTGGCGCAGTCGGATGTAGTACAGCGTCTTGATGCCCTTGCGCCACGCGTAGATCTGCGCGCGGTTCACGTCGCGGGTGGTGGCGGTGTCCTTGAAGAACAGCGTCAGCGACAGGCCCTGGTCCACGTGCTGGGTGGCGGCGGCGTACGTGTCGATGATCTTCTCGTAGCCGATCTCGTACGCGTCCTGGTAGTACTCCAGGTTGTCGTTGTCCATGTACGGCGCCGGGTAGTACACGCGGCCGATCTTGCCCTCCTTACGGATCTCGACCTTCGCCGCGACGGGGTGGATCGAGCTCGTGGAGTGGTTGATGTAGCTGATCGAGCCGGTGGGCGGCACCGCCTGCAGGTTCTGGTTGTACAGCCCGTGCTTCTGCACGTCGGCCTTGAGCGCGCGCCAGTCGTCCTGCGTGGGGACGTGGATCTCGGCGTCGGCGAAGAGCCCGGCGACCTTGTCGGTGGCCGGCTTCCACTCCTGCTCGGTGTACTTGTCGAAGAACTCACCCGAGGCGTACTTGCTGTTCTCGAAGCCGCCGAAGGACTGCCCGCGCTCCCGCGCGATGTTGTTCGACGCGCGGATCGCGTGGAACAGGACCGTGTAGAAGTAGATGTTCGTGAAGTCGACGCCCTCGTCGGAGCCGTAGAAGACCCGCTCGCGCGCCAGGTAACCGTGCAGGTTCATCTGCCCGAGGCCGATCGCGTGGGAGAGGTTGTTGCCCTTCTCGATCGACGGCACGGAGCTGATGTCGGTCTGGTCCGAGACCGCGGTGAGGCCACGGATCGCGGTCTCGATGGTGGCGCCGAAGTCGGGGCTGTCCATCGTCTTCGCGATGTTCAGCGAGCCCAGGTTGCAGGAGATGTCCTTGCCGATCTCGGCGTAGGACAGGTCGTCGTTGTAGGTCGACGGGGTGGAGACCTGCAGGATCTCGCTGCACAGGTTCGAGTGCGTGATCTTGCCGGCGATCGGGTTCGCCCGGTTCACGGTGTCCTCGTACATGATGTACGGGTAGCCCGACTCGAACTGCAACTCGGCGAGGGTCTGGAAGAACTCGCGGGCGTTGATCTTGGTCTTGCGGATCCGCGAGTCGTCGACCATCTCGTGGTACTTGTCCGAGACGTTGACGTCCGCGAAGGGCACGCCGTAGACCCGCTCCACGTCGTACGGGGAGAACAGGTACATGTCGTCGTTGTTCTTGGCGAGCTCGAAGGTGATGTCGGGGATCACCACGCCGAGCGACAGGGTCTTGATACGGATCTTCTCGTCGGCGTTCTCGCGCTTGGTGTCGAGGAAGCGGTAGATGTCCGGGTGGTGCGCGTGCAGATACACGGCGCCCGCACCCTGCCGGGCGCCCAGCTGGTTGGCGTAGCTGAACGAGTCCTCGAGCAGCTTCATGATCGGGATGACGCCCGAGCTCTGATTCTCGATCTTCTTGATGGGCGCGCCGTGCTCGCGGATATTGCTGAGCAGCAGCGCGACTCCGCCACCGCGCTTGGACAGCTGCAGCGCGGAGTTGATCGAGCGGCCGATCGACTCCATGTTGTCCTCGATGCGGAGCAGGAAGCACGAGACGGGCTCGCCGCGCTGCTTCTTGCCCGAGTTGAGGAAGGTGGGGGTGGCCGGCTGGAAGCGCCCGGCGATGATCTCGTCCACCAGATTCACGGCCAGCTTCTCGTCACCGTCGGCCAGCGTGAGCGCGACCATGCAGACACGGTCCTCGAAGCGCTCCAGGTAGCGCTTGCCGTCGAACGTCTTCAGCGTGTAGCTGGTGTAGTACTTGAACGCGCCCAGGAAGGTGGGGAACCGGAACTTCTTGGCGTAGGCCGCGTCGAACAGGCCCTTGACGAACTCGCGGCTGTACTTGTCCAGCACCTCGGGCTCGTAGTAGTTCTCCTCGACGAGGTAGTCGAGCTTCTCGTCCAGGTTGTGGAAGAAGACCGTGTTCTGGTTGACGTGCTGCAGGAAGTACTGCCGCGCGGCCTCCCGGTCCTTGTCGAACTGGATCCGCCCGTCCTTGTCGTACAGGTTCAGCATCGCGTTCAGGGCGTGGAAGTCCAGCTCGCTGTGGCCGGGGCCGCCGTGGACGCCGGACTGGCTCGCGGAGGGTACGAGGTCTTCCTGAGTTGCGGTCATGAGCGCGCGCTTTCCTTGTCGAGGGTGGAGACGGTTCCGGCGAAGAATTCGGTGAGCCCGGCGTGGACGCGATCCACGTCCTCGGTGGTGCCCATGAGCTCGAAGCGGTAGAGGTACGGGACCCGGCACTTGCGGGAGATCACGTCCCCCGCGAAGCAGAACTCTTCGCCGAAGTTGGTGTTCCCCGCCGCGATCACGCCGCGGATCAGGGAGCGGTTGTGCTGGTCGTTGAGGAACCGGATCACCTGCTTGGGGACGTATCCCCCGCCCGAGACCGCGGTCGCCTGCTTTCCCCCGCCGTACGTGGGGGTGATCAGGACGAAGGGCTCATCGACGGTGAGCGGTTCGGTCGCCCGCGTCACCGGGATGCGCAGTGCACGCATGCCCAGCTTCTCGACGAATCGGTGCGTGTTCTCCGACACCGACGAGAAGTAGACGACGAGCGGCGACGCCATCGCTACGCCGTGGCGGCGACCGCGGCGAGCGCCTTCACCCGGTCCGGGCGGAAGCCCGACCAGTGCGCATCGCCGGCGACGACGACGGGGGCCTGCAGGTAGCCGAGCGCCATGACGTAGTCCCGGGCCTCCGGGTCCTCGGTGATGTCCACCACGCGGTACTCGAGGCCGGCCTTGTCGAGCGCCTTGTACGTGGCGTTGCACTGCACGCAGGCGGGCTTGGTGTAGACGGTGATCTCGACCTGGCTCATGGATGGCTCCCCTTCGCTGGACGGTCCCGGAGACTGCTCGGAACCCGATTATCGACCTACGGACTGACAAGTTTTCTCGCCACGTTTACCTGCGTGAACTCGGTCGGCCCGCGGACCCCTCAGCGACGTCCTCATGCCTCCCGGACGGCGTTTCGGCGCGTCCGCTCTCGCAGTGGACTGAACACTACACCTAGTGGTGGCCCCGAGGAAGCGACACAACCACTTGCGAACAACATTCGTGAAATTACCAGCTCGCAAGACGGTCTTTCGAGCGTTTTTCATCGTGAATCCCCAGGACACGCCGAGGATCGACGACACGCCGATCCGACACGCCCGGCACCGTCGGAGACCCGCCTGCGGCGCCCCCACGGGTGGGCGCGGCGCCCCTAGCGGACGGGGGCGACGAGCCGCTCGAGGAGGTCGCCCGCGCGCTGCGCGACGGCGTCGTGCTCGCGCACCGACTTGCCGTCGAGGCCGGAGATGGGGAACTCCTCGACGAGCCCCTCGGGGACCTCGCCGCCGGCGATGGTGACGGCGCGCTCGGCGTCGGCAAGAGTTGTGTCCAGACGGTGGCCCACGCCCGCGAGGGCCACCCGCTTACCCGACAACGCACTGGAGCCGTAGGGGCGCGAGCCCCAGTCGATGACGTTCTTCAATACGGCGCTGACGGTGCCGTTGTTGGGCGGGGCGAGCAGCAGAAGGGCGTCCGCGGCCGCGATCCGGTCGCGGAGCGCCGCGGCGGTGGCCGGTGCGGCCTCGCCGTCGATGTCCTCGTTGTAGAAGGGCACGTCCGCAATACCCTCGGCGATCTCGACGCGCACCCCCGCGGGCGCGTTCGCGACGGCCACCTCGGCCAGCTCCCGGTTGAGCGAGCTGCTGCGCAGCGATCCGACGACGGCGAGCACGGTGATGTCCGACATGTTCCTCAGTTCTCCTGACGTTCTCCGGGCGACCGACCGGGCCGCATCCGCCAAAGTTAACGGACTTCGGTCCGGATTTCTTCCCCGGGATCATGGTGAGTCGAAAATCCGCACGGTAGGCTCCATCCGATGACCGGACCACTCCTCCCCCTCGCGCAGCCGCAGACCGAGCCGCGCCGTGACGCGGCCCGCAATCGCGAGCTGCTCATCGACGCGGCGCAGCGGCTCTTCGCCGAGCACGGCGTCGACGCGGTGAGCATGGACGCGGTGGCGCAGGCGGCCGGCGTGGGCAAGGGCACCGTCTTCCGGCGCTTCGGCTCGCGTGCCGGGCTGCTGCAGGCCCTCCTCGATCATGACGAGACCGAGCTGCAGCAGCGGTTCATGTTCGGACCGCCCCCGCTCGGCCCGGGCGGCGACCCCGTGCACCGCCTCACCGAGTACGGAAAGGCGCGGATGCAGCTCATCGCGCGCCACGGCGACCTCCTGCGCGGTGCCGAGCAGGCCGCCCGCGACCCGTACGACGAGCCGCCGTGGCGCGTGTCCGCGATGACGGTGCGGTCGATGCTCGTCGACGCGGGCCGCACGGCGAACACCGAGGTGTGGGCCGCGGCACTGATGGCGACGCTCAGCCCGGGATGGGTGCTCCACCAATTGGCCTCGGGCGTCTCGCAGGACGAGCTCGAAGCCGTGTGGGCGGAGCACGTGCGCCTACTGGCCGCGCTCTGAGATCTTCGCCAGGTACGCGAACCGGTCGTTCGCCACGCGCATGGCGATCTCGTAGGGCAGCGCGAACTTCCGCTTCCAGAAGTAGCCGAAGCGCGTGTCGAACGAGGTGTACACGATGAACCTGTTGTGCAGAACGCCGTCGATGATCGCCTGAGCCGCCTTCTCGGCCGTGACCTTCGGGAAAGCGTCGATCCCCTTGTTCACCTTCGGGTTCGAGCGGTCCACCCCGTTGATCTCGACGGTCTTCACCAGGCCCGTCTCGACGGCGCCGGGCACGACGACGGAAACGCCGATGCCGTGCCGGCGCAGGTCGTACCGGAGCACCTCGGAGACGCCGACGAGGCCGAACTTCGCAGCCGAGTACGCCGCGTGCCACGGCAGCGCGATGAGACCGGCGGTGGACGAGACGTTGACCAGCTGGCCGCCCCGGCCCGCGGCGATCATCGGCGGGAGGAAGGTCTCGATCACGTGGATCGGCCCCATCAGGTTCACGTCGACGGTCCGGCGCCACTGCTCGTGGGTGAGATTCTCGACGGTGCCCCAGACGGCGATGCCCGCGACGTTCATCACCACGTCCAGCGGGCCCGCGGCCGCGTGGACCTCGTCGGCGAAAGCACGCACGGCGTCGTAGTCGGAGACGTCGAACGCCCTGGACGCGATGACCTTCGCGCCCAGGGCGGTGACGTGGCGAGTGACGGCGTCGAGCTGCTCGGCGTTGATGTCGGTCAACACCAGCTCGGCGTCGTGCGCCGCGAGGAGATTCGCGGTAGCGCGGCCGATCCCGCTGGCGGCGCCGGTGACGAGGACCTTCTTCCCCTTCAGGTCCTTGATCGGCGGGGCCATGTGGACGAGCCGGACGATATTGCGGAGTGCCATATCAGCCAGCTTGCCAGATCGGGCCGCGCTACCGCTTCCCGCCGGGGCGTGACGTCCCCGGCGGAAGTCGGTGCGGTGTGATCCCTACTTCGGCAGGATCGCGCCGGCGCTCAGGATCGCCTTGAGGATCTCCTGGGCGGCGGCCGGCCCCTGCGCGGACTGCAGGGAGTTGAAGGCCTGCGGGCTGGAGATCAGCGTGTTGACGAGCTGCGTTCCCTGCGAGCTGGTGAGGAACTCGGCGGCCTTGGGCCCCATCTCGAAGAGCGAGTTCACGCCCAGCGGCTGCGCCTGGCCGGGGATCGTCACCGTCGGCAGCTGCGGCAGCGCCACCTGCCCCAGACCGGGGATGGTCACCGAGGTGCCCTGCGGAGCGGTCGCCGCGGGAGCGGTCGCCTGCGGCGCCGTGGCGGCAGACGGGGTCGCGCCGCCCTGCAGCATCGGCACGCCCGAGACGATCGGGGAGGTACCCGTACCGGTGCTCGGGGTGACGGGAGCCGCGGCGGCGGGAGCGCCCGGCACGGCCGGGACGATCGGGGTCTGGGCCGGAGCCGTCGGCGCCGTCGCCGCAGGAGCGGTGGCGGCCGGAGCCGTCGCGGCCGGGGCGGCGGCGGCCGGAGCCGTCGCCGCGGGGGCGGCCGGGGCGGCGGGGGTCACGGGCACCGCGGGATCGACCTGCGGCGCGACGGGCTGGGCCACGACGGGCTGCTCGACGACGCCGCCCGGCTTGACCTTGCCGGTCAATTGCTGGATCACGCCGTTGGCGAGCACGGAGGCGTACTGGGTCTGCCCCTCGCGCGAGGTGAGCAGCGCCGCGTCGTCCGCGTTGGCCAGGTTGCCGAGGTTCGCGTAGACGAGCGGGATGTTCACCAGCGAAGCGAGGGCGTTGGTGGTCTTCGCGACGCCGTCCTGGCCGCCGAGGTACTGCGCCGGCACGAAGCCGCCGGCGCGGGTGGCGTCCCGGATCACGGTGGTCGCGGGGTCGCTGACCGCCTGCTGCGCCGTGACCTTGGAGTCGGTGACGCCCGGAGCGGCCGTCTCGAGAAGGAAGCCGCGCTGGGCCGCGTCCTGGACCGCGCTGTTGATGCTCACGGCGAGGTCGGCGCCGGACTTGTTGGCGGCCGCGGCGCGCTGGTCGACGCAACCGCCGAAGCCGGCGTCGTCCGCGCGAGACAGGATGACCTTGGCGCCCTGGGTCTTGAGCGCAGCCTCGACCATCTTGGCCACGGCGAAGTTCACGGAATGATCGGCGGTGCCGTTGGAGGCGATGGCCACCGGATTGACGCACGGCACCTGGCCGCCACGGCCATCGGCGACCTTGCGGGCCTGGTCGACGGCCGACGCGACGGAGGAGCCGGCGTCGAGGAACACGGTCTTGCCGGACAGCGGCTGGGCCGGGGCGGCGGGGGCGGGGTCGGCGGACGCGAGGCCGGGCGCGCCGAACAGCGCGACGGCCGCGGTCGCAAGCGAGCCTGCGAGGACACGGGTCTTCTTCATGGGCAGCTGGGCGCCGGGGAAGTGGCGCCGCTCTCCTTCCAAGTCTCTTGTGCAACTTTCGTCACATCAGTCACACGAGAAACAGTCAACCATCAATTGAGACTTTAGGAAAATCCCGTCGGTGATCGTTACCGGATCGTTACCAAGAGCCGCAGAGGCTCAGTCCTCGAGAATCGCCGAATCAGACTGCGCCGCAGCGGAGTACCGCAGCAGGGAGAGCACCGCCTGCGGGTCGGCCGGGGCGTCCGGGGCCGCCAGACAAGCCTGAACCCGGGTGTTGACCGCCTCCTCGTCGAGCCCGATACCGAGGAAGACCAGCACCGAGGCCGCCCCACCGCGTCCGCCCCGCTCCGGCGCCGTCCGGACGTGTCGCCCGACGGCGTGCACCTCGAGCCGAGTGCCATCCGCGGCGGTGACGAAGCCCTTCGTCCGGAAGACGCCGCGCGGCGGATCGGCGAGCAGGTCGGCGGTCGCCCGGGCGTCCAGGCGCCCGGTCTCGACGGTGACGGCGACGTACTCGTCGTGCAGGTGCCCGTGCGCCTCCCCGGTCGCGTGGCCGTGCGCGTGATCGTGGTCGTGCTCGCGCAGCGCCTCGTCCAGGGTGAGCTGGCGTGGGGAGTCCCGCCGCTGCGCGGCACGGCGCGCCAGTACCTCCGCGTCGATGAGCAGTTCCACCGGGACCACCGCGTCGACGGTCCCGACCACCGGCGCCGACGGTGCGTGCTCGCGCACCAACGCCCGCGCAGCGCCGGGGTCGCCGGCGAGGTCGATCTTGTTGAGCACCACCAGGTCGGCGAGGGCGAGGTGGTGGCGTAGGGAGGGATGCCGCTCCATCGTGCCGGCGAGGTGCGCGGCGTCCGCGACGTAGACGAGCCCGCCGTACTCGATCCGCGGGTCCCGGGCGAGCACCACGCGCCGCACCATCGCCGCGGGCTCGGCGAGCCCCGACGCCTCGACCACCACGAGGTCGAGATCGCGGGCCGCGAGGGCCCCGAGGACGTCCTCGAGCTCGTCGTCGTCGACGGTGCAGCACACACACCCGTTACTCAGCGACACGGTGCGCACGGCGCCGCTCCCGGACGCGCCCGAGACGAGCATCGCATCGATGTTGACCGCGCCGAAATCGTTGACCACGACGCCGATGCGGGCGTCGCCGGCTCCGGACAGCAGGTGGTTGAGCAGCGTTGATTTACCCGCACCCAGGTAGCCGGCGACCACGACGACCGGCACTGCGCGGGAGCTCACGACGCGCAGTCCTCGCACAGCACCGCCAGCTC
Organism: Tsukamurella tyrosinosolvens; assembly: GCF_900104775.1. Lineage (NCBI taxonomy): Bacteria > Bacillati > Actinomycetota > Actinomycetes > Mycobacteriales > Tsukamurellaceae > Tsukamurella > Tsukamurella tyrosinosolvens. Next base: position 3,818,037 of record NZ_FNSA01000003.1, read on the forward strand.
CCGGTCCTGCGGCGGAGCGAGGTTCGCGACGTTCGAGGTCGGCGCGCCGCACGCCGTGCAGCGGCCGATCCGCTTCGCCGCCTCGGAGAAGTCGATGCGCATCCGCCGGTCGAAGACGTACATCGAGCCCTCCCAGAGCCCGCGGTCGCCGAACCGCTCGCCGTAGCGGGCGATGCCGCCGTCGAGCTGGTAGACCTCGCCGAAGCCGCGGTTGCGCATCACGGCGCTCAGGACCTCGCAGCGCACGCCGCCGGTGCAGTAGGTGATCACCGGGCGGTCCTTGAGGTGGTCGTACTCCCCCGCGTCGAGCAGCGTCACGAAATCACGGGTCGTCGTCGCCGGGGTCACCACGGCGCCGGCGAACCGGCCGATCTCGGCTTCGATGGCGTTGCGGCCGTCGAAGAAGACGGCGTCGGGCTTCTCCGCGACCAGCGCGTGCACCTCGTCGGGCGTCAGGTGCACTCCCCCGCCGCGGACGCCGTCCGCGTCGACCTCCACCTCGTCGGGGACGCCGAAGGTGACGATCTCGTCCCGCACCTTGACCGAGAGTCTCGGGAAGTCGTCGGCGGAACCGTCGGACCACTTCACGTCCGCGCCCTTGAAGGCGGGGTACTCGCGCACGGCGCGGACGTACCGCTTGACCGCGCGGATCTCGCCGCCGACGGTGACGTTGATCCCGTGGCGGGAGACGATGATCCGGCCGCGGAGACCGTTCGCCTCACACAGCGCCCGCTGCCACAGCCGGATCGCCTCCGGATCGGCCAGCGGGGCGAACACGTAGAACAGCACGACCTTGCCCATGACGCCCACCATTCTATCGGTGCCGCCTTGCGCTCAGCCTGCGTCCAACGGTTCCGACGACGACCCCACTCCCCTTCAATGGCCCCCATGCCTTTTCGCCTCCCCCGCCGCGCCGCAGCGCTCGCCACCGCCCTCGTCGCGGTGCTCGGCGTCGCCGCGTGCTCGTCGTCGACGGGGCCCGCGTACGACCCGTCCGCGCCGATCGCCGACCAGGTCCCGGCCGGCACCGTCATCACCGTGGCCGACCAGCAGTCCATCCTCAAGACGATGCTCACCGCGTCCGGGGAAGCGGCGAAGCTGGGGTTCGGCGTGAAGTTCGCGGACTTCGCCGGCGGCCCCGCGATCCTCGAGTCCTTCCGCGCCGACGCGACGCAGGTCGCGATCGTGGCCGACGTGCCCCCGATCCACGCCCGGATCGCGCGCTTCCCCAGTCCGATCATCAAGGCCTGGCAGCTCGACCGCGGCGGCGTCTCGACCGTCGCGCGCCCCGGCGTCCCCCTGCGCACCGCTGCCGACCTGCGCGGACGGAAGATCGGCTACGCGGAGGGCACCGCCCACCAGGCCATGGTCCTGCGCCTGCTGCGCTCGGCGGGCCTGTCGAAGCACGACGTCCAGCTGGTCCCGCTCCAGCTCACCGAGGTGGGCGAGGCCCTGGGCGCCGGCCAGATCGACATCGCCCCGCTGATGGAGCCGATCAGCACGAAGTACCGGCTCGCCCACCCGGACGCGCAGGTGCTGCCGGACGATCTCAACCAGGCGGCGCAGTCCGGCCTGATGTTCCTCTACTCGCCGCAGGCGGCGCTCGCGGATCCCGCCCGGGCCGCCGCCCTCAAGCGGCTCTCGGCCGCGGTCGACCGCGCCCGCGCGTGGGTGGACGCCGACAAGGACCGCTGGATCCGGACCTACTACGCGGGCGCGCTGAAGATCCCCGCCGCCGTCGGCCGCATCGCCTACGACGGCCAGGGCGGCTGGCGCTCCGTGCCGCTCGACCGCGCCCTCGTCGCGCGCCAGCAGAGCACCATCGACGTCCTCGCCGACTTCGGCGAGATCCCCGGCGGCCGCGTCTCCGCCGACGGTTCGGTCGACTTCCGGTTCGACACCCACCCCGCAACGTAAGGGCCCTCCCGTGACCTCTCCCCCGACCGGCCGCCTCGGTAGCGGCCTCGCCCACGACTCCGCCCCCGAGCAGCGACCCGGGGCACTCGATCCCGACCACGAGCTGCTGCCCCGCACGTCCACGCGCCGAGCGCTGGTCGATTCCCGCCCGATCGGCGCGTGGATCCTCGCCGGCCCCGCGCTGGTCGTCGCCCTGTGGGCGGGGGGCTCCGCGACCGGCGTCATCCCGGACACCGTCCTGTCCGCGCCGTGGACGGTCGCGAACACCGCGTGGAACCTCGCGCTCGACGGATCGCTGTGGTCCAACGTCTGGGCCTCCGCGCAGCGCGCGATCGTCGGCGGCGTCCTGGGCGTGACCCTCGCGGTCGTGCTGGCACTCCTCTCCGGACTCACCCGCCCCGGCGAGGCCCTCATCGACGGGACCGTCACCATCTACCGCGCGATCCCCGCGCTCGCGCTGCTGCCGTTGTTCATCGTCTGGTTCGGGATCGGCGAGGAGATGAAGATCGTCCTCATCACCCTGGCGGTCGCGACGCCGGTGTACCTCAACACCCACGCGGGCCTGCGCGGCATCGACCGCAAGTACGTGGAGCTCGCGGAGACCGTCGGCCTGAGCCGCGCGAAGTTCGTGCGCCACATCGCGATCCCCGGCGCGCTGCCCGGCTTCTTCACCGGCCTGCGGCTCGGTGCGACGGTGGCCTGGCTCGCCCTGGTCGTCGTCGAGCAGGTCGGCGCCTCCGACGGCATCGGCTACCTGATGTACAAGGCGCGGCTCTACGGCCTGACCGACGTCATCGTCGTGGGCCTCGCCGTGTACGCGCTCCTCGGCTTCAGCACCGACCTCCTCGTCCGCTTCTCCGCACGAAAGGCCCTGTCATGGCAGAGCACACTGGCCCACTGAGCACATCGACCGCGACCGACGAGAGCGGCGGCGCGGTGATCGAGGCCCGGAACCTGGTGCGCGGCTTCGACGGCCGCGCCGTCCTCCGCGGCATCGACCTCACGATCCGCCGCGGCGAGTTCGTCGCGCTGCTCGGCCGGTCCGGCTCCGGCAAGTCGACGCTGTTGCGCGCGATCGCCGGGCTCGACGACGGCGTCCCCGGCTCCGGTGTGCTCGAGGTCGATCCGCGACGCGCCGTGGTCTTCCAGGATTCCCGGCTGCTCCCCTGGTCGCGCGTTCTCGACAACGTCATCCTCGGCCTGGGCGGCGCCGACGCCGAGGCCGTGGGCCGCGAGCTCCTCCGCGAGGTCGAGCTGGACGGGCGCGAGAAGGCCTGGCCGCGTGAGCTCTCCGGAGGACAGCAGCAACGGGTCGCGCTCGCCCGCAGCCTGGTCCGCGAGCCGGCGGTGCTCCTGGCCGACGAGCCCTTCGGCGCGCTCGACGCGCTGACCAAGCTCAAGATGCACGACCTGCTCCGGCGCCTCGTCGCACGGCACCGCCCCGGGGTCCTGCTCATCACGCACGACGTCGACGAGGCCATCGCGCTCGCCGACCGGATCCTCGTGCTGGACCACGGCATCCTCTCCGTGGACCTCACCCTCGACGACGGTGCCGGGCGCCGGCCGGGCGAGCCCGGGTTCGCGGAACTACGCGGTTCGCTGCTCGACGCCCTCGGTGTGGAGCAGGATTCGGCGGTGGCCGCCACCGTATGACGATTCCCGATCACGCGCGCGGGTACGACGGATTCACCGGACGGATCGGCCGCTCCGAGGCCGAATCGGAGCCGGCCTGGCCGGCGGAGGTACGGGCCCGGCCCGGTGCGCCGAACATCATCGTGGTCCTCGTCGACGACATGGGCTTCTCGGACATCGGGCCGTACGGCTCGGAGATCCCCACTCCGCACCTGGACGCGCTCGCCGCCCGCGGCATCGTCTCCACCAACCACCACACCACCCCCGTGTGCTCGCCGGCCCGCGCCGCCCTGCTCACCGGGCTCAACCCGCACCGCGCGGGTTACGGCTCGGTCGCCAACTCCGACCCCGGCTTCCCGAACCTGCGCCTGAGTCTCGCCGACGACGTGCTCACCCTGCCGGAGATCCTCCGCGAATCCGGATACGCGACTCACGCCGTCGGCAAGTGGCACCTCGCGAAGGACTCGCGGCTCGGCCCGGACGCCGACCGCTCCTCCTGGCCGCTGCAGCGGGGCTTCGACCACTACTACGGCTCCCTGGAGGGCCTGAACTCCTTCTTCCACCCGAACCAGCTGGTGCGCGACAACACCGTCGACCCGGTGACCGAGTACCCGGAGGACTTCTACGTCACCGATGCGCTCACCGACACCGCGGTCTCGTGGATCAAGGACCTCCGGGCGCACGACGCGGAGAAGCCCTTCTTCCTGTACTTCGCGCACATCGCGATGCACGGCCCGCTGCAGGTCAAGGACGAGGACCTGCCCCGCGGGGAACTCGACTACGCCCGCGGCTGGGACGTCGTGCGCGAGCAGCGGTTCGCCCGGCAGCAGGAGCTCGGACTGTTCGGCCCCGACGTCCGGCCGGCGCGCCGCAACAGCGAGCCCGGCTACGACGTGCCGCCGTGGGACGAGCTCGATCCCGGCCGGCAGCGACGGTTCGCGCGGTACATGCAGGTGTACGCGGCCATGGTCCGCACCGTCGACGACAGCCTGGGCCGGCTGCTCGACACCGTCGAGCAGCTGGGCGAGCTGGACAACACGATCGTCGTCTTCACCTCGGACAACGGGGGCACCGCCGAGGGCGGCCCGGAGGGCACCCGCAGCTACTTCGCCGAGTTCGTGAAGTTCGCCGACGGCATCGGCCCCGACGGCTGGGAGGGCGATGTCGACCACCCGGAGGAGCTCATCGGCACCGCGCGGCTCGGCGTCCACTACCCGCGCGGCTGGGGGCAGGTGTCCAACACGCCCTTCCGCTTCTACAAGGGCCAGACCTTCGCGGGCGGCGTGCGCGTGCCCTTCGTCCTGTCCTGGCCCGCGGGCCTGCCGGAGGCGCGCGGCGTGCGCGAGCAGTTCTCCTTCGTCACCGACGTGGCGCCGACGCTGCTGGATCTGGCCGGAGTGGCGACGCCGTCCCATCGGCACGGTCTCCCCGCGCAGGAACGCGACGGGCTCTCCCAGCGCGCCGCGTGGTCCGACGCCGCCGCCCCGTCCGCCCGCACGCGCCAGTACTCGGAGTTCCGCGGCCACCGCGGCTACTACCGGGACGGCTGGAAGCTGCTCAGCCTGCACGGCCGGGGCGACGACCCGCTCGCCCCGCGCTGGCAGCTCTTCGACAACCGGGCCGATCCGGCCGAGACCGCCGACCTCGCCGAGCACCACCCCGACCTCGTCGCCGAACTGGCCGCCGAGTGGGAGCACGAGGCCTGGCGGAACACGGTCTTCCCCCTCGTGATCGACGGGTCCACCCGCAATCCGGCGGAACGGCGCCTCGCCGATCCCGTGCGCCTGCTGCCCGGCACACCCGTGCTCGAGCGGTACCGCTCGGCGAAGCTCGTGCAGTACCGGGACTTCCGCGTCGACATCGACGTCGATCTCGCCGACGGCGCCGAGGGCGTCCTCGTCGCACACGGCGACGCCCTGGGCGGCTACCTCGTCTACGTCGAGGACGGCGCGGTGGTGCTCGGCTACAACGCCTACGGCCGCTACGCGGAGGCCCGCACCGGTCCTGTGCCGCCCGGCCGGCACACCGTCTCCCTCACGGCGACGGTGCGCCCGAACCTGCGGTGGGACCTGGCGATCGGCGTCGACGGCGCCGAGGCCGCCGTCCTCCCGGACCGCGTCCAGCTCATCGGCATGGCGCCGTGGACCGGGATCTCCGTGGGCCTGGACGCCCGCGGGCCGGTCGCGTGGGAGCTGCGCGAGCGCCGCGGCGTCTTCCCGTACTCCGGTGCGCTGCACGCGGTCACGTACACACCGGAGGCCATCGGCGTCCCGTCGGACGACATCGACCGGCTGCAGCAGGAGGCCGAGGAGGAGGCGGACTGAGCGGATTGCGCCCGCGCTGAACGCAACCCTGGCCCCGTCGGGCCGGATCGGGTGTGCTGGATGCACTACGACGCACGCAACGGACCCCGGAGGCAGCCATGACCGCAACGCTCGATCCCACCACCGTCTCGCCCGAGATCACCGTGACCAAACTGGGCGAACACATCGGGGCGATCGTGCACGGGGTCCGGCTGGGCGGCGACATCGACGACGCGACCGCGGAGACGATCCTCGACCTGCTGGCCGAGCACGAGGTGATCTTCTTCCGCGGCCAGGACCACCTCGACGACGCCGGCCAGCACGCCTTCGCCGCGCGCCTGGGGGTGCCGACCACCCCCCACCCGACGGTCCGCTCCGACTCGGACCTGCTGCCCATCGAGGGCGCTGCCAACAGCTGGCACACCGACGTCTCCTTCGTCGACCGCGTACCGAAGGCGTCGATCCTGCGGCCCGTCGAGCTGCCGCCGCACGGCGGGAACACGACGTGGGCATCCACGACGCGCGCCTACGACCGGCTGCCGGCGCCGCTCAAGGCACTCGCGGAGAACCTGCGCGCGATCCACACGAACGACTACGACTACGCGGGCCACAACGCCACCTACCAGCGCGCCGAGTACCACAAGGAGTTCATCCGCACCATCTTCGAGGCGGAGCACCCCGTGGTGCGCGTGCACCCGGAGACCGGCCGGCGGTCCCTCCTGCTGGGGCATTTCGTGAAGTCCTTCGCGGGCCTGAGCACGCAGGACTCGGCGCCGATCCTCGCGCTGCTGCAGCGGCGGATCGAGAACCCCGACAACACCGTCCGCTGGGCGTGGCAGCCGGGCGACGTGGCGATCTGGGACAACCGCTCCACGCAGCACTTCGGCATCAACGACTACGGCGACCACACGCGCCTGCTGCGCCGCGTGACGCTCGCCGGCGACCTGCCGGTCGGCGTGGACGGCCGCGAGGGCGTGGCGCTCCGGGGCGACGCCTCGGACTACGCGCCCGTGACGCCCGCGCGCTCGCGCGGCTGATCCAGCCAGCTCAGGATCCGCTCGTACACGACGTCGGACTGCAGCAGGGTGAAGTGGTGCGCCCCACCCAGGTGCATTCCGGCGTCGTCGGTGAATCCGATCCGCCGGGCCTTCCCACGACCGCCCGCACTCGGCGCGAGCACGAGTCCGTCGCCCAGGAGGCGCCCCACCGGGTGCCGGGCGTCGCGGGTGAACGTGGCGGCGACGAAGAAGTGCTCCGCGCCGTCCAGGAGCGGGATCTCCGCCGCGGCGGCCGCGCCGAGCGCGTCGGCATCGCGGTCGCGCCAGTCCTCGTCCACGATCGACCCGCCGCGCAGGTCGCGGATCCCCGCGCTGCGTCGGCGCAGTAGCCGCCCGAACGGCGCCGTCTCCGGGATCGCGGTCAGCGCGGCGCTGCCGTAGTGCGCGGCCTGCTCGAGCGGGGCACCGAGGTGCGGCGTCCCGAGGCTGACGGTGGCCGACACAGCGGCCGGCCAGGCCATCACGGCCTCGTCGGCGAGGTGCGCCGCGCTGCGGGCGACGAGGCCGCCCATGGAGTGACCGATGAGCACGATGTCGGTGACGGGGACCGGCCACGCGGCGACGAGCCGCTCCAGCAGCTCCGCCAGGTCACGGCCGTTGTCGCTGATGTGCCGCCCGCTGTTGTACCGCACGTACACCGGGGTGGCACCGATGTCGACCGCGAGCCGCACCCCGTAGTCGTCGGCCTCCAGTCCGCCGACGCCCCAGGCGTGTTCGGTCTCGGTGAGCCCGTGCAGGAGCACCACGACGCGGCCCGTGGCGCCGTCGAAGACCTCGGCCGGGTCCAGCCGGCCGGGCGGGACCGGATCGTCGGCCAGGTGGACGACGGCACCGTCGGCCCGAACGGTCACCGGGTCCGCTGCGAGCGGTGATCCCTGGGCCTCGAGGTCGTCGCCGATGAGGCCGAGCACGGCTCCGATGAGCGCCGCCCCGCGCACCGTCTCCGACGGTGGCCGGTCCCCCGGCCAGTCCGCGCCGACGGACGCGACCCGCCCGACGGTCCGCGCGACGGCGCTGATCGTCGCGTAGACCCCGTCGGTGATGCCGTCGTGCAGCGCGCGCACCGGCGCGACCGCGGGACCGACGCCCAGGCGGACGTAGCGGAAGACCCGGTCGGAGATCGCCCGGTGCACACCATGCACGCCGCCCGCGGCGCCCGCGACTTCGCTACAGCCCAGCTCAGCGAGAGCACGCACCTCGGCGCGACGGCGCTCCTCGACAACACTCACGAAGATCGAGTGTACGAGTGTGCACTCGACCTGTCCAGCGGCACCGTCAGGCGCGGTACTCCCAGCCGGCGGCGACCCAGTCCGCGGACGGCATGCAGTTGCGGCCGTCGAGCAGCACGGGGTTGCGCACGACCGCGCCGACCACGGCCGGGTCCAACTCGCGGAACTGCGTCCACTCCGTGAGCACCAGCACCACGTCGGCGCCCTCGCAGGCCTCGAGCGCCGTGGTGGCGTAGTCGAGCGTCGGGAACACGCGGCGCGAATTGTCCATGGCCTCGGGGTCGTACACCGAGACCGCCGCGCCCTGCAGCTGGATCTGGCCGGCGATGTTGAGCGCCGGCGAGTCGCGCACGTCGTCCGAGTCCGGCTTGAAGGCCGCGCCGAGCACGGCCACCTTGGCGCCGAGAAGGGTGCCGCCGCAGGCCTCCCGAGCCAGGTCGACCATCCGGGTGCGGCGGCTCATGTTGATCGCGTCGACCTCGCGGAGCAGGCCGTGCATGTGGCCGGCGCCGAGCTCGCCCGAGCGGGCCATGAACGCGCGGATGTCCTTGGGCAGGCAGCCGCCGCCGAAGCCGATGCCCGCGCCGAGGAACTTGCGGCCGATGCGGGAGTCGACCCCGATCGCGTCGGCGAGGGCCACCACGTCGGCGCCCGCCGCCTCGCAGACCTCGGCGACGGCGTTGATGAACGAGATCTTGGTCGCCAGGAAGGCGTTCGCGGAGATCTTCACCAGCTCCGCGGTGGCGGTGTCAGTGACGAAGAACGGGGTGTCGCGGGCGAGGATCCCCGCGTAGACCTCGCGGGCGACCTCCTCGGCGCGGCCGCCGGGCTCGACACCCAGCACGAGGCGGTCGGGCTCGAGCGTGTCCTTGACGGCGTGGCCCTCGCGCAGGAACTCGGGGTTCCAGGCGAACTCGACGTTCACCCCGGCCGGCACCAGCTCGGCCGCGCGGGCGCGCAGCAGGTCCGTGGTGCCGACGGGGACCGTCGACTTGCCCAGGATCACCGCGTCGCGCCGCAGGTGGGGGACGAGCGAGTCGATCACGGAGTTCACGTAGGTCATGTCGGCCGCGAACTCGCCCTTGCGCTGCGGCGTGCCCACCGCGATGAAGTGCACGTCACCGAACGCGCCGGCCTCCTCGTAGGAGTCCGTGAAGCGCAGCCGGCCGGCCTCGATGTTCCGCTTGAGCACCGCGGGGAGCCCCGGCTCGTGGAAGGGCACCTTGCCCTCCGACAGCGCGGCGATCTTGCTGAGGTTGACGTCGACGCCGAGCACCTCGTGGCCCAGCTCCGCCATGCACGCCGCGTGCGTGGCTCCCAGGTACCCCGTACCCAGCACTGTGATCTTCATGCGCCGAAAGTAGGTCGGCGCCACCACGACACGGAAGGGCCGCGCGCCGGAGTTGGGCAAGGGTTACGCGGAGATTCACGAGCGCGCCCGCCGCGATCCCCCGCGTTCGTCTCGGGGTGGCCTCGGGTTCGCCTCGGCGTTACTGGGGCGGGGCGGCGGAATCGTCCGCTTCCGGTTCCGCGGGACGCGACGCGGGCGCACTCGGGCGCGGCGGCGCAGCGGTCGGGCCCGACGGGGCCGACGGGGCCGACGGGGCCGACGGGGCACCGTCGTACGACGAGGAGCCGCGACGGGGCTCCCGGCCCTCGCGGCCCTTGAGGATGCGCTTGGGCAGCCGGTTGACCAGGTCGCTCATCGGGTTGACTGCGGCGGTCATCAGCGCGACGGCCTCATTGAGCTCGGCCACCACGTCAGGGAGTTGGGAGACGGCGTCCAGCGTGCCGCCCGGGGCGATGGCGCGCTCGATGGCGCCCTCCTGGCCGAGGAGCTGGTCGACGATGCCGCCGTCGGCGATGGCGCGGTCGATGACCCCGTTGGGCTCGGTGAGCTTGTCGATGAGTCCGTCCTGGCCGGTGAGCTTGTCGAGGACGCCGTCCTTGGCGGCCAGCTTGTCCAGCACGCCGCCCTTCTCGGTCAGCTTGTCCAGCACACCGTCCTTGGACATGAGCTTCTCGAGCACGCCGTCGGGCGCGGTGAGCTTGTCGATGACGCCGCCCTCCGAGGTGAGGCGCTCGAGCACGCCCTCGGACTCCGTGATCTGGTCGACGACGCCGCCGGGCCGGGTGAGCCGGTCCAGGGGGCCGCCCTCGGTGGTCAGGCGGGTGACGGGGCTGTCCTCCTTGGTGGCCTGGTCCAGGAGGCCCCCGGGAGCGGTGAGCTTCTCGAGCATGCCGCCGGGCTCGGTGAGCCGGTCGACGACGCCGCCGGGCTTGAGCACGCGGTCGAGCGGTCCGCCGCGCGAGAGGATGATCCCGACGGGGCGGTCGGGTTCGAGCAGGGAGGCGAGGCGCTGCAGCAGTTGCATCGGCGTGGCGGAGGACATGCCCGCCTCCACGTGGAGTGCGTTGCTCACCTCCGTGTCGACGTTCTGCACGGCGAATCGGGTGACGGCGACGCCGCCCTCGATCGCCGACATCGCGGCGTCGGCGGTCGAGAACGCGACGCGCAGCGGTGTGGTGACGATGCCCTTGAGGTCCATAGCCGCCCATCGTAGGGGGCGCGATGAGAGGATCCGAGGTGAATCCACTCATTGAGCGAGGGCGGAGGTGACCCCGAGTGACCGCGCGTGCGTCCGACGATCTGCTGCCCCACCTGCGGCGCGCGCGGGATCACGCCGACCGCAACTACTCCGAGCCCCTGGACCTCGCCGCACTGGCCGCGATCTCGGGGATCAGCAAGTACCACTTCCAGCGGTTGTTCGTCGCGACCTACGGGGTGTCGCCCGCCGAGCATCTGTCGCGACGGCGCATCGAGCGGGCACAGGACCTGCTTCGCGCCACGAACCTGACGGTCACCGAGATCTGCACCGCGGTCGGCTTCGCGAGCCTCGGATCGTTCAGCAGCCGGTTCCGCGAGCTGGTGGGCGAATCGCCGACCGAGTTCCGCGCGCGCTGGTCCGACGGCGCCCCACGGATCCCGAGTTGCTACGTCTTCATGGCGGGCCTGGCGGAGCGGCACGCCCCGGCCGCCGAGTCCGCAAGCGAGGAGAAGCCGCCGGCGGCCGGGTCCTCCTAGGCTCGTCGCATGATCATCAAGAACATCTCGCTCGTATCGGTCTGGGTGCAGGACCTCGACGAATCCCTCCGCTTCTACACGGAGATCCTCGGATTCGAGCCCAAGGACGACATCACCATGGGCCCCGACTTCCGGTGGGTCACCGTCCGTCACCCCGCGCAGCCGGAGCTGCAGGTCCACTTGACCACCCCGTCGAGGCCGCTCTCGGACGACCTCATCGCCGCGATGCAGCGTGCCCAGGCCGACGGCGGCCTGCCCGGCCTGGGCCTCGCGGTCGAGGACTGCCGCGCGACGTACGAGGCGCTGTCCGCCAAGGGCGTCGAGTTCATTCAGCCGCCCGAGGAGCGCCCGTACGGCGTCGAGGCGCTGATGCGCGACAACTCGGGCAACTGGATGGTGCTCGTCGAGGCCCGCGAGTACACGCCGGAGGACTTCGAGGGAGTGACCTTCGACTGACGCCTAGGCGGGGCGGCGGACCGCCTCGACCGTCGCGGTCCAGCCCGCGGCGCCGTGGCCCAGGCCGATCGCGCGCTGCGCCACCGCGTCGACGGCCCGCAGCACCGAGACGTCGAGGCCGTAGTGGTCGGCGGCGTGCAGCACGTGCTCGACCCCGGCGGCGTCCATCACCAGATTCTCCTCCTCGCCCGGGTACACACCGGCGTCGACGTCCGCCGCCATGGCGGGGATGATCGAGGCCAGCAGTCCGCCGTTGCCGAGCAGGTGGGGCGCGAGGTCCGCGGCGGCGATCCCCTCCGCCCGCGCCAGCGCGAACGCGTGCACGATTCCCGCCATGCTCGTCCAGAAGTAGTCGAGCACGGCGACGTCGTACGCGGCCGCGAAGGCGTGGTCCTCGCCGAGGTACGTGGTGGCGCCGCCGAGGGCCCGCAGTGTGCTCTCGTGCCGCTCGAACGCGGACCGCGGGCCGGCGTAGAGGACCAGCGCATCGTCGGCGCCCACCATCGGCACGTTGACGACGATGGTGGCGTCGAGGTAGACGAGGCCCTCCTCCTTCGCCCACGCGGCGGCCTCCCGGGCGCGCTGCGGGACGTCGGAGCTCAGGTCCGCGAGCACCCGTCCGCGCAGGTCCGCGGCGAGCGGGCCGAGCACGGCGCGCGAGGCCGTCTGGTCGAGAAGGCAGACCACGACCAGGTCGGAAGCCCGGACGGCCTCCGCGGCGGTGGCCGTCTCCCGCGCACCCCGCGCGACGAGGCGATCCGCCTTCCCCGGCGTCCGGTTCCACACGGTGACGCGGTGCCCCGCGTCGACGAAGGCCGCGGCGATCGCGTGCCCCATGGCGCCGAGGCCGAGGACCGTGACGGTGGCGGTGCTGTCGCCCCCGCTCACGCGACGGCCTCCGCGGCCCCATCGCGGACCGGTTCGGGTCGCCTCAGGCTCTCGAAGATCCGGGCGGTGCCCTCGTCACCGAAGCCGAGGCCGACCTGTTCCGCGATGAGCGCCTGCACGGCGCGGATCGTCGACGAGTTCGCGCCGGCCTCGTCGCTGGCGCGGATGATGTCCGACAGGTCCGAGAAGTGCAGGCTCTGCTGGCCCGGCACGGTGTAGTCACCGCCGTCGACGATCTCCGCGTCGCGGGCGAAGGCCGGGACCATCGCCGCGACGAACGGGACCGCGCGGGCGGCGAAGTCGGCCGCCGGCATGCCCGCCGACGCGGCCATCGCCGCGCCGTGGAACAGGCCCGCGAACATCTGGTACATCGCCGCGAGCATGGCCAGGTCGACGAGAGACGCGGCGCCCGGGTCCGCACCGTCGTAGACGATCTCCGCCCACGTCTCGAGGACCGGACGGGTGCGCTCGTGGACCTCGGAGGCCCCGCTGACGAAGAGCTGAGCGCCCGGGCCGCCGATCATCGGCGGCGTCGCGAGGATCGCCCCGTTGAGGTAGTCGATGCCGTGCTCCGCGGCCCAGGCTCCGAGCTCACGCGCCTCGTCGGGCGTAGTGGTGGTCAGGTCGATCACAGTGCGGCCGCGGAGCTGCTCCGCGACGGGGTCGAGGGTCGCGCGGATCGAGGCGTAGCGGAGCAGGCAGGTGACGATCACCTCGCTGCGGTCGAGCGCCTCGGCGACGGTGCCGGCGCGGTGCGCGCCGCGCTCGACCAGCCCCTCGCCCCGGCCGGGGCTACGGTTCCACGCCGTGACGGCGTGGCCGCGGTCCAGCAGGGCGGCGGCGAGCGCGGTGCCCATGGCTCCCAGTCCGAGGATCGAGACGGTCTGCGGTTCGTGTGCTCTTGCGTTCTGCGGTGTCATGCCTCGATCATCGATAGCAACGGTCGGTTCCGTAAGTACCCACTAATTACTGGGGTACTTACCTTCTGGTGAGTGAGGTGGTCATGGCGAGATCGACGCGATCGGGCCCGTACATCTGCGGCATCGATGCCGCGCTGGACGTGGTGAGCGGGAAGTGGAAGGGCCTCATCCTGTGGGAGCTGGAGGCGCACGGCGTGCGGCGGTTCGCGGAGCTGCGCCGGGGGCTGCCGGGCGTGAGCGAGAAGATGCTCACGCAGCACCTACGGGAGATGGAGGAGGACGGGCTGGTGACCCGCGAGGTGTACGCGCAGGTGCCGCCGAAGGTCGAGTACTCGTTGACCGCGTCCGGCCTGGCGCTCAACGCGGCGCTCGCACCCCTGGGCGCCTGGGGGCGCGACCGCCTCCGGCGGGAGCGGATCGACACGGTGCCGCTCGCCCACGACCGGGAAGCGTCGGACAAAGTTGACACGTCGGAGATCTCCGACATATCCTCGACGGCGTGACCACCGGGACGGAGAGCACCGATCGCATCTTCCTCGCGCTCGCCAATCCCGTTCGCCGCGAACTGCTCCGGATCCTCGCCGAGGGGCCGCTCGCGGCGGGCGAGCTCAGCGAGCGGTTCGCGCTGAGCCGCCCAGCAGTGGCGGAGCACCTCAAGGTGCTCCGCGACGCGGGGCTCGTCGCCGACTCCCCCGACGGCCGCCGCCGGATCTACCGGCTCACCGCCGAGCCGCTGGCGGACCTCGGCGAGTGGTTGCACCCGTTCGAGAAGTTCTGGCGCGCACGGCTCTCCGCGCTCGCCGACGTCGCAGAGGAGTTGTGAATGGCTGTCATCGCGCTGGATCAGTTCGTCGCCGCCACACCGGCCGCCGTATGGCGCGCCCTGACCGAGCCGGAGCTGGTGCGCCGGTGGTGGGCGGAGGGCGACATCGGGGCCGAAGTGGGCCACGAGTTCACCCTGGACATGCCGGGTTTCGGCGCCCAGCCGTGCCGCGTCCTCGAGTCGGTCGCCCCGGAGCGCTTCGTCTACACCTTCACCACCGAGTGGACGCTGACCTGGACGCTGCGCGCCGAGGGGCGCGGCACCCGCGTCTTCTTGGAGCACAGCGGATTCGACCTGGACGACAAGCGCATGGCCGCCGCCTTCGAGCGCATGGGCCCGGGCTGGCGCGACGTGGTACTGCCGCGCCTCGCGGAGACCGCCGCCGCGCTCTGACCCGCGCCCGTCTGCGATGATCGGCTCGTGACCGACCGCTCCGTCCTCGCCGACCCCGTCAACGCCGCACTCTCCGGCCCGCACGCGCGGTTCCGGCTGTCCGCGGGCCGGATCCAGCGGTACCACCCCGACGTCTCCGTGTTCTACGGGCACCCGCGCGCGCTCACCGACGAGGACTACGCCGACGTCGCCCGCCTGACCGGCGCGGACCGGACGGCGCTCCTGCGCGACCGTGCGGCGCCGCTGCCGCCGGGGTGGACGGTGGTCGAGACGATCGGCCTGGTGCAGTACGACGGCAGCGGAGTGGAGACCGCACCCGAACCGGAGGCCGTGCGCCTCACCGCCGCCGACGTGCCCGAGATGACGGCCCTCGTCGAGCGGACCAAGCCCGGGCCGTTCCTGCCGCGCACGATCGAGCTGGGCACGTACCTCGGCATCCGCGACGCCGACGGGGCCCTCATCGCGATGGCCGGCGAGCGCATGCACCCGCAGGGGTGGACCGAGATCAGCGCGGTGTGCACCGCGCCCGAGGCGCGCGGGCGGGGTCTCGCCTCGCGACTGATCCGCGCCGTCGGCCACGGCATCCGCGAGCGCGGCGACGTCCCGTTCCTGCACACGTCGGACGACAACCCGGCACAGAAGCTCTACGACGCCATGGGCTTCCACCACACCAGCACGGTGCCGCTCGAAGTGGTCCGGGTCCCGTCGGACTAGGACCTACGCCGCGGGGGCACCCGCCGCGGCGGCGGGGCGGTCGGCGCCGAGCCGGACCGCAGCGGTGCACGCAGCGATGAGCAGCACCACGAGGAGCGCGCCGATACCGAAGGTCTCCCAATCGAAGGGCCCGGCGGCGGCACCGTCGGCCTGCTTGCGCGCGGAGCCCGACAGGAAGGGCACGACGAGCAGGACTCCGATGCCGGCGACGGCCTCGGCCGCGACGACCTTCGGGAAGTGGTGCAGGACCAGCCGGACGACGGTGTCCTCGTCGCCGGCGAGGCGCGCCCGCCGGATCGCGGGGATGAGGACGCGCACGTTGTAGACGCCCGCGGCGACCATGCCCGCGACCAGGACCAGCTTGATCAGCAGGTACCGGCCGTAGGGCGTGGTGACGAACTGCGCGAACGATCCGACGTGCACCCACGTCAGCCAGAGTCCGCTGACGCCGACCGCGATGACCGCGCCCATCGCCCACGCGCTGAACCGCACCCACATCCGCTCGAAGGCTCCCGCGCCGTCGGCGCCGGAGCGCCGCGCCCGCAGGCCCGCCGCCGCGAGCACGAACAGCCCGCCGAGCCAGACGACGCAGGCCAGGATGTGCGCCAGCTTGAGCACGCGATTGGCCGCGGCGTCCATGCCCACCACCGCCGTGGTGAGGCTGGGCGCCGACGCGGCGAGCATCACGACCGCGAAGCCCGCGCCCGCGACGGGCGCCGCGACCCGGCCGCGGAGCCGCCACACGACCACCAGGAGCACGACGGCGAGCGCGAACAGGCCGAGCTGCACCGTCGCCATCGCCGCCGCGGAGATCCACGCCCCCTTCTCCCTCGGCAGGTCGAGGTACGCGCCGAAGTTCGCCGGCGAGAGCGACTCCGCGAAGGAGACGCCCAGCTTGCTCCGCGCGATGCGCCCCGCGTACTGCGCATAGGCGGCGACCGCGGTGAACGCCGCGACGTACGGGGCCAGACCCCGCAGGGCGCGGTCGGCCGCGCCGCCCCGCGCCGCGGCCGGGAGCAGGAAGGCGACGGCGAGGAACAGGCCGCCGGCGAGCGCCAGCGCACCGAAGTACCCCACCTGGGTGAGGATGCGCCACAGCGGAGGGGCGGCCGGAGCGGCCGCCGCGAGATGCAAGGTAAGGCTCGTCATAGTCGAGTGAGACTAGCCTTACTTACCCGGTGTGACCAATCGGACAAAACCCCTCTTTACCTGGGGTTTTATTAGTTTCGACAAGGTGTCCGGTTCTCACGCGTGAGCATTCCGGGCCGAGAATTGATAGGATGATTCGGCCGCGAACGACGTCGCGGCGACAGCTCCGTGTATCTACCTGGCACGGCCCTCCGGGCACCCAAGGCGGCACGTCGACACGATGCGGCCACGCGCGCCGCGGAAAGGCCCCACGACGGTGACCGCCACCATGTCCCACGAGACGCCCTCCACGGAGATCCACTCCCCCGCACCGACGCTGATGTCGGTCGCGGGCCGCAGCTACTTCCCCGTGGCCTTCGTCGCACGTCTCCCGTTCGCCATGATGGTGGTCGGCGTGCTGACGCTGGTGGTCGCGGGCCGGGACTCGCTCGCCTTCGGCGGGCTGAGCTCGGCGATGGTCGGCATCGGCTCCGCCGCCGTCGGTCCGCTCGTCGGGGCGGCGGCCGACCGGTTCGGCCAGCGCCGGACGGTGCTCGCCGCGGGGATCGCGAACAGCCTTGCGCTGCTGCTCATGACGTGGGTCGTCTTCAGCCCCCTGCCCGGCTGGGCGGTGCTCGCATCGGCGGCACTGGTCGGGGCGAGCGCCCCACAGGTCGGGCCGATGTCGCGCAGCCGCCTGGTCACGATGATCACCACGAAGCTCCCGGAGGGGCGCCGGGTGCGGACGCTGCTGTCCGTGATGGCGTACGAGTCCGCCGCGGACGAGGTGATCTTCGTCTTCGGCCCCGTCATCGTCGGCCTGCTCGCGACCACGATGTCGCCCGCAGCCCCGATGATCGGAGCCGCGGTGCTGACCGTGCTCTTCGTCTCGGCGTTCGCCCTGCACCCCAGCGGGCGGGCCGCAGAGCAGCACGCCGACGGCGCGGTCATCCAGGCTCCGGCGCGCGAGCTCGCGAATCCCCTGCTGTTCACCGTGATCGCCGGCGTCTTCGGCATGGGCCTGTTCTTCGGGTCCACCCTCACCGGCCTCACCGCCTTCATGCGCGACGCGGGCAACGCCGAGTCCGCGGGCCTGTTCTACGGCGTCATGGGCGTCGGCTCCGCCGCGCTCGCCCTCGGCTCGGCGCTGCTCCCCGAGCGGTTCAGCATCGCCGCACGCTGGGTGAGCTTCGCGACGGTGCTGGTCTTCGGTGCCGTCCTCATCGCCGCCGCGCCGTCGCTGCCGCTGCTCGTGGCCGGCCTCGCCATCGCGGGCATCGGCGTCGGCCCGACGCTGGTGACCGAGTTCAGCCTGGGCGCCGAGCGCAGCCCGGTGGGCCGCTCCGCCACCGTCATGACGATCCTCGGCAGCAGCCTGATCCTGGGCCAGTCGCTGGCGTCGGCAGTGAACGGGGCGCTCGCGGAGAACGTCGGCACCGCGGCGGCGCAGTGCGCGCCGCTGGTCGCAGCCCTCGTCGTGCTGGGTGCGGGGATCGCGAACGCGGTGCTCTCCCGTCGTCAGTCGGCCGCGGCCGGTACCGCCGGCGACCAGCCCGGCCCCTTCACCACGTAACCCCACCGGTCGCGCCACGAGCGCGCGCCGCGCACGTCCCGCGCGATCGCCGCGTACTCGTGCGTCGCAACCTTGAGCGGGTTGTGCGTGTCGATGTTCTTCGTCAGCCCGAACCGCACCCGCTCCCCCTCCGGCTCGAACGTGCCGAACAGGCGGTCCCAGAGGATGAGGATGCCGCCGTAGTTGCGGTCGAGGTACGCCGCGTTCGAGCCGTGGTGCACGCGGTGGTGCGACGGGGTGTTCATCACGAATTCGACCGGCCGCCACAGCTTCCCGACGCGCTCGGTGTGGATGAAGAACTGGTAGAGCAGGCTCACCGACTGCTGCAGGAGGATCATCCACGGCGGGATGCCGATGAGCGCCAGCGGGATCCAGTAGGGCAGCGCGGTGAAGGGCGTCCACGTCTGGCGCAGCGCCGTCGAGAGGTTGTAGAACCGGCTCGAGTGGTGCACCACGTGGCTCGCCCACAACACGCGGACGGTGTGGTGGGTGCGGTGGTACCAGTAGTAGGCGAGGTCGTCGGCGACGAACAGCAGCACCCAGGTGAGCGGGTTCGTGGCCGGGAGGTGCACCGGCGCGAGCAGGTACGCGCCGGCCAGCGCGGCCAGCACCACCAGCTTCCAGCCCAGGTTGATGACGACGTTGCCGATGCCCATCGTGAGGCTCGTGCGCGCATCGCGCAGGTCGTAGCCGAGCTCGTCGTCGTCCGGCCGGAACCGGAACGAGAGGTACTCGAGCGCGAGGCACAGGACGAACACCGGGATGGCGGCGCGGATGAGGTCGAACACGGTGGCATCGGTGCTTTCTAGGAGGCCGCCGAGGCGGCGTCGAGGGCGGCGACGATCCCGGCCAGGAGGTCGGAGGCGGCGCGGTGCGCGGCGTCGCCGGCACCATCGGCGATGTGCCGGGCGAGGTCGAGGTGCGCCTGCCGATCCAGTAGCTCACCGTCGAGCCCGAGGGCGCCGAAGGTCCGCTCCCCCACGCCCCGCATGCCGGCGAGAAGAGTGTTGAGCGCGAGCCGGTAGGCGAGGTTTCCTGAGCCGTCGATCACGGCGGTCCAGAAGGCGGCGTCGGCGGTGTACCCGCCGTCGGGATAGCCCTGCGCGAGCGCGACGATCGCGTCCTTCTCCTCCGCGGTCGCGCGCTCGGCACACAGCCGCGCGGCGTCGGCGGCGATGGTGCGGCGCATCTCGGTGACGTCGCGCAGGACGCGCAGCGGGGGCACGACGCCCGCGGCGGCGACGGCGCTGAGCACGTCGAGCCCGGCGCTCTCCCGCCAATCGAGGACGCGCGTCTTGCCGCCCTGAGCGATGTGCACGAGTCCCGCCTGCCGCACCCCCTTGAGGGCTTCGCGGACCGCGTGCCGGTTCACGCCGAAGCGCTCGGCGAGTTCGCGCTCCGCGGGCAGCGGGTCGCCCGGGGCGAGGCGTCCGGACAGGATCTCGTCGACGATGCGCGCGAGCACCTCGTCCGAGACCGCGGTCCTGGCGATGGGGGTGACGTCCATGGCGAGCAGCATGGCACCCGGATCCAATCAGGTCAACTGGTTGGACCAGTTGTGTGACGTGCACACTGGGAAGGTGACCACGACCAGTGCCGGACTCCTGCTGTTCCGCCGCACCGACGGCACCGTCGAGGTGCTGCTCGGGCACATGGGCGGCCCGTTCTGGAGCCGCAAGGACGCGCACGCCTGGTCGATCCCCAAGGGCCTGTACACCGACGAGGAGCCCCTCGCCGCGGCGGAGCGCGAGTTCGCCGAGGAGCTGGGCTCGCCCGCCCCGCCCGGCCCGACGGTGCCCTTGGGCTCCGTCCGGCAGTCCGGAGGCAAGACGGTGACCGCGTACGCCCGCGAGGGCGATTTCGACGCGACGACGATCCACTCCAACGAATTCGAGCTGGAGTGGCCGCGCGGTTCGGGCCGGATGCAGAGCTTCCCGGAGATCGACCGTGCCGGCTGGTTCAGCGCCGAGGAGGCCGCGGAGAAGCTGGTGAAGGCGCAGTCGGCGTTCCTCGACCGGCTGCGGGAGCACCTGTCCGGAGCGTGAGCGCGGCGACACCCAGCGCGCAGGCCAGCGAGACAGCAGCGGCGGCGAGCGCGATGTGGTTCCAGCCGGCGACGGCGCCGGTGCCCGCGGCGAGGACGCCGGCGATCGTGATGCCCAGCGCGGAGCCGACGTAGCGGGCCGTGTTGTTCACGCCGCTGCCCATCGCGGCATCGGCCGCGGGGACGCTCGCGATCGCCTCGCGCGCCAGTCCGGTGTTGAGCAGACCGGAGGCGATACCCGCGACCAGGAGACCCGGGACGAGGCGGAGCGGGGAGGCACCGTCGGACAGACCCGCGGTGAGGAACAGGCCCAGCGCGACTCCCGCCAGCCCTCCGACGAGATGCGTGCGGCCGGACAGCACCCCGGCGAGGCGCGAGAAGCCCAGCGCCGCCACCGCGCTCGTCCCGGCCCACAGGGCGAGCAGGGCGCCGGCCTGCAGCGTACTGAGGCCGAGACCGCGGACGACGAAGGTGGCGGCGACGGACATCGCGGAGATGACGCCGATACCGGTGCCGAAGGCCGCGAGGGTCGCAGCGAGGAACCGCGGCCGCCGGAACAGCCCCGGGTCGACGAGTCGCGCACGGCCGTACCGCTGGCTCGCGACGAGTGCCGCGGCGAGCACGACGGCGCCCACCCCGAGGGCGGCTGCCGCCGCGCCGGCGCCGGCGCGGGCCTCGACCAGCGCCGCGACCGCGGCCGTGAGAGCCGCCGTGAGCAAGACGAAGCCGAGTGCGTCGAGCGGTCGGTCGGGATTGTGCGCGGGCCGCGCGGGGATGCGGCGCGCGGCGAGCCACAGCGCCGCGCCTCCCGCCGCGAGTACCACGTAGAACAGGCGCCACGCGCCGGCGAGGTCGAGGACACCGGTGAGGATCGGCCCGAGCGCGATGCCCGCACCCATCGACGAGCTCCACCACACCGCGGTGCGGGCGCGATGACCGTCGTGCTCGCTCACTGCGGCCAGGAGGCCCAGGCCGGTGGCGATCATGCCGGCGGCGCCGACGCCCGCGAGGATCCGGGCGGCCACGAACAGCGGCGCCGAGGCGACGGCCGCACACGCGAGGTTCGCGGCGACGAAGACGGCGGCACCGGCGAGGAAGACCCGCCGGTGGCCGATGCGGTCGGCGACCACCCCCGCGGTGACCAGCGCCGCGGCGAGCCCGACGCTCATCGAGGCCAGGATCCACGTGGCCGCGGCCGGGCCTGCGCGCAGTGCGGAGTTGAGCGTCACGGCGTTGCCGAGCGGCCCGGCGTAGGCGAGCATCGCCAGCAGCGTGCTCGCCGCGACGGTCGCGAGGACCCGCTCGTACCCCGATTCCAGTCTGGTCATGAGACTCATCATGCCGCAGGACGAGTCTGTTCACAAGACTCGATCGCGCTATGCTGGGGCCATGGCACTCGGGACGGGATACGAGGCGCAGCCCTGCCACCTGGCACGCGCCCTCGAAGTGATCGGCGAGCGGTGGACGATGCTCATCCTGCGTGACCTCTTCTACGGCGTGCGCCACTTCAGCGACCTGCTGGAGCACCTCGACGTCTCGCGCGGCGTGCTCACCGAGCGCCTCGACACCCTGGTCGCCGCCGGGGTGGTGACCCGCCGCAAGGTGGGGCGGACCGTCGAATACGAGCTCACGCCCGCCGGCGAGGAGTTGTGGCCCACACTCTTCGGCCTCATCCGCTGGGGCCGCCGCCACCTCGACGCCGACTTCCCGGCGCGAATCTTCGCGCACGCCACCTGCGGGACCGACCTGGAGGAGTCCGGCCTGTGCCCGCGCTGCGGCATCGTGCCGACCGTGCGCGACCTGGATTCGCGCCCGGGCGACGGGCCGAACCCGCGGCGCCGCGACGATCCGGTCGCCGTCGCGCTGCGCGACCGGCACCGGATGCTGACGCCGGTCCCCTGACGGGCCGTCAGTTGCGGTAGTTCTCCACGGTGTTCGTCGACCGGGGCGCCGCACCGTCCGGGTTCTCGCCGAACTCGCGCCGCGCGCGGCGCTGGCGCAGCAGGTCCCACGCCTGGTCGAGCTGGGTCTCGAGCACCTGGAGCCGCGCGTGCTCGTCGCTCTCGCTGATCTCGCCCGCGCCGAGCTTGTCCCGCAGCGCGTGCTCCTCCGCGATGAGGGCGTCGATCCGGGTGTGGACTGCGTCGTCGGTCATGATTCGATCCTGCCACCGATCCGCGCGTCGCGAGGGTCCACCGTCGAGGCGTCCCACCAACCCCTCGGCGCGAGTGGGCGGCGGACCGTCGAACCCCGGACACGAGAAAACCCCTCCGACCTACGTCGGAGGGGTCTTCTTCGGTGGAGCTAAGGGGACTCGAACCCCTGACCCCCACACTGCCAGTGTGGTGCGCTACCAGCTGCGCCATAGCCCCGTATTGCGTTGTTCACCTGCGGTTTCCCGCCCGGAGAACATTACAGGAGGCAGCTCTCGTGCACCAAATCGGCTGGTCAGTGCCGGTTTTACTTGAGGAGCGGGGTCAGCCAGTCGCCCTGCACGGTGATCTTCTCGCCGTTGTGCACGACGGTCGGCGTCCCGGTGCTGCCGATGTCCTGCATCACCTGGCTGCCGGTGCCGGCGTTCTGCGCGGACTCGACGGTGTACTTGCCGTCGCGGATGGCGGCGACGACGTCGGCGGGCAGCTCGACGCCCTTGGCCTTGGAACCGTCGGCGAGGACCGTCGCGATCTCAGCGTTGGTCTTGTCGCCCTTGCCCTCCTCGGGCTGGTTGGCGTACATCGCGGTGTGCGCGCCCATCCATGCCTTCTGCTTCTGGTCGTCGGGCAGCGAGGACTTGGCGATCGCCAGCAGGCCGCCCGCGGCGCGGTCGGAGTAGTCGCCCGACGGGCTGTTGCGGTTCAGGAACGAGAGCATGAAGAACTTCACCTGCAGCTTGCCATCGTCGATGGCCTTGGTGATCTGCTCGCCGTACTGGCGCTCCATGTTGCCGCAGGCGGGGCAGTACGGGTCCTCGAAGAAGGTCAGCTTCGTGGGAGCGTCGGCCTTGCCGAGCACGAAGGCCGGGGTCGCCTTGTCGATGGCGGCCTGCGCCTTGTCGGCGGGCGTCCCCTCCTTCTTACTCAGCAGCAGGACGCCGCCGATGACGACCACGATGACCACGAGGACGGCGATGCCGCCCAGCACGTAGGTCATGGTGTTGGACTGCTTCGCGGGAACGTACTTCGCGTTCTTACCCTTGCTCACGCCGACCACAATAGCGGCCGCCCGTGAGTGCGCAGGTCAGGCGGGTTCAGGCCCCGAGAACACCGTCGACGAGGGCCTTCGCCTCGGCCTGCACCTGCGCGAGGTGCTCCGCTCCGCGGAAGGACTCGGCGTAGATCTTGTACACGTCCTCCGTGCCCGACGGCCGCGCCGCGAACCACGCGCTCTCGGTGGTCACCTTGAGGCCTCCGATGGGCGCACCGTTGCCGGGCGCGCGGGTGAGCCTGGCGGTGATCGGCTCCCCCGCGAGCTCGTCCGCGGTGACCTGCTCGGGCGAGAGCTTCGCCAGCACGGCCTTCTGCTCGCGGCCGGCGGGCGCGTCCGTGCGCGCGTAGGCGGGCACGCCGTACTGCTCCCCCAGTACCGCGAAGTGCTGCGACGGGCTCTTGCCGGTGACGGCCAGGATCTCCGACGCGAGCAGCGCCAGGATGATGCCGTCCTTGTCGGTGGTCCACACGGAACCGTCGTGCCGCAGGAACGAGGCGCCGGCGGACTCCTCGCCGCCGAAGCCGACGCTCCCGTCGAGCAGGCCGGGCACGAACCATTTGAAGCCGACGGGGACCTCGAGGAGCTTGCGGCGCTGTTCCGCTACCACGCGGTCGATCATGGATGAGCTGACGAGCGTCTTGCCGACCGCGGCGTCGTCGCGCCAGCCGCCGCGCGAGGCGAAGAGGTAGTCGATGGCGACGGCGAGATAGTGGTTCGGGTTCATCAGCCCGCCGTCGGGGGTGACGATGCCGTGCCGGTCGGAGTCGGCGTCGTTGCCGGTCGCGATGTCGTACTGGTCCTTGTTCGCGATCAGCGAGGCCATGGCGTTCGGCGAGCTGCAGTCCATGCGGATCTTGCCGTCGGTGTCGAGCGTCATGAACGCGAACTGCGGGTCGACCGTCGGGTTGACGACGGTGAGATCGAGGTTGTACCGGTCGCCGATCGCGCCCCAGTAGCCGACGGCCGCGCCGCCGAGCGGGTCGGCGCCGATGCGGACGCCCGCGTCGCGGATCTTGTCCAGGTGCAGCACCGAGGGCAGGTCGCCGACGTACGAATCGAGGAAGTCGAAGCGCTGCACCGCGTCCGACGCCAGGGCCTGTGCGAGCGGGATCCGGCGCACGTCGCGGAGGCCGCCCTCGAGGATCTCGTTGGCGCGGGCGGCGATCGCCGACGTCGCGTCGGTGTCGGCGGGGCCGCCGGTGGGCGGGTTGTACTTGAAGCCGCCGTCCGCGGGCGGGTTGTGCGACGGGGTGACGACGATGCCGTCGGCCTCGACGCCGCCGCCGTGCTTGCGGTTGAAGGTGAGGATCGCGTGGCTCAGCGCGGGCGTCGGCGTGTACCGGTCGTCGTGGTCGATGAGGGTGTCCACGCCGTTCGCCGCGAGCACCTCCACGGCCGTCTCCCACGCGGGGCCGGACAGCAGGTGCGTGTCCTTCGCGAGGTACAGCGGGCCGCGGACGCCCTCCGCCGCGCGGTACTCGACGATGGCCTGCGTCGTGGCCGCGATGTGGTTCTCGTTGAAGCTGCCGTTCAGGGAGGTGCCGCGATGCCCCGAGGTGCCGAACGCCACCCGCTGGTCCGGATCGCCGGGGTCCGGTGCGACCGAATAGTACGCAGCACGAACGGCTTCGACGTCGATCAGATCCTCGGGAAGGGCCGGTTGGCCGGCACGCGCATGCGCCATCTTCAGTCCACCTCGTCAGTCCGGATACGGGCCGCGGATCACGCGGCCGCTGTCGTCCAACGTATCGCCGGGACGCGTTCCGCGCGCGGTAATCCAGCGCACGGACCGGGCCACGACGACCCGGCGGTGAGGATGACGCCGAGCAACGGCGTCGCGACGGCGGACCGTCGCGACGCCGCGGCCGTCAGACGATCGCCCAGACGAGGAGCACCATCGCGAAGCCCACCACCGACAGGATGGTCTCGAGGACCGACCAGGTCATGAGGGTCTGCTTGACCGTCATGTTGAAGTACTTCGCGACGATCCAGAAGCCGCCGTCGTTGACGTGGCTGAGGATGATCGAGCCGGCCGAGATCGCGATGACGATGAGCGCGATCTGCGCCTGCGAGTAGTTGCCCGCGGCCACCGTCTCGCCGATGATGCCGGCGGTCGCCGTGATCGCCACCGTCGCCGAGCCCTGCGCGATGCGCAGCGCACAGCTGACCAGGTAGGCGGTCACGATGAGCGGCAGGCCGAGATCCGACATCGAATCGGTGAGCGCCGTGCCGACGCCCGTGGCCCGCAGGACCGCGCCGAACAGGGCGCCCGCGCCGACCACCAGCAGGATCATGCCGATCGGCTTGAGCGCCGCGCCCGTCATCTCCGCCAGCTGGGTGGCGTTGATGCCACGCCGGATGCCCAGCAGGTAGAAGGCGAGCACCACGGCGATGGTCAGCGCGATGGCGGGCGTGCCGAGGAAGACCAGGATCGAGAAGGGCTTCGTGCCCTTCTCGAGCCACACCGAGCCGAAGGTGCCGCCGAGGATCAGCAGCATCGGCACGGCGATGATGAAAGCGATGAGCGAGAGCGGCGGCTTGTCCTTGCTCGCGTGCGCCTCCTCCGGGACGAACTCCTCCGGCACGTCGACGATGACGCGCTTGCCGATCCACGTGCCCCACACGACGCCCGAGGCGAACCAGGCCGGGATACCGCAGACGAGGCCCATGATGATGATCCAGCCGAGCGAGGTGTGCAGCAGCCCGGCCGCGGCGACGGGGCCGGGATGCGGGGGCAGGAAGGCGTGCGTCATCGACAGGCCGGCGAGCATCGGCATCGCGTACATGACGAGCGACTTGCCGCCGCGCTTGGCGCACACGTAGACCAGCGGCGCCAGGATGAAGATGCCGATGTCGAAGAAGACCGGGATGCCCAGGATGAGGCCGGTGACGCCCATCGCGAGCGGCGCGCCCTTGGGCCCGAACAGCTTGAGCAGCCAGCTGGTGAGCACGTCGGCGCCGCCGGAGCGTTCCAGGATGGCGCCGAGCACCGTGCCGAGGCCGATGATCGGGGCGATGTGCCCGAGGATGCCGCCGAAGCCGGTCTCCAGGATCGATTGCGCCGCACCCTTCTGCGGCGATCCGACCAGCTTCTCGACGGAGACGCCCGCGACCAGCGCGAGGCCCACCGAGACGATGATCAGCGCGATGAAGGGCTCGAGCTTGACCTTGATGATGAGGAGCAGCAGGACCGCGATCGATACCGCGGCGAGGGTCAGCAGACCCCCGGTGTCGTGCTGCAGCCAGTCGATGGCCGAGGACATGAGTGGTACTCCCGTTCTGGAAGGGGATCAGAGCGCGGCGACGAAACGCGCGGCGCGGAGGGTGATGTCGGCCCAGTCGCCGGCGGCGACGGTGTCGGGGGGCACGACGGACGTGCCGGCGCAGACGGCGATCGCGCCGGCACCCAGGAACTCGCGGGCATTGGCCTCACTGACCCCGCCGGACGGGAGGAGCGGCAGGCCGGGGAACGGACCGTGCAGGTCCTTGAGGTACGCCGGCCCGAAGGCACGGGCGGGGAAGATCTTCACGGCCACCGACCCGAGCGCGGCCGCGCGGGCCACCTCGGTCGGGGTCAGCGCGCCGAGGAAGACGGGGACGCCGAGGTCGCGGGCCGCCTCCGCGACCTCCTCGTTGACGTCGGGCGTCACGAGGAACCGGGCGCCGGCGTTCACGGCGTCGCGCGCCTGCGCGGCGGAGCGCACCGTCCCCACGCCGAGGTTCGTGCCCTCGACGCCGGCGGCGCGTTCGAGGTGGCCGAGCACGCCGGGCGTGGTGAACGTCAGCTCCACGGTGCGGATCCCGCCCTCCGCGAGCGCGCGGCACAGGGCCGCGGCGTCGGGGAGTTCGGGGGCGCGCACCACGGTGAGCGCCCGGTCGGCGGCCAGCGCGTCGAGCAGGCCGGATGGGTCGGTGGCGGTCACAGGACTCCTTCTTCCGTGAGGCGCAGCGCGCCGCCCGCGAGCGCGCCGGTGGTCTCCCCCTCGTCCAGGGCGGCGACGCCGCGGACGAAGACGTGCGTGAACCCCGCCGCGGGCGTGCGCGGGGCGTCGTAGGTGGCGCGGTCGATCACCGCGTCGGGGTCGAAGAGCGCCAGGTCGGCGGCATGGCCCTCACGGACCAGGCCCCGTCGGACCAGGCGGAGGCGACGGGCGGCCCGCCCCGTGAGGTGGCCGACGCACTCCTCGAGGCTCATCAGCCCCAGGTCCCGGCTGTAGTGGCCGAGGTAGCGGGCGAAGGTGCCCCAGGCGCGCGGGTGCGGCTTGCCGCCGACGAGCAGGCCGTCGCTGCCGCCGGTGTGCGCGGGGTGGCGCATGATGGCGCGCACGTTCTCCTCGTGCCCGACGTGCTGCAGGATGCCGGTGGCGAGGCGGTCGTCGAGCAGGAGCCCGATGCACACGTCGAACGGGTCGCGGCGCTCGTCGGCGGCGATCCGCTCGATGGTGCGGCCGACGTAGCCGGCGAGCGCGTCGGTGCCGACGCCGCTGATCTCGATGGTGTGCCACTCGGCGATCACGCCGTGACAGCCGTCGGATCCGGTGTGCTCCAGGTGCTCCCGGATGCGGGCGAGGTCCTGCGGGTCGCGCAGGCGCGCGAGAGTGGCGTCGGCGCCGCCGGCCGCGGTCCAGCTCGGGAGGATCGCGGCGAGCGTCGTGGCGCCCGGCAGGTAGGGGTAGGTGTCGAGGGAGACGTCGGCCCCCGCGGCGACGGCATCGTCGAGCAGGGCGAGGAGCTCGGGTGCCCGGCCCTTGTTCGGCCCGAAGTTGAGGGTGGCGTGCGCGAGGTGCAGCGGGCAGCCGGTGCGCCGCGACAGGTCGATCATCTCGGCGTAGGCCTCCATCGCGCCCGCGCCGTAGCTGCGGTGATGCGGCGAGAAGTAGCCGCCCAGCTCGCCGGTCGTGCGCATGAGCGCCGCCAGCTCGGCGTCGTCGGCGTACATGGCGGGCGTGTAGGTCAGTCCCGTCGACAGGCCCACGGCGCCCTCGCGCATGCCCTGCGCCAGGATCTCCTGCATCCGGGCCACCTCGGCCGGGGACGCGACACCGTCGCCGAAGCCGATCGTGAGGGCCCGGAGGAGGCCGTGCGGCACGAGGTAGGCGAGGTTGGTCGCGGTGCCGGCCGCATCGAGCCGGTCGAGGTACTCGCCGACGGTGCGCCAGGAGAAGTCGAAGTCCGCCGGATCGGTGTTCCACCCGGCGATCTGGCGCCGGACGACGGCGAGCGTCTCGTCGGAGACGGGCGCGTAGCTCAGGCCGTCCTGGCCGATCACCTCGCACGTGACGCCCTGCGTGATCCGCGACGGGTGCCCGGGGTTGAGGAGCACCTGCAGGTCGGAGTGGGCGTGCATGTCGATGAAGCCGGGGCTCAGGACCAGGCCGTCGGCGTCGATCACGCGGTGCGCCGCCCCGAGGTCGGTGCCGATTTCCGCGATGACGCCGTCGGTGATCGCGACGTCCGCGGTGTAGCGCGGCGCCTCGGTGCCATCGACGACGGACGCGGCGCGGATGAGTGTGTCGTGCATGGCGCGCCTCTAGAAGTAGGTGGAGATCATGTCGACGACCTGCGGGTTCTCGCCGTCGTCGGCGACCACGGGGATCACGCGCCATTTGTCGAAGACGGTGCACGGGTGGCTCAGGCCCAGGCGCACGACGTCGCCGACCGCGAGCGGGTCACCCGCGGGCAGGCGGAGGAACGCGTGCTGATCGTTGACCGCGGAGACCTCCGCCTCGAGCGGTCGCGCGGGCTCGCCGAGCGCGGGCGCGGCGACCTGCGGCTCGGGCAGGCCCTCGTCGAAGGAGACGTCGCGACGGCCCACGTCGAGCAGGGCGAGGCCGGGCTCGGGCCGGGAGATGACGCGCGCCCAGACGTGCATCGCGGACCGCAGCCGCGGCGCGTCGGCCTCGCGGCCGGACGGCGTGATGCCGCGGTAGAAGCCGTCGTCGTGGATGATGTACGCCCCCGAGCGGACCACGATCCGGGCGTCGTCGATGTCGCCCAGGATCGCGGCGACGCGGTCGAAATAGGCGCTGCCACCGGCGGAGACGACGATGCGGCCCGCCGGGTACAGCGGGCGCAGGCGGGAGTGCAGGTCCTTCAGCGTGCGCAGGTACTCGTCGACGGTGCCGAGCGCCGCGGCCGACGTGTCGTGCGCGAAGGCGCCCTCGTAGCCGGTGACGCCGCCGAGGCGCAGCCGCGGGGACGCGGCGATGCGCTCGCCGATCGCGACGGCCTCGTCGACGGTGCGCGCCCCGGTGCGGCCGCCGGGGCCGCCCATCTCGACGAGGACGGTGGGCTGCCGCGTCGCCGCGGCGAGACCGCGGTCGAGCACGTCGACGGTGCCGAGTCCGTCGGCCCAGAGGGTGACCTCGAGGTCCGGGTCGGCGTCGAGCGCCTCGCCGAGCCAGCGGATGCCGGCCGGGTCGGCGATCGCGTTCGCCACGTGCAGGTTCCGGAAGCCGGTGGCGACGGCGGCCTGCAGCTGGGGCAGGTTCGCGACGGTGATCGCCGTGGAGCCCGCGTCGAGCTGGTCCTGCCAGAGCGCGGGCGCCATCGTGGTCTTGCCGTGCGGCTCGAGGTCGAAGCCGTGCGCGGCGGTCCAGCGCGCGAACTCGGCGACGTTGTCGTTCATCGCGGC
The DNA here is from genome assembly GCF_900104775.1 of Tsukamurella tyrosinosolvens. Lineage (NCBI taxonomy): Bacteria > Bacillati > Actinomycetota > Actinomycetes > Mycobacteriales > Tsukamurellaceae > Tsukamurella > Tsukamurella tyrosinosolvens. The sequence continues at coordinate 3,848,041 of NZ_FNSA01000003.1, forward strand.
GCGGTCGAGTACGAGCACCGGCGTGGAGAGCCCGGCCAGACGCGGCGCGCGGGCGAGGAAGTCGGCCGTCGTCATGCCGTTCGCCCACGCGGGCACCGCCTTGTCGAGCACACTCAGCACCGTCGGCCGCGCGCCGTTCCCGTTGGCCATCATGCTTCCCAATCTGCTACGTTGCGTATATTGCAATCACCGTTGCGTGATGCGTGTCACAGACGCTAGCATTGCGACGAGGACCTGCACAACCACGAGACGGAAGAACGGTGCGAGACGGTGACGGAAGCTTGGATCGCGTGCCTCGGGGAACCGCTGGCGCTGGTCGCCGCGGCGGACCTGGACGCGCCCGCTCCCGCCATGCACGCCGGCGGCGCCGAGGCCAACGTCGCCGCGGGCACTGCGGTCCTGGGCACGCCCACCGCCTTCCTCGGACGGGTCGGCGGGGACGCCGAGGGCCGGCGGATCGTCGAGCACCTCCGGGCCCACGGCGTGCTCACCGGCGGCATCGAGGTCGACGGTGCCGCCTTCACCGGCCGGTACGCCAAGACCGAGGGCGTCGACGCGGACGGCGAGCCCGCCACCGCCAGCACGTACCGCCGCGCGGGCAGCGCGGCCGCGGCGATGGGCCCCGACTTCCTCACCCGCGCCGCGGTCGCCGCGGCCCTTAGGAGCGCCCGCATCGTGCACACCAGCGGCATCACACCGGCCCTCTCCCCGTCGTGCGCGGCCCTCACCCGGACCCTGCTGCGCGACCGCACCGGCGTGCGCGGCACCGTCACCTTCGACGTCAACTGGCGCGAACAGCTCTGGCCCGACGGCGACCCGTCGCTGGTCGTCGAGCTCGCCCGCAGCGCGGACGTCGTCCTGGTCGGCTCCGACGAGGCCGAGCGCGTGCTCGGCACCGGCTCCCCCGCCGCGGTCCGGGCCCTGCTTCCCGAACCGCGCACCGTCGTCGTCAAGGACGGGGCGGTGCGGGCCATCGCCGTCGACCGGGAGGGCGCGCAGATCACCGTCCCCGCGCTGTCCGTCGACGTCGTCGAGCCCGTGGGCGCGGGCGACTCGTTCGCTGCGGGCTTCCTGCACGGGCTCGCGCACGACGAGGACATGCGCACATGCCTGCGGCGCGGGCACGCCGGCGCCGCGGCGACGCTGACGGTGCGCGCCGACTTCGCCACCCTGCCGCCCGAGGCCATGACGGCCCTTCTGAGCTGCGACGACGACACGTGGTCCGCCGCCTACGTGGGCCCGGCGGGAATCCGGGTGGGCGGCGCGGCGTTCCCACCGCCACGCGAGAGCGGGACCCCATGAGCCAGAGCCTGACCCGCGCGCTGGAGATCCTCCGCCTGCTGGGCGAGGCCCCCGCCTCGCTCGACGAGCTGGCCGACGAGCTCGGCGTGCACAAGACCACCGTGCTGCGCCTGCTGCGGCCCCTCGTCGACGCGCGCTTCGCGTACCACGACGAGGCGCACCGCTACCACCTCGGATCGCGCGTCTTCGACCTGGCGGCACGCGCCTCGGAGCAGCGCGGGATCCGTGAGATCGCCGCGCCCCACCTGGTCGCGTTCAACCGCGAGTACGGCCGGACCACGCACCTCGCGGCCCGCGAGGGCGACGCCGTCGTCTACATCGACAAGCTGGAGTCGCGCGACCTCATCCGCATGTATTCGCGGGTGGGCATGGAGGTCAATCTCAACTCCAGCGCCGTCGGCAAGCTCATGCTGTCGACGCTGCCCGACGACGAACTGCGACGGTTCGTCGCCGGGATGGACTTCACCCGGCGCACGCCGAACACGATTGTGACCCCCGAGGACTACCTGGCCGAGATCGAGCGCGTCCGCGCGCAGGACTGGGCGGCGGACCGCGAGGAGAACGAGCCCACGATCAACTGCATCGGCGCTCCGGTCCGCGATGCGAGCGGCACGATCGTCGCTGCCGTGTCCGTGTCGGTGCCCGACGTGGTCCTGCCCTTCGACGAGCTGCTGGACCTGCTGGAGCCGCTGCGCGCCACGTGCGCGGCGATCTCCCGCGACTGCGGGTACCGCCCGCGCTGAGCCTCCCGGACACCCCGGGGAACACCGAAACACCCACGAGAGCAAAGGAATCACCACCATGACCGCGACCGCCGTCTCCACCACCGACGCGCCCGCTCCCGCCCACTTCTTCTCGCAGGGCGTGCGCCGCGGCAACCTGCTGCAGGTCTCCGGCCAGGGCCCGATGGACCCCGCGACGAACCAGTACATCGCCGCCGGCGACGTCAAGGAGCAGACCCGGCGCACCCTGGAGAACGTCAAGGCGATCCTCGAGGCCGGCGGCGCGTCCGTGGCCGACGTGCTGATGTTCCGCGTCTACCTCACCACCCGCGACGACTTCGGCCCGATGAACGAGGTCTACGGCGCGTTCATCGCGGAGAACGTACCCGAGGGCGCCGCGCTCCCCTGCCGCACGACGGTCTTCGTCGACCTCCCGCACGAGGTGATGCTCGTGGAGATCGACGCGCTCGCCGTCCTGGACTGAGCGCACCGCTCCGCCGTTGATACATGCGCATACCGCAATGTATGGTCATCCGGTGATCTCATCGGACGAGGGGGCGGAGCTGAGATGAGCGGACACGCGGGACACGATCACGGGGTGTCGGCCGACGCCGACAAGCGCTGGCTGAGCCTGGCGCTGGCACTCATCGTCGGCTTCATGGCGATCGAGGTGACGATCGGCATCATCGCGAGCTCCCTCGCGCTGATCACCGACGCCGCGCACATGCTCACCGACGCCGCGGCGATCGTGCTCGCTCTGGTCGCGATCAAGCTCGCCGCGAAGCCGGCGAAGGGCGGCTACACGTGGGGCCTCAAGCGGGTGGAGATCCTGTCGGCGCAGGCCAACGGGATCACCCTCCTGCTCCTCGCGGCGTTCTTCGTCTACGAGGGGATCTCGCGGCTGATCACGCCACCCGACGTCGACGGCCGGCTGGTCTTCTTCACCGCGCTCGCCGGCTGCGTCGTGAACCTCGCCGCCACGTGGTGCATCCGGCGGGCCAACCGCACCAGCCTCAACGTCGAGGGCGCCTACCAGCACATCCTCAACGACCTCTACGCCTTCATCGCCACCGCCATCGCGGGCGCGGTCATCTGGGCCACGGGGTGGGGCCGGGCGGATGCGATCGCCGCGCTGGTCGTGGCCGCGCTGATGCTCAAGGCCGGCTGGGGGCTGGTCAAGGCGTCGGGGCGGATCTTCCTCGAGGCCGCGCCCGAGGGCCTCGACCCCGCCGAGGTGGGGCGCGACGTCGCCGCGGTGCCGTCGGTCACCGAGGTGCACGACCTGCACATCTGGGAGATCACCTCGGGGCAGCCCGCGCTGTCGGCGCACGTCCTCGTCGACGCGGCCGCGGACTGCCACGCCGTCCGCTCGAAGATCAGCGGCATGCTGCACGACGAGTACGGCATCGAGCACGCGACGCTGCAGGTCGATCACGACGGCGCCGAGGACCACTGCGACGAGCCCCACGGGGAGGCGTACCGCTCGGAGTGAGCCGCGACACGATCCTTCTCAACCCTGGTTGTTTAGGTTAGGCTCCCCTGCATGATTGCAGGACGCTCCCTCATCGCCCTGGCGGCGGCCGTCGCCGCGACCGGCGCCCTCGCGGCACCCGCTACCGCCGCGCCCGCACAGGGCACCGTCGTCATCGTTCCCGGCCAGTACATCGGCGCGCTGCCCTACCAGCCGATGAAGACCGCCCTTGAGCGGTCCGGGTCGCGGGTCGAGGTGCTGAACCTGCGGGGCCTCGACCTGCGCTCCGACGCCGCCGCGATCGGCGCGGCCGTCGACCGGGCGAAGGCCGGCGGCGGCCCCGTCTCCCTCGTCGGGCACAGCGTCGGTGGCCTCAGCGCCCGCTACTACCTCAAGGCGCTGGGCGGAGCCCCGAAGGTGACCCACTACGCCGCGATCGGCACCGCGCAGTACGGCAGCCCCGCCGCCTGCTCGCAGTCCGGCACCGCCCGCGAGGTGTGCCCCGGTTCGGACTTCCTCGCCACCCTGAACAGCGGCGTCGGGGCCGTCGGACCCACGCAGTACTTCTCGATCCGGAGCGCGAAGGAGTGGGCCGACGGCCGCATCACCGGACCGCAGTGCCGGATGACGCCCGTCCCGTCGGCCACCGGGAACGGCGGATTCGACCACACCGTCGAGCCCGTGGACCCGCGCGTCATCGCCCAGGTCCAGGCTGCGGTCGCCGGACGGTGCGAGGGCGTGCGCGCCGACGAGGCCGCCGGCTCGATCCAGGCGGCGAACACCCTGTACCCGGCGGGCCGGGCCGCCAGCGGAGGCTAGCGGGTCAGGACCCCGTGAACGGCGGCACCACGTAACAGGGCACCGGCCGCGGATGCTGCGGGTCGAGGGCGTTGAGCGCGAAGTACGCCGCGCGCCGGGAACCCGCGATGGCCAGATGGTCGGAGAAGTCCTGGCCGCAGGTGTCCTGCACGACGATGTTGGTGACCTTGGTTCCGGGTGGGCCGTCGAGCTGGCCGCTCGTGTACGGCAGCACCAGCTCGTCGAAGCGGGTGGAGATGTTCGTGTACTCGACGCCGCGCGCATAGGGCGTACCGTCGGCCCAGATCTTGTCGAGGAAGCGCGATCCCGGCAGCATGTCGCCGATCGACTCGAAGACCGGAAAGTACGGATCGCGGATGTTCAGGCCGCGCACGAAGACGGAGGCCGCGCGCCCGAGATCGCCGCCCGTGCCGCGCCAGAGCGGCGCGAGCGAGACGTACTTGCCCACCTTGCCGGCGCCGCCCAGGTACTTCACGAAGTACGACGGCATGAGCGTGCCCTGCGAGTGGCCGATGAGATCGACCTTCTTCGCGCCGGTCGCTGCGAGAACGCGTTCCACCATCGACTTGAGTTGCTGCGCGCTGGTCGCGAGCGGCCGGGTCCCGCCGATCTGATTCACCGGCCACGGCGCGCCGGGCAGCGCGCCGTAGGTGAACGAGAAGACGCAGTAGCCGTTGTTCTTGAGCAGCGGCGCGTAGGCACCCCAGTTCGTCTGCGAGCCGCCGCCGGTGCCGTGCACCAGCACGACTGGGTTGGGGTGGCGAGCCGTGGGCCTGCAGGAGTAGTCGTTCGTCCCCGGCAGCGAGCCGTTCGCGTTCGTCAGTTCCGACGGTATGCCGCCGAAGAAGTTGAAGTTCTCGGGCAGCGGAGCCGCGGTCGACGGTGCCGCCACCAGGAGCGCGGCGCCGGCCGCCGCGACGACCGCCCGTCGCCATACGGAACGCAGGTTCATGCCCACGGACGATAGCCCAACCCTCGTCGTACTGAGAGACGTTTCTAGAACTTGTTTCACCGACACTCACTCGGATCGGCCACTCGAGAATCGTGCGATGCGGTCACTTTCCCGGCTAATTACCCATATCCGGCAATCTGCTTGCCGCCGCAAAGGCGTACACCGTAAGAACCGCAGGAGAGGGACCGTCCTGCGGTCGTCGCTTCCCCCGGTCTGCAGGAGCCCCCCATGTCCCCGACCGTCACCCGCATCGCCGTCGCCGCGTTCTCGATCGCGGCGCTCGCCGCCCCGGCCGCCGCATCGCACGCCGATCCGTACTACAAGAACTGCACCGAGGTGCGCCAGGCCGGCAAGGCCCCGATCCTCAAGGGCGATCCCGGCTACGGCAGCCACCTCGATCGCGACGGCGACGGCATCGCGTGCGAGGTGAAGAAGAAGTAGCACCGGACACGAAAGCGCCCCCGGCCGATGGCCGGGGGCGCTTCGCTGTGGAGCCGCCGGGAATTGAACCCGGGTCCTCCGTCATTTCTACGGGGCTTCTCCGTGCGCAGTCCGCTGTGCCTCTACTCGGATCTCCCGGTCTCACGGACGAGCCGGGATGACGATCCCAGTCGCTGTTTGATGTCCCCCGCGATACCGCGACCGCACCGCGGGGTGAATCCCTCTAGCTGATGCCAGTACCCGGGCCGAGGGCGAACCCGGACTGACAGACTCGCCTGGCTGCTTAGGCAGCGAGAGCGAAGTCGCGCTGATTGGAATCGGCGCTTATAGGGTTGCTGCGACGCTTACGGTGGTCTCCAGCCTGCACCGGCACGCTTCCCCCGCGTCAACAAACGAAGTCGAAACCGATCGGCCCCTCATCGTCCGCTCTGCGGAAGCCCACCCCTCACGGAGTGGAAGTTCCATACTACCGCACCGGCATCGGCGGCTGTCCAGCGATTATCCGACGGTGTGCGGACGCACGCCGGCGGCGGAGGCGTTCATGTTCATCAGCACGGTGAGCAGCACCGCTCCGACGCGATGCGCCAGCGAAACGACCTTGGCCCGGTTCTCGACACTCATGGATCCGCTCCTCACTTGAGTCCCACGAGTCACATCAGTAACTTGTATCTCAAGTGAACGCCCGCCAAGACCGGAACTCAACGCGCCACGCCGGGCACCGTCGGAAAGAAGTCAGCCGCGCATGCCCTTGACGCGCCGGCCCAGCTCCCGGACCAGCTCGCGCTCGGCGGTGCGGCGGGCGATGTCCTGCCGCTTGTCGTAGTCCTGCTTGCCCTTGGCGAGCGCCAGCTCGACCTTCACGCGGCCCTCGCTGAAGTACATCGACAGCGGCACCAGCGTCTGATTGCCCTCGCGGATCTTGCCGGTCAGCGAGTCGATCTCGCGGCGGTGCATGAGCAGCTTGCGGGTGCGGCGCGGCGTGTGATTGGTCCACGAGCCGTTGCCGTACTCGGGGATGTGCAGGCCACGCAGCCAGACCTCGCCGTCGTCGATCGTCGCGTAGGCGTCGACGAGGGAGGCCTTGCCCTCGCGGAGCGCCTTCACCTCGGTACCCACCAGCACCACGCCCGCCTCGAAGGTGTCGAGGATGGCGTAGTTGTGGCGCGCCTTGCGGTTGGTCGCGATCACCGAGCGCCCCTTCTCCTTCGCCATCGTCCCCATCCCTTCCGTACGCCGTGACCGAGTGCCGGTCACGCTGGACAACCACTCCATCGTACGGGGATGCGACGGTGCGCGGAAAGCGACTTATCGGCGGCGCTACTCCCGCACGTAGAAGCGCAGGGTCACGTAGGCGGTGACCGCGGCGAAGCCCGCGCCCACGAGGATCAGCCACGGGGAGACCAGCAGCACATCCGTGTTGGTGATCCGCGCCAGGATGTTCACGCCGTACATCTCGCGCAGGGCCCGATCGAAGAACAGGGCCTTACCCGCGAACAGGCCGGCGATCGCGAGGACCGCACCGATGACGGCGCCGATCACCGCCTCCAGCAGGAAGGGCAGCTGGGTGTACCAGCGGGAGGCGCCCACCAGGCGCATGATCGAGACCTCGGTGCGCCGCGTGTACGCGGCCACCTGCACCATGTTCGCGATCAGCAGCACCGCGGCGACGGCCTGGATCAGCGCGACGAAGAAGGCCGCGTTCCGCGCGCCGTTGAGCACGGAGAACACCCGCTCGACCAGCTCGCGCTGGTCCTGCACCCCTGCCACGCCGGGCTGGCCCTTCACTGCATCGATGACGGCGGCGAACTTGTTCTCGTCGCCCACGCGCACCTTGAAGGAGGCGGGCAGCACACCGGGCCGCACCAGCTCGGCCAGCTCGGGCTGGCCGGCGAAGGTCTTGGTCTTGGCGGTCTCGAGGGCCTTGTCCTGCGAGATGTAGTCGATCGAGTCGACGCCCGGCTGCGCCTTGATCTTCGACTCGATCGCCTGGCACACGGCCTTCTGGCAGTCCGGATCGTCGGCCGCGACCTTGTCGTCGACGAACACCTGGATCTCGACGCGCTGCAGGAAGATGTCCTGGCTCTTGTCGGCCATGCGCACCACGAGCAGGCCGCCGCCGAACAGGCCGAGCGAGATCGCGGTGGTCAGGATCATGGCGATCGTCATGCTCACGTTCCGGCGCAGGCCGGTGAGGACCTCGCTGGTGATGAAACTGGCTCGCACTGGGAATTCAGTCCTTCGGTTCGTCGTCGTCGGCGGGTGCGGCGGGCGCCGTCAGCGGCCCAACCCGTACACGCCGGTGGCGTCGTCGCGCACCATCTCGCCCATGCGGAACTCGATGACGCGGCGGCGCATCGAGTCGACGATGTGGCGGTCGTGCGTGGCCATGACCACGGTGGTCCCGGCCCGGTTGATCCGGTCGAGCACGTCCACGATCTCGGCGGAGGTGTCGGGGTCGAGGTTGCCGGTGGGCTCGTCCGCGAGCAGCAGCAGGGGCCGGTTGGCGATGGCGCGGGCGATGGCGACGCGTTGCTTCTCACCGCCGGACAGTTCGCTCGGCATGCGGTTCGCCTTGCCGCCGAGCCCGACGTAGTCGAGCACCTGCGGGACCGTCCGGTCGATGACGTTGCGCGGCTTGCCGATGACCTCGAGCGCGAAGGCCACGTTCTCGGCCACCGTCTTCTGCTGGAGCAGGCGGAAGTCCTGGAAGACGCAGCCCAGCGACTGCCGCAACTGCGGCACGCGCCGCCCCGACAGCTTGTTGACGTGGTAGTCGCCCACGTAGACGTCGCCGCTCGTCGGCTTGTCCTCCTTGAGCAGGAGCCGGAAGAACGTCGACTTCCCGGAACCCGAGGGCCCGATCAGGAAGGCGAACTCGCCCTTGCCGATCTCGAGCGACAGGTCGTGGAGCGCCGGCCGGGCCGACGCCTTGTACATCATCGTGACGTTCTGGAGCGTGATCACGAGCGCCCAGTCTACTGACGCCGCGGACTAGCTCGGCGGACCCGCCGTCGTCGGTGCGCCGCCCGTGACGGGAGGCTCCGTCGTCGCGCCGGGAATCCCCGGCAGCGTCACCCCTCCCGGCAGCACGATCCCGCCCGGCGAGGTGGTGGCCGGCGACGTCGCGCCCGTGGTCGAGGCCCCGGGCTCGCCGGTGCGGCCCGGCACCGTCGACGACGGTGCGCCCGACACCCCCGCGGCACCGCTGGACGGGACCGCGCTCGACGGTGCCCGGCTCGGCGTGGTCGTGATCGGCGCGTCGTAGGTGGGCTGCTCCTGGACGGGCACGGTCGTGGTCGCGACGGGGGTCTGCCCCGTGCGGCGCTGCTCCTCGGGCACGAACTGCGCGTAGAGGTCGAGGTACCACCACATCAGGCCCAGGAACAGGAGCAGCAGCACCACGGTGCTGGTCCGCGCCCGGGTGTGCGGGATCGTCTTCGGGATGCGCTCCCAGGCGGTCGGGATTCGCTGGGTGGGCTCGGACGCTGCGGGAGCGGGCGCGGGCGCCGGCTGGGCGGGGAGCTCGGTGGTGGCCTCGGCGTCGGGCTCGCCCTGCGGCCGCTTCGGGTCGTCCGTCACTGCGGCTTCACCTCCTCCTCGTCCTCGACGGTGTCGGTGACCGGAGCGACGTCGATGCCCGCGGTCGCGAGGCTGCGGACGATCCGCTCGCGCAGGTTGCGGCCGACCTCGAACTGCTTGCCGGGCAGCGTGCGGGCGACCATGCGCAGGTTCACCTGGTCCAGGTCGATGGACTCGATGCCCATGAGGGTCGGCTCGTCGAGCAGCAGGGTCGACATCTTCGGATCGTGGTAGGCCCGCTCGCCGACGCGGTGCAGCAGCGTGTTGACCTTGCCCATGTCGACGGTCTTGGGCAGCGGGATGTCGACGACGGCGCGCGCCCAGTCCTTGGACAGGTTCGTGGCCTTGACGATCTGCCCGTTCGGCACGGTGATGACCTCGCCGTCGGTGTTGCGGAGCTTGGTCACCCGCAGCGTGACGTCGGAGACGGTGCCCTCGGCGGTCGAGCCGCCGGTCAGCGAGAGGTTCACGACGTCGCCGAAGCCGTACTGCCGTTCGGTGATGAGGAAGAAGCCCGCCAGCAGGTCCTGCACCACGCGCTGGGCGCCGAAGCCGAGCGCCGCGCCGATGACCGTGGCCGGCGCGACGAGGGCGTTGATCGGCACGCCGAGCGCCTTGACGATCTGGTAGGCCGCGAACAGGTAGATCGCCGCGATGGCGACCCAGCTGATCACCTGGATCAGCGCGTGCTGGTGCTTCGCGGATTCCGAGCGGACCAGGGAGTCGCTGTTCTTGAACTGGGCGTCGATGCGCATGGTGACGCGCGCCGATGCCCAGTTGACGAACCGGTTCGCCAGGACCGCGGCGATGATCCACAGCGCGATCGGCAGCACGCGCTCGTACATGAGGAGCCGCCACCCCGTGACGTCGGGGAGGATCGAGTTCGCGAGCAGCGTGCTAGTCGTCATCGCCACGCATCCGCCAGCGGATGCCGGCCTCGATGAAGCCGTCCAGGTCGCCGTCCAGCACCGCCGACGGGTTGTTCACCTCGTACTCGGTCCGCAGGTCCTTGACCATCTGATACGGGTGCAGCACGTAGGAGCGCATCTGGTTGCCCCACGACGCGCCCTCGTTGGTCTTGAGGGCGTCCATCTGCGCACGCTCCTCCTGCCGCTTGCGCTCGAGCAGCTTGGCCTGCAGGACCTTCATGGCCGAGACCTTGTTCTGCAGCTGGCTCTTCTCGTTCTGGCAGGTGACGACGATGCCCGTCGGGATGTGCGTGAGCCGCACCGCCGAGTCCGTCGTGTTCACCGACTGGCCGCCCGGGCCCGACGACCGGTACACGTCCACGCGCACCTCGTTCTCGTCGACGTCGATGTGGTCGGTCGTCTCCACCACGGGCAGCACCTCGACCTCGGCGAAGGAGGTCTGGCGGCGGCCCTGGTTGTCGAACGGGCTGATCCGCACGAGGCGATGGGTGCCCATCTCGACGGAGAGGGTGCCGTAGGCGTAGTCGGTCTTCACCGCGAAGGTGGCCGACTTCAGGCCCGCCTCCTCGGCGTAGCTGGTGTCGTAGACCTCCACGCCGTAGCCGTGCTTCTCGGCCCAGCGGACGTACATGCGCATGAGCATCTCGGCCCAGTCCGCGGCGTCGACGCCGCCGGCGCCGGCGCGGATGTTGACCAGCGCGTCGCGGGCGTCGTACTCGCCCGAGAGCATGGTCTTGACCTCCATGGCCTCGATCTCGGTGCGCAGCTGGGCGCGGTCGCCGTCGGCGTCCTCGAGCGCGGCCGCCTTGTCGTCGCCCTCTTCGGCGTCGGCCAGCTCGTAGAGCACGGGCAGGTCGTCGAGCCGCTGGCGCAGGTCGGTCACGCGGCGGAGCTCCGCCTGGGCGTGGGACAGCTCGCTGGTCACCTGCTGGGCGTTGGCCTGGTCGTTCCACAGCTCGGGGTCGGACGCCTTGTGTTCCAGCTCGTCGACGCGCCGGCGCAGCTCGTCGAGGTCGATCACCTTCTCCACCGTCTGCAGGGTGGTCTCGAGGCTCTCGATGTCTGCGGCTACGTCAGGATGCACAGTCACCCAGGATACTGGCCCGTCGCGGCGGGCGAGGCCGGCGGCGCACTATGGTCGCGTCATGGCCGGATGGGAGCTGCTGATCGTCCTCGCGGCCGGCGTCGGAGCGGGATTCATCAACTCCCTCGTCGGTAGCGGCACGCTCATCACCTTCCCCACGCTGGTCGCGTTCGGCGTCCCACCGGTGACCGCGACGATCAGCAACGCCATCGGCCTCGTCGCGGGCGGGATCTCCGGCACGTGGGGGTATCGCCGCGAGCTCTCCGGGCAGTTCGACCGGCTGCGCTGGCAGATGCCGGCCTCCGTGGCCGGGGCGCTGGTGGGCGCGTTCCTCCTGCTGCACCTCCCGGAGACCGTCTTCGAGACCATCGTCCCGGTGCTGCTGGTCCTGGCGCTCGCGTTGGTGGTCCTGCAGCCGCGCATCCAGCGGTGGACCGCCCCGGCGGACGACGCCGCGCCCGCATCGACCGGCCGGATGGCCGCGCTCGTCGCCGCGACGTTCGCGATCGGGGTGTACGGCGGCTACTTCACCGCCGCGCAGGGCATCCTGCTGGTCGCTGCGATGGGCGTCCTGGTGCACGACGACCTGCAGCGCCTCAACGCGGCGAAGAACCTGCTCTCGCTGCTGGTGAACGTGGTCGCCGCCGCGTTCTACCTGGCCGTGGCGTTCGACCGGATCGACTGGCCGGTGGCGGGCGTCATCGCGGTCGGATCGCTGGTCGGCGGCGCGCTGGGCGCGCGCTTCGGCCGGGGCCTCTCGCCCACCGCGCTGCGCACCATCATCGTCGTGGTCGGCACCATCGGGCTGTGGCGCCTCCTGACGACCTAGGCCCGGGCGATCAGATCGCGGGCGGCTGCAGCGATCCGAGCTGCCAGGAGCTGTCCACCTTGCCGACCTTGTAGTACACCGGCAGCCGGTCACCGACCTCCGGCCAGCGCTCCGCGAAGTCGATCACGAGCCGCCGGTAGACGTGCGTCGGCGGAGTGGTCGGGCCCTCGACGGTGCCCGAGACGGTGACGAACGCATGCCCCTTCTGGTCGGGCTCGACGGGACGCGGGCTCACGCCGCTGAGCGTGAGCATCCCGTCCTCCATGCCGGGGCCCGCGGGCGCGGTGCCGAGCGTGCCCCGCTTGGAGCGCTGCCACATGACGACGAGCGCACCCAGCATCGCGGCGAGCATGAGCACCCAGATCCATTCCATATGTCCAGATTACCGACGGGGAGCGCGCGGCGCCCGTACTCGGCCTCCGCTACCGTTCTCGCATGTCGAGCGCACCGTCGAACCCCGTGAATCCCGATCTCGCCCTGGCCCTCGCCCTCGCGGACGCCGCCGACGAGCTGACCATGGCGCGGTTCGGCGCCCTGGACCTCAAGGTCGACGCGAAGCCCGACCTCACGCCCGTCTCCGACGCTGACCTCGCCACCGAGACCCTCATCCGCGAGCGGCTCGCGGCCGAGCGCCCCGGCGACGCGGTGCTCGGCGAGGAGTTCGGGGGCGAGGCCGTCTTCGCGGGCCGGCAGTGGGTGCTCGACCCGATCGACGGCACCAAGAACTACGTGCGCGCGGTCCCCGTCTGGTCCACGCTGATCGCGCTGCTCGAGGACGGCGTGCCAGTGGTCGGCGTGGTCTCCGCGCCGGCGCTGCGGCGCCGGTGGTTCGCCTCCGCCGGGGCCGGCGCGTTCACCCAGTTCGACGGTGCCGAGCCCCGCCGGATCGCGGTGTCGGGCGTGCAGGAGATCGCCGACTCGTCCATCTCCTTCTCCGACCTGTCCTACTTCCCCGACGCCGGATCGCGCGAGCGGTTCCTGGCACTGGCCGCCGACGCCTGGCGCCTGCGCGGCTACGGCGACTTCTGGAGCTACTGCCTGGTCGCCGAGGGCGCGGTGGACATCGCGGTGGAGCCGGAGGTCTCGCTGTGGGACCTCGCCGCCGTCGAGATCGTGGTGCGGGAGGCGGGCGGCCTGTTCACCGGCACCGACGGGACGCCCGGCCCGCACGCCGGCTCGGCGGTCGCGGCGAACCCGGCGCTGCATCCGCAGGTGCTGCGACGTCTCACTCCGTGACACGCCGACGCGTCTTTCGTCCCATCTCTTGGCACCGATCTTACCGAGGAGTAAGGTCTCATCTGACTGATGAGTAAGTTGGTGGTGCGGACGCCCGGGAACAGCCCGCGACCTGCGCCGCCACGACGACGAGATGGTGGAGATGAGCACGTCAACCGATCCCCGGGACACCAGCGCCATCGGGAAGAACCCGATCCGGCGGAACCCCACGGGCCAGCTGATCCGCGCGCTGATGGCCGTGGTGCAGACGCCCTTCGTGCAGAACCGCGGCCTGCAGGGCCTCGTGAACCGCGTCGCCTACGAGGGCACCCGCACCGGCTTCAAGGCGCTCGGCGCCGCGAACCGCACCTTCAAGGTGGTCGCCGGCACGGGTAAGCCGAAGCGGCTGAACGCGAGCACGAAGTCGAACTACGACCTCACCCCGGACGACGAGCAGCAGATGATCGTCGACACGGTGAAGGACTTCGCCGCGGAGATCGTCCGCCCGGCGGCCGCCGAGGCGGACGCCGCAACCGAGGCCCCCGCCTCGCTGCTCGAGCGCGCCACCGAGCTCGGCATCACCATGATCAACGTGCCCGAGGAGCTCGACGGCGCGGGCAGCGACCGCGGTGCGGTGACCAACGCCCTCGTGGCCGCGTCGCTCGCCCACGGCGACATGGGCCTCGCGCTCCCGATCCTCGCCCCGAGCGGCGTCGCCGTGACGCTCTCGCAGTTCGGCTCCGACGGCCAGCAGCAGACCTACCTCAAGGAGTATGCGGGCGAGTCCGTGCCGCAGTCCTCCGTGGTGATCGCCGAGCCCGGCGCCCTGTTCAACCCGTTCGCCCTCGCCACCAAGGCCACCCGCACCGCGGGCGGCTACGTGCTCAGCGGCGTGAAGTCGATGGTCCCGCAGGCCGGTTCGGCCGAGCTGTTCGTGGTCGGCGCCGAGCTGGACGGCAAGCCCGCCCTGTTCATCGTGGAGTCCGGCACCGAGGGCGTCATCGTCGAGGGCGACCCGAGCATGGGCCTGCGCGCCGCCTCGCTCGGCCGCCTGAACCTCAACAACGTCAAGGTCCCCGCGACCGCGCTGCTCGGCGAGGTCGACCTCGACACCGCCACCCAGAACTACACCGACGTGGTGCGACTCGCCCGCCTCGGCTGGTCGGCGCTCGCGCTCGGCACCTCGCGCGCCGTGCTCGACTACGTCACCCCCTACGTCAAGGAGCGCGAGGCCTTCGGCGAGCCGATCGCGCACCGTCAGGCCGTGGCCTTCGCGGTGGCCGACATGGCGACCGAGATCGACGGCCTGGAGCTGCTCGTGTGGCGCGGCGCCTCGCGCGCCGAGCAGGGGCTGTCCTTCGGCCGCGAGGCCGCGCTGGCGCGGAAGTTCGCCACCGACAAGGGCATGCGGATCGGCCTGGACGGCGTCCAGCTGCTCGGCGGCCACGGCTTCACCAAGGAGCACCCGGTGGAGCGCTGGTACCGCGACCTGCGCGCCGTGGGCATCGCCGAGGGCGTCGTCGTCCTCTAGTCGACCGACTCTTCTGACCTGAAAGAACCATCATGGCAATCAATCTGGAACTTCCCAAGAAGCTCAAGGCGTCGGCCGAGATGTCGCACCAGGGTGCGGCCGAGATCTTCCGCCCCATCTCGCGCAAGTACGACCTCGCCGAGCACGAGTACCCCAAGGAGCTCGACACCATCGCGGCCCTCTACGACGGGCTGGCCGATGCGGGCCAGGCACCGTCGGCCGCGTCGGGCGACCGCAAGTCCGGCGAGGGCGAGGAGAAGCCCAAGCCCAAGCCGGCCGATGTGACCGCGGGCAGCCGCAACGGCGGCACCATGGAGTCGATCATCAACGCGATCGAGATGTGCTGGGGCGATGCGGGCCTCATGCTCGCCTTCCCGTACCAGGGACTCGGTAACGCGGCCATCGCCGCGGTCGCGACCGACGAGCAGCTCGAGCGCTTCGGCAAGGTGTGGGCGTCGATGGCGATCACCGAGCCGTCCTTCGGCTCGGACTCGGCGGCGGTCACCGCCACCGCGACGCGCGACGGCGACGAGTGGGTCCTCAACGGCACCAAGATCTTCGTGACGTCGGGCTCGCGCGCCGACCACATCGTCGTGTGGGCGACCGTGGACAAGAGCGCCGGCCGCGCCGCGATCAAGTCCTTCGTCGTTCCCCGCGAGCACCCGGGCGTCACCGTGGCCCGGCTCGAGCACAAGCTCGGCATCCGCGCATCCGACACCGCGGAGATCCGCTTCGAGGACTGCCGCATCCCCTTCGAGAACATCCTCGGCAGCGCCGAGGTGAACGTCGAGAAGGGCTTCGCCGGGGTCATGCAGACCTTCGACAACACCCGTCCGCTGGTGGCCGCCATGGCGATCGGCGTGGCGCGGGCGTCGCTCGAGGAGCTGCGCACCGTGCTCGAGGACGCGGGCATCGTCATCGACTACGACGCCCCCGTGAACACCCTGCCGCACGCCGCGGCGGAGTTCATCCGCCTCGAGTCCGACTGGGAGGCCGCGTACCAGCTGACGCTGAAGTCGGGCTGGATGGCCGACAACAAGCTCCCCAACTCGATGAACGCGTCCATGGCGAAGGCCAAGGCCGGCCGGGTGGGCTCGGACGTCACGCTCAAGGCCGTGGAGCTGGCCGGCGCCGTGGGCTACTCGGAGCGCACGCTGCTCGAGAAGTGGGCCCGCGATTCGAAGATCCTCGACATCTTCGAGGGCACGCAGCAGATCCAGCAGCTGATCATCGCGCGCCGCCACCTGGACCTCACCAGCGCGCAGCTGAAGTAGTTCCGGGAGAACGGTCGACGGGGCGTCGGCGCGGCTTCGGCCGCGGCGGCGCCCCGTCCTCGTGTCCGTCCCCGCGTTCCGCGACGGGCCTCCGACGAAAGTCGTAGGCGTGGGCGCTCCGGTCGCGACGTTCGACGACTCCCCGCCGACGCCGTGCGCCAGTACCGTGAACCCATGGATTCGAGCGCGGCCGGGCCGCGGTGGCAGCGGTGGTGGGTCGCACCGCGCCTGCGGGACGGCTTGTGCGTCCTGCTGTCCATGCTCCTCGCCATCGCCGCCGCGGCGGTGGAGTGGCAGGGCGGGTCCACCGCCTACGGCAACCTCGCGCTCATCGTGGGCCTGGCGGGTTCCGTGCTCCTGTGGTGGCGCCGTCGATGGCCGCTCGAAGTCACGGTGATCGGCGGGATCCTCACCGCGGCCGTCGGATTCCCCGGCGTGGCACTCCTCGGACTGTTCACCCTCGCGGTGCGGCGGCGCGATCGGGTCCTGGTGATCGCGACCGCGTTCGTCGCCGCCTGCCTCGCCGTACCGCACCCGTGGTCGAGCGTCCCGTGGCGGCTCGGCGACACCCTCACCAGCGTCGCCCTCGCCGCGGCCTTCGCGCTGTGGGGCTCCTACGTCGGGGCGCGCCGAGACCTCATCGAGTCGCTCCGCGAGCGCGCCGTGCGGGCCGAGGCCGAACGCGAGCTGCGCGCCGTCCAGGCGCGCACCGCGGAGCGCTCGCGCATCGCCCGCGAGATGCACGACGTGCTCGCGCACCGGGTCTCGCTCATCGCACTGCAGGCGGGGGCGCTCGAGGTGAACGCGGGCGCGGCGTCGGGGACCGTCGAACGGGCGGCGGCCGAGATCCGCTCCACCGCGCACGAGACCCTCGAGGACCTGCGGGGCGTGCTCGGCGTACTGCGCGGGGCCGACGCCGAGCCGCTCGCGCCGCAGCCGGACCTGGCCGACCTCTCGCGCCTCGTCGAGCAGTCGCGCGTGGGTGGCGCCACCGTCGACCTGCGGATCGACGAGGCCGCCGCCGCGCCGCACGCCGTGCCGGAGGCGCTGGGCCGCACCGCGTACCGCATCGTGCAGGAGAGTCTGACGAACGTGCGCAAGCACGCCGGACCGGCGGCCGTCCGGGTCGCGGTGACCCTGCGCGAGCACCGCCTCGCGATCGAGGTGATCAACGACCGGCCCCGCTCGCCCGCGCCGCCGCTCCCCGGTTCCGGAGCCGGGCTGATCGGCCTCGCCGAACGGGTGCAGCTCGCGGGCGGCGAGCTCACGTCCGGCCCCACCGCCGCGGGCGGCTGGCGGGTGCACGCCGACCTGCCCGTCCCCGCCGAGCGGACCTGACGCGCCCGGGGCCGTGGCAGGATGGTCACGACCCCAGGGAGGCCCCGTGACCCGCATCGTCATCATCGACGACGACCCGCTGGTGCGGTCCGGGCTGCGCATGATCATCGAATCCGCCGACGACCTCACCATCGTCGGTGAGGGCGGCGACGGCGCCGAGGCCGTGGGCCTGGTCCGGGAGTTCCGGCCCGACGTGGTGCTCATGGACATTCGCATGCCCGCGGTCGACGGCCTGGCCGCCACCGCGCTGGTCCGCGCGGAACCGGAACCGCCGCAGGTCATCGTGCTCACCACGTTCGACCTCGACGACTACGTGATGAGGGCTCTCCAGGCCGGCGCGGCCGGCTTCATGCTCAAGGACACGCCGCCGCGGCAGTTGCTCGACGGCGTCCGGGTGGTCGCGTCGGGCGAGGCCATGCTGTCGCCCAGCGTGACCCGCAAGCTCATCGAGCGGTTCGCCGCCGATCCGCGGGAGGACCGCCGCCGCACCGCTCTGGAGCGCGTCGCCGTGCTCACGGAGCGGGAGCACGAGGTCTTCCTCGGCATCGCCGGGGGCGGATCGAACGCGCAGATCGGCCGCGACCTGTTCATGAGCGAGGCCACCGTGAAGACCCACGTCTCCCGCCTGCTGGACAAGCTCGACGTCGCCAACCGCGTGCAACTGGCGATCCTCGCGCACGACGCCGGGCTCACCCACCGCTAGCCCGACGGGGCCGCACGTACGACTTTCGTAGGGGGTCGTCCACGCCTCGATCCGACCATCGTCTACGAAGCGGGCATCGGTCGTCCACAAGGGCTTTCGCGGCCTACCGTGCTCCGTGTCCGGCGGCCACACTGGGAGCATGGCATCACTCCTCTACAAGCTCGGACGGTTCAGCTACCGGAAATGGTGGCTCGTCCTCGTGCTCTGGATCGTCGCTTTCCTCGCGATCGGGGCCGCGGGGTCGTCGCTGTCCAAGCCCTTCAAGGACGACTTCAACCTGCCCGGCAGCCGCGCCGTCGAGGCGCAGAACGTGCTGCAGGAGAAGTTCCCGGAGACCGCGAAGACGCAGGCGCCCACCGCCACCGTCGTGCTGCAGTCCACGAACGGGCAGCGGCTGGACCAGGGCGGCAACGCGGCAGCGGTGAACACCGTCGTGACGAAGCTGCGCGAGGTGCCGCAGCTGACGGCCGCGGAGAAGGCCGCGATCCCGAACCCCACCGTGGGGGCGGCCGCGGCCGAGAACCTCAGCAGCGACGGCCGGACCGCGCAGATCCACTTCTCCTTCGGCGACGTCAAGGACGTCTCCGACGAGTCGATCGACGCCGTCGCCGCCGCCAAGAAGGCCGGCGCCGACGCGGGCCTGAAGGTCGAGAGCGCCGGCTCCGCCAACGAGACCGAGGCCGAGCCGCCGGCGGAGATGATCGGCATCGTGGTCGCGGTCATCGTCATGATCATCACCTTCGCGGCACTGCTCGCCGCGCTGATGCCCCTCGGCGCGGCCCTGATCGGGATCGGCCTCTCGACGTCGATCATCGCGATCGGCACCTCGTTCCTCACGCTCGGCACGTCCACCACCGGCCTGTCGATGATGATCGGGCTCGCGGTGGGCATCGACTACTCGCTGTTCGTGATCTCGCGCTACCGCCAGGAACTCACGACGACCTCGGACCGGGCGCACGCCGCGGGCCTCGCGGTCGGCACCGCCGGGAGCGCCGTGGTCTTCGCCGGCGCCACGGTGATCATCGCCCTGTGCGGGCTGTCGATCACCGGCATGTCCTTCCTGTCCCAGATGGGTCTCGGCGCCGCGGTCACCGTCGCGCTGGCGGTGCTGGTGGCGCTCACGGTGCTGCCCGCCCTCCTGGGCCTGTTCAAGTCGGCGGTGTTCAAGCCGGCTCTTCCCAGATGAGGGTGTAGGTCGGTCGGGCGCGTCGGTCCGCAGATAGACGTCGAGGTCTCCCGACGATGGAGGTTCCTACGCCATCCATCCGAAAGACCTCGACGTGACCGACACAACCCCGCCGGCCGGCTTCGGCCGCCCTGACCTCACCGCCTTCGCGGCTCATCCCAATCGACCCTGATCGGGTCTGCTGACCCCCTCGACGAGAACGCAGCGACATCACAGCCACCCAACCCCGACCGTCCGGGAAGCTGGGGCACGTCACACGGCCTGTGCTGCGGGCGTGTCGAGTGGGTCGTCCAGGGGCGACGCAGGAGCGTCGACGCGACGTGCTGAGAGGTGGTTCCAACCGAGCGCTAGGACACTGGCTACAGGCATGGCGATAGGTCAGGAACGGCGTCGCTCCCTGCGCAGGAGGGAGCGCAGAGTCTCGGCGTTCGCGTAGCCGACCCGTAGCGCGATCTCGGCGGAGGTGAGGTCCGTGGTTGCTGAGAGGTGCCGAGCTCGTTCGATGCGAAGCCGTTGGACGAAGCCGAGCGGAGTGAGGTTGAGCGCCGCACGGACTCGTCGTTCGAGGGTGCGCCGGCTGGTGCCGAGCGACTGCGCGACGAAGGCGACGTTGAACGGTTCGTCCAGGCGGGCGCGCACGAAGCGTTCGAACTCGACGACGATCGGGTCCTCGTGCCGGAGATGTTCGTAGGCGACGAAGGCCGCCTGCGACGGACGCTCGTCTATGATGAGGAGCTTGGCGACATGTTGGGCCAGGTCGGGGCTGATCGATCGCACGAGTGAGAGCGCGAGGTCGATGTGGGCGAACGCGGCGCCGGCGGTGACGAGGTTCCCGTCGACCACGACCATGGTGTCGAGATCGAGGGCGACGGTCGGATAGCGCTTCAGGAACTCCGGCCCCAGGAACCAACTGGTCGTCGCCCGCCGATGATGCATCCGTCCAGTCTCGGCGACAGCGAACACGCCGGTGCACGCCGCGGCGATCCGGGTGGTCGCCTCGTCGAGGCGCCCGAGCGAGGCGATGACCGAACGAGCATCTCGGCTCTGGAGGGCGTCGTGGGTCGCGGCGGCCGTGAGGGTTCCAAGCGCAGGGACGACGACCACGTCGAACTCTCCGGACTCCGACAGCGGGTGGTCCACCGACAGGGTCATCGATGCCGTCGTGGTCACTCGCCGTTTCGGTCCGAGGATGGCGAGTTCGATCGCGTCGATCCGCGGGTCGACATCGCTGCGGGCTCCGTCGGCCACCCGCACGATGTCGATGATCGACGCGACAGCCGAACCGAAGCAGCCGTCGATCGCGATCAGTCCGATACGCATGGCGCCAACAATAGCAATACTGCCGTATACGCCACTTCTCACATGCCCTTGCTCGTCATACGCTGAACTCGCTTCACCAAGAAACCTCGACACCTAGGAGAACCCCTCATGTCCACACCCGCATCACTTCCGTATGCCTTCGTCGCCAAGATCGTCGCGGCCGATGGACAGCACGACGCGCTCGCCGATCTGCTCGCCGGCGCTGTCGCGCTCGCCAACGAAGAAGTAGGAACGATTGTCTGGTTCGCGGTCAGGACCCACGCCGACACCTTCTGGATCTTCGATGCATTCCCCGACGAGGCCGCTCGCGACGCCCACGCCAACGGCGCCATCGTCGCAGCCCTGATGGCCAACCAGCACCTCCTCGGCGCAGCACCCGAGATCCTGGCGGCCGACGTCCTCGCGTCCAAGCTTCCGTAGTCCGCCAACGCACGAGACGATCGCGCCCCGCCGAGCCGTCGCCAGGTCGCGACGCAGCGCCACGCTGCGTTGCCGAGCGGTGCGAGGCCTATCGGCACACGGACAGGATGTCCGAGCGTTCATCCGGCGAGGGGTCCGTCGCAGAGGAGAGCGACGTCGGGTGTCGGGCAGAGCCGTGAGGCCAGCGCATCGCGCGACCATCAGAACCGAACCGCCCCTGCCCTACGTTTCCGCAGGTCAGGGGCTGTTCGCCGGAGCCGCCTGTCGGAATCGAACCGACGACCTAATCACGTCGGCTTTGCGTCTATCGCCTGATGCGCCCACTGGGCGAACGAGCCGCTGACCTGCGCGAACGCCGAGCGTGGGGGACGCCGCCATCCGGTGGTGACCGACGACGACCGACTAGTACCGACCGTTTCACCGGAGCTTGCGGCGGCGTCGAAGCCGAGCAAGCTCCATTCTTTTAGCTCACCGCGCCCTCCTCCTCGCCGGTCCCGTCTTCGTCGAAGACGTTTCAGGGGTCTTCTCAGATGCCGGTGTAGGTCGGCCGGGCGCGTCGGTCCGCAGATAGACGTCGAGGTCTCCCGACGACGGAGGTTCCTACGCCATCCATCCGAAAGACCTCGACGTGACCGACACAACCCCGCCGGCCGGCTTCGGCCGCCCTGACCTCACCGCCTTCGCTCGACTCGACGGCCTCGGTCTGAGCGTGACCGGACAACGACTTGAACCGGATCGTGCGGTCCTAGCGTGCCGCGTGGTGGAACCAGATCAGTGGTGCCGACGGTGCGGCAGCGAAGGCGCTGCTCGTGACACCGTGATCCGGCGGTTGGCCCACGAGCCGCTGGGCTGGCGACCGACCGTGCTGGAAGTTGTAGTGCGCCGCTACCGCTGTGCCGACTGCGGACACGTGTGGCGCCAAGACACCAGCGCCGCTGCGGAGCCACGCGCGAAGCTCTCGCGCACCGGGCTGCGGTGGGCGCTGGAAGGGATCGTGGTCGCACACCTCACCGTCGCCCGTGTCGCCGAGGGACTCGGGGTCGCGTGGGACACCGCCAACAACGCGGTCCTGGCTGAAGGCAAGCGGCTGCTGATCAACGACCCCACGCGGTTCGAGGGCGTGAAGGTCATTGGCGTCGATGAGCACGTCTGGCGCCACACCAGGCGTGGCGACAAGTATGTCACCGTGATCATCGACCTCACCCCGGTCCGCGATGGCGCCGGCCCAGCAAGGCTGCTGGACATGGTCGAGGGCCGGTCGAAGGCGGCGTTCAAGACCTGGCTCGCCGACCGCGACGACGCCTTCCGTGACGCGGTCGAGGTGGTCGCGATGGACGGCTTCACCGGGTTCAAGACCGCCGCTGCGGAGGAGATCCCGGACGCGGTCACGGTGATGGATCCCTTCCACGTCGTGCGCCTGGCCGGTGACGCCCTCGACAGGTGCCGGCGCCGGGTCCAACTCGCGATCCACGGGCACCGTGGGTTCAGGGACGACCCGCTCTACAAGTCGCGGCGCACGCTGCACACCGGCGCGGACCTGCTCACCGACAAGCAGAGCGACAGGCTACGCGCGCTGTTCGTTGATGACGCTCACGTCGAGGTCGAGGCGACCTGGGGTGTCTACCAGCGCATGATCGCCGCCTATCGCCACGAGGACCGGCAACGTGGCCGCGAGCTCATGGAGAAGCTGATCACCGACCTCAGCGCCGGCGTCCCCAAGGTGCTCACCGAGCTCACCACCCTGAGCCGGACCCTGAAGAAGCGAGCCGCTGACGTGCTCGCCTACTTCGAACGACCCGGCACCAGCAACGGGCCGACCGAGGCGCTCAACGGACGGCTCGAACACCTGCGCGGCTCCGCACTCGGGTTCCGCAACCTGACCAACTACATCGCCCGAAGCCTGCTCGAGACCGGCGGCTTCAGACCCCAACTCCTACACCCCCGATTGGGATGAGCCTTCAAGCCCCGGCTGCCGCTGCTGTGGACGCCGGAGCAGACCGAGCGCCGCCCGATGGGACAGCGGATCGGCGAGCTCCTCACCTGCAAGCCGCTCCCCTTCCTCGTGGGTGCGGTCGCGATCCTGGCGCTCGCTGCCATCCCGATCGGGAAGCTCGAGCTCGGCCTGGACTTCGCGGCACCGTCGGACAAGGCGGCGGTGCAGATGCAGAGCGAGGCCTTCGGCGCGGGCAAGTCGTCGCCGCTGGTCGCCGTCGTGGACACGCAGGGCAAGGGAGATCTCAAGGCCGCCACCCAGCGGTTCGCCGACGAAGCCCGCACGCTGCCGGGCATCGCTCACGACGGGGTGATCGGGCCCGTGCCGAACGCGACCGGCGATGCGGCGCAGTTCGTCATCGTCCCCGAGTCGGGTCCGTCGACGAAGCAGACCGCGACCCTGCTCGACGAGCTGCGGGATCGCGCCGAGACGGTGGGCGGCGCCACGTCGACGTACATCGGCATCGGCGGCGCAGCGGCGATCAACGCCGACTTCTCCGAGACGCTCACCTCGAAGTTGCCGCTCTACCTCATCGTGGTGGTGGGGCTGGCGATCCTGTTGCTGATGATCGTCTTCCGCTCGGTGATCATCCCCGTCATCGCGTCGCTGGGCTTCCTGCTCTCGATCGCCGCGACCTTCGGCGTCACCGTCGGCTTCTTCCAGGACGGCTGGCTCGGCTGGATCGCGCCGGAGGAGCGCGGGCCCATCCTGGTGTTCATGCCGATCTTCCTCATCGGCATCGTCTTCGGCCTCGCCATGGACTACCAGGTCTTCCTGGTCAGCCGGATGCGCGAGGAACACCACCACGGCGCACCGGCCCTGGAGGCGATCCGCATCGGCTACCGGTCCGGGGCCCGCGTGGTGACCGCCGCGGCGGTCATCATGATCTCCGTCTTCGCCGGATTCACCCTCTCCTCCATGACCTTCCTGAAGCTGATGGGCTTCTCGATGGCGGCGGCCATCGTCTTCGACGCCTTCCTCGTGCGGATGATCATCATGCCCACGGCGATGGCCGTGCTCGGCGAACGCGCCTGGTGGATCCCGCGCTGGCTCGACAAGGTGCTCCCCCGCATCGACGTCGAGGGCGACGGGCTCCGGGAGAAGAAGAGCCCGGATGCGGAGGCGGACACCGCCCCGGTGGGGCAGGTCCCCGCGGCCGTACCCGTGCCGGCCGCGGCGCCCGTGCTGCACGCCGGCACGACCCGGCGGACCGTCCCGGCACCGATCGCACCGATGGCACCGGCGCCGTCCGGCGGCGCGCCCGTGCCCGTCGGGACCGGGCCGGCCCCGCGCGTCATCTCCCGCGGCACAGCGGAACTGGCCGAGCTGAAGGCGAGCAACCGCGCGCTCGTGGCGGAGCTGTCCGAGCTGCGGTCGGACTACCGCTCCCTCTCGGCCCACGCCCGACTGCAGGCCGAATCCGTCACCGACCCGGTGCGTTTCGAGATCGGCGTCACGGCCGGCACCGCGCGAGCGGGCACGCTCCACACGGCGCACGGCGCCGTCGCCACCCCGGCGTTCGTGGCGTCCGCGCCGCTGGCCACGATCCCGGGCGTCGACCCGGCGTCCGCCGCGGCGCTCGGCGCGGGTGCGGCCACCGTCGACGGGGCGCGCCTGAAGGTGCATCCCGGGGCCGAGACCATCGAGGAAGCGGGCGGCCTCGCCTCCTTCGCGGGCTGGAACGTGCCTCTGTTCGTCGATGTCTCGGCGCCGTCGTCCGACCCGGAGGCGGCCGTCACCGCGGCGTACCGGCTCGGCGGCGAGATCGTCTTCGCTCCGGCGGCCGCGAGCGGCGCGCGGCGCGCCCTGGCCGAGCACAACTGGCTGACGGCCCAGCGGCGCGGCGAGATGTCGCTCTGGGCCACGGTTCCCGTGCGTCTCGCGCACGACCGGGCCGCGCTGCGGGAACTGCTCGCGCGCCACGAGGACGACATCCGCTCGGGCGGGCTGGGGTTCGGCGGTGTCCGGATCGTCGAGGCCACCGGCGATCCGCAGGCCGGCGACGCCGTGGCGCTGCTCACGGCGGCCCTGGACGAGGCCCGTCCGCGGTACCTCGCCGCCGTCCGCGGACCGGAGGAGTTGTTGCACGCCATCGACGCCGGTATCGACCTGGTCGAATCCGCCGCACCGCAGGAACTCGCGGCGCGGGGGATCGCGCTGACGGCCGACGGTCCGATCGCCGTGTCCACGCCGCGCTTCCGCGACGACCTGCGCCCGCTCGACGCCGAGGGCGGTCGCGAGGGTGCGACGCCGTCGGCGATCCGCGCCTACGTGCACCACCTCTACCGGATCGACGCACCGTCTGCCGTGCAGTCGGTGACGCGGCACAACCTGCGGTTCCTCGCGGAGCTCACCGCCGGTGCGCGGCGCGCGATCGGCGAGGGACGCTATCCCGCGTACCGCGACGCCTTCCTGCACCGATTCACCGCGGAGTCCGGGACCTCCGAGCTCCCCACCGGCGAGGTGACGGTCCCGACGGCGTAGCGGGAACGAGAGGCGCTGCCCCACGGCGGCGGTGGCGGCGAGAGGCCGTCACCGCCGCCGTTCGTCGGTCCCCGACGGTGTCCGCGGCCCCATCACGTACACCGTTCCGTAATCTTGCGGCGCGTGACCGGAGCCACATTTTTCCTGTGATTGCCATCACTTTCCGCAGGTCATTGCCTATGCGAGCTATTGCTAGCGATCGCGCGGGTGACCTGGTCTTACAGTCTTCACAGTGGATCGTGACCGAAGCGTTATCAAACCGCGACCGTCTCGCGGCGGGGATGACACCGCGCCGATAGGCCCCTAGTGTTCATCTCGACCCGGTCAACGGGAACACAATTGAATCCACGAACCACCGCGTATGTGTGGGCCCGCCGCCGAACGAGAGCATCTTCCTCGGGCGCCGGACCGCTTCCAGCGTGACGCACCACGTCGCCGAAGCCGGTTGAGCGATCGTCCTCAGCCCACTGCCGTGCCCGACAGAGAAGGCGCGGTCCATGTCTTTCCCCGACACCTCCGCCCCAATCGGGCTGTGTCTTGGCATGCGCACCGGCGAAAGGAACACCTTGAAGAACATCCGTAAGACCCTGGGCATGATGGCCGTCACCGGCGCGATCGTCGCCGCTCCCGTTGCCTTCGGCACCGGTGCTGCGAACGCCGACAGCGTCGACTGGGACGCCATCGCTGCCTGCGAGTCGGGCGGCAACTGGGCCACCAACACCGGCAACGGCTACTACGGCGGGCTGCAGTTCAGCCAGTCGACCTGGACCGCCAACGGCGGCACCGGCAGCGCGCACAACGCGTCGCGTGCCGAGCAGATCCGCGTCGCGGAGAACGTTCTCGCCTCGCAGGGCATCGGCGCGTGGCCGAGCTGCGGCAGCCGCGGCTAAGTCGCGCGCACTGCACAAGAACTGACGCCTGTGGCGGTCGATTCCTCGTGAATCGGCCGCCACAGGCGTTTTCGCGTCCCGCCTGGTGGGACCTGGACTCCCCTCCCCCGGTGCGGACTGCCAGAATCTCGGAGTGCCACTGCGCGTGCTCCTCCTGCTGACGGGTCTGTACTTCGCCCAGGGGCTGCCGTTCGGCTTCTTCACCCAGGCGATCCCCGTCCTGCTGCGCGACGCCGGCCTCTCGCTCACCGCGATCAGCCTCACCTCCTTCCTGTACCTCCCCTGGGGCCTGAAGTTCCTGTGGGCGCCCGCCGTCGACCGCATCGGCACCCGCCGGCAGTGGCTGCTCGCCACGCAACTCGGCTCCGCGGGCGTGGCCTTCGCCCTGGCCGCCACCGACCTCACCGGGTCGCTGCGGTGGCTGTTCGTCGCCATCGCCGCGATCAACCTGCTCTCCGCCACCCAGGACGTCGCGACCGACGGCCTCGCCGTCAGACTGCTCGGCCCCCGCGAACGCGGCCTCGGCAACGGCATCCAGACGGGCGCGTACCGGCTCGGCATGATCGCGGGTGGCGGCGGCCTGCTGTGGATCTACGCGGAGGGCGGGTGGCGCGTCCTCCTGATCACCCTGGGCGGTCTGATCCTGCTGTGCACGGTCCCCGTCGTCGTCCTCGCCCGGGACGAGTCGTCCGACGGTGGGCCCCGCCTCGGCCACCGTCCGACGGAGGGCCTCGGCACGGCGTGGTGGCACCGCCTGCGCCGCCCCGGGGTGATCCCCCTCATCGGCCTCCTCGCGGCGTACAAGTTCGGCAACGCCATGGCGTCGTCGATCTCCGGCCCGTTCCTGCACGACGCCGGACTCACGCTGCACCAGATCGCCCTCGTGAGCGGCGCTCTGAGCTCCGCGGGCGCCCTCGCCGGCTCGGCGCTCGGCGGCTGGCTGGCCTTCCGCTACGGGCGCCGCTCGGCGTTGCTGTTCGGCGGTGTCAGCCAGACCCTGGCCGTGGGGCTGTACGTCGCCGCGGCCCTCGGGATCGGCGGCGGCGCCATGGTGATCTCGGCGACGGTGCTCGAGCACGTCTTCGGCGGCGCCGCGCTGGTGGCGCTGTGCACCTTGATGATGGACGCGTGCGAGCGCGACGACGCGGGTGCGGACTACACGCTGCTCGCGAGCGCCGTGGTGGCGACGCAGGGGCTCGCCGGTTTCGCCGGCGCCGCCGTGGGCGACGTGCTCGGTTACTCGGCGGCGTTCACCATCGGGATGGTGCTCTCGGGACTCGGCTGCGCGGTGCTGGTGCGCGGCCTCGACCGCGGCCGCGGACCGGCGGCGATCACGACGTGGACGCGGCGTCCGGCTCCCACACCATGAGCTCGTCCGCCGCACGGAAACCCGTGCTGCGGTACAGCGGAACCGATTCCGCGCTGGGCGAGAGCACCAGGCGGCGGTAGCCGCGGTCGCGGGCGGCGCGCTGTACCGCCTCCACCAGGAGCCGGCCGGCGCCCTCCCGCCGTGCCGCGGGGAGGACGAACAGATGGCCGAGGTAGCCCCAGGCGGACGGATCGGCGCCGGGCATCGGCATCCGGCGGTACTCGTGCAGGGTCACCATGCCGGCCGCTGCGCCTCCCGTAGGAGAAGACTCGCCCGCCAGGAAGACGGCGCGCCCGTCGCGGATCCACCAGTCGCGGACCGCGTCCACGAAGTCGTCGTCCTGGGGCTCGGTGGTCGCACCGGAGGTGCGGGCCCAGGCGTAGCGCAGCGTCGCGACGCGGGCGGCGTCACGGACCGGGTCGGCGATCCAGACCTCCATGCCGTCAGCCTACGGACCCGCGAACGACGCAGCGCGGTGGCTCGTGCCCGCTGAGCGAGCACGATCCACCGCGCCGGAAGTGACGGATCAGGCGGGGACGGTCTCCTTCGCCTCGCCGGCGGTGCTCGCGTTGCGCGCCGCCAGATCGGCGATGGAGTCGGCGGATTCGAGAACCGCGTCGCGCCGGTACTGCACGAAGGAGTAGGCGAAAGCGGCGATCCAGCCCGCGACGATGAGGATGTACACCGCGCGCTGGGTGCCCGGGTCGAGGGCGAGGCCGCTCTTGCCCATGAGGGTCTTCGCGTTCGTGAGGATGATCAGGCCGCCCACCGAGGCGCCGAGGAGACGCGGCGGGAAGTGCCGCACGAGCCAGGCCGCGAAGGGCGCTGCGATGACGCCGCCCAGCAGGATGGCGCCGGCGTAGGCGAAGTTGACGCCCTCGCCGCCCAGGTTCGCCAGGAAGCCGAGCGAGGCGGCCAGCGCGATGAGGAACTCACTGGTGTCGATGGTGCCGACCACCTTGCGCGGCTCCATCCGGCCCGAGGCGAGAAGCGCCGGCGTTCCGACGGGACCCCAACCGCCGCCGCCCGTGGCGTCGACGAAACCGCCGAACAGTCCCAGCGGCGCCAGGAAGCGCGACTTGAGCGGCTTGCCCAGGTTCTTGGTGTCGATGCCGCGGAAGGTGAAGCGCAGCAGCACGTACAGGCCGAGCAGCAGCAGGATGGTCGACATCAACGGCTTCGCGACCTCGGTGGAGAGGTTCGACAGCACCGACGCGCCGATGAAGGCGCCGATCGCGCCCGGGATGCCGATGCGGCGCACGACCTTCCAGTCGACATTGCCGAAGCGCCAGTGCGAGGCGCCGGAGACGGCGCTCGTGCCGATCTCGGCGAGGTGGATCGTCGCGCTGATGGCGGCGGGTGAGAGTGTGGTGAGCGCGACGAGGAAGGTCGTCGCGGTCACGCCGAAGGCCATCCCGAGGCTCCCGTCGACGAGCTGCCCGAGCAGACCGACGAAGGCGACGATGACGAGGGTGGGCATGGTTCTCTCCTGCGGACTGAGGCGGACGAGGGGACTCGTCCGGGCATGACAGGAGACTCTGCCGACCGCGTCACAGGATCGGAACCGTCCCGATCAGCGTGATCCGAACCCGGTACTGTCCGATTCGCCCAGATGGACACGTTGTAGAAGGACGACTGACATGCGCAAGCCCCTCGCCCGCTCCGCCGCCGTCGCGGCCGCCGCCGTACTCGCCGGCTCGCTCGCGGTGCCCACCGCCTCCGCCACGATCGACCTGTTCGGGCACGACCAGGTGCGCAGGCTCGCTTGCAACGACGACGTGAAGCTCGTCGGCTCCGACAACGCACTCGTCTTCACCTCCGCCTGTAAGCGGGTCGAGGTCAACGGCCACGACAACACCCTGACGCTGCGCGACGTCACCACGCTGCGCGTGATCGGCAGCGGCAACTCGATCGTGCTCGGCTCGGCGTCGTCCGTCGACGTGAGCGGCCACGACAACACGATCACCTGCACCGGCGGGCGGAAGCCCGCCGTGAAGTCCGTCGGAGCGGACAACTCGTACCGCTGCTGATCGCGCCCGCGGAGCCTAGGCTGACGACATGGACTACCTGCGTCCCGTCGAGTTCGGACTGTTCGTCACCCCGGCCGCCGCGGCGCTCGACAACTGCTTCGCGCTCGCCCAGCTCGCGGACGGGAAGGTCGAGCTCCTCGGGGTGCAGGACCACCCGTACCAACAGGCCTTCGTCGACACGTTCACGCTGATCGGCGCACTGCTGGACCGGACCGAGGAGGTCCGGGTCTTCCCCGACGTCGCCAATCTCCCGCTCCGGCCGCCCGCGGTCATGGCGCAGGCCGCCGCCACACTCGACGTGCTGTCCGAGGGCAGGTTCGAACTGGGCCTCGGCGCGGGCGCGTTCTGGCCCGCGATCGCCGCGATGGGCGGCCCCGAGCACACCCCGGGCGAGGCCGCCGGCGCGCTCAAGGAGGCGGTCGAGGTGATCCGCCTGATGTGGTCCGGCGAGCGGTCCGTGCGCTTCCACGGCGAGCACTACCGGCTCGACGGGGTGCACCCCGGCCCTCGCCCCGCGCACGACATCGGCGTCTGGCTCGGCGTCGGCGGGCCCAAGCTGCTGCGCTTCCTCGGCGGACACGCGGACGGGTGGGCACCGTCGAACTCCTTCTTCCCGCCCCCGACCCTGCCCGAGAGGCACGCCGCCATCGACGACGGTGCGCGCGCCGCCGGACGCGATCCCGCGGCGATCCGGCGGGTCTACAACATCTTCGGGTCGATCGACGACGCCCCGTCGGACGAGCCCTTCCACGGCACCGTCGAGCAGTGGACGGATCGGCTGACCGGCCTCGTCGTGGACACGGGCATGGACACCTTCGTCTTCGGCGCGCAGGACGACGACTACGAGCAGTGCCGCCGGTTCGTCGAGGACGTCGCGCCGCGCGTCCGCCGCCGCGTCGCCGAGGTGCGCGCGAGCAGGTAGCTATTCGGTCGGGAGCGAGCGCACCACGCGGCACGGGTTGCCGACGGCGGCGACGTGGTCCGGGACGTCGCGGGTCACCACGCTGCCGGCGCCGATGACGGTGTTGCGGCCGATCGTGACGCCCGGACACACGATGACGCCGCCGCCGAACCAGACGTTGTCGCCGATCGTGATCGGCGCCGCGGTCTCCCAGCGCGCCCTGCGGGCCGCGTGATCCTCGAGGGGGTGCAGCGCGGTGAGCAGCTGCACGCGGGGCCCGATCGAGCAGTCGTCGCCGATCGTGATGGGCGCGCAGTCCATGAGGATCGCGTCGTAGTTGAGGAAGCTGTTCGCGCCGATGGTGGTGTGGGCGCCGTAGTCGCACTGGAACCGCGGCATGACCCAGGAACCCTCCCCGATGCCGCCGAGAAGCTCCTGGAGGATCTGAGAGCGCGCCACGTCGTCGTCGGCGGTGGTGGTGTTGAACCGGTCGAGCAACCGGCCGCACGACTTCCGCATCGCCACGAGTTCGGGATCGCTGTCGCGGTAGCGCTCGCCCGCGAGCATCCGCTGGAGTTCGGTGGCCACAGACCGACCGTACCGGCGGCTGTGCCGCTCTCCCCGGGAATGCGAAAGGCCCCCGGATTTCTCCGGGGGCCTTCGACCTAGTAGCGGGGACAGGATTTGAACCTGCGACCTCTGGGTTATGAGCCCAGCGAGCTACCGAGCTGCTCCACCCCGCGTCGGGTGAACACCACGTTACTGGAATGCGCTCACGATGTGCAAATCAGTTGAACGTGACGCTCGTCTCTCGGGCCGGGACGGGGGTCGCCGTCCCGGCCCGAGAGCTGAGATCAGTTGCCGCCCCGCGCCTTTGACTCGGCCGCCTGCAGCTTGGTGATCGCGTCACCGAGCTGCTTCATCGCCTGGCCGACGGCGACCTGGTCGCCGGAGCGCTGCGCCGAGAGCACCGAACCCCAGGCGTCGGAGACGGCCTTCACCGCAGCCTGCACCTCGGGGGTGTCGCCGCCGGGCACCGTCGCCTGCGTGGGCGGCTGCGCCGGGTCCTGCCCGCCGGGCACCGTCTGGCCCTGGGTGGGGCCGGAGACGCCCGTCGCGGCCGTCGCGAGGGCCGCGTCGACGCCCTTGTAGCCGGCGTCGGTGAGCGAAGCCGCGACCGTCGTGCGGTAGCCCGCGCCACCCGTGACCGGGTTGAGGCTCAGCACCTTGATCAGCTTCGGCGCGGCCCTCTCCCCCGTCGACTGCGCGTACATCGGCCACACGTAGGTCAGGCCGCCGTTCGCGAGCGCGATCGCCTGGAGATTGCCGAAGCGCGGGTTGAGCGCCTGGATGTTGGCGTTGTCGGCCACGACCGGCGGTGCGCCCTTGATCAGGTCGGCAGCCTGCATGGGGCCGGGGGTCCGGCGCCCAGGCAGCTCACGCATGTCGCGCACCAGCAGCCGGCCCGCGTCCTCGCCCTCCGACGACACGGAGACGAGCCCCGCGAGGTACGGCTGGTCCTTCGCCTGCAGGATCGACGACAGCTGGAACTGCGCCGGTCCGCCGCCGGGTGCCGCGCCCACGGAGTAGTACGGCGACTGCAGGCCGTCCTTGTCGGGCGTCTCGTTCGGCGCCGCGGCGGCCTGCCAGACGTCGTTCTGGCGACGGAAGGTGTCGGGGTCCGACGTGTGGTACTTCTGCAGCAGGAAGCGCTGGACCTCGAACAGGTCCTGCGGGTACCGGAAGTGCTGCGCGACCTCCGCGGGCACGGCGCTCTTCGGCTCGACCACGCCGGGGAAGACGTTCTTCCAGGCGTTGAGGACGGGATCGTCGTCGTCGACCTGGTACAGGTGCACGGAACCGTCGTAGGCGTCGACGGTGGCCTTCACCGAGTTGCGGATGTAGCCCACCTTCTCGTCCACCTGGCGGCGCTGCGCCTGCTGGCCGGGCGTCGTCTGCTGGCGCGAGCCCGTGGCGTCCGACAGCGAGGTCTGCTGCGCGTACGGGTACTTCGGCAGCGTGGTGTAGCCGTCGACGACCCACAGGATCCGGCCGGTCCGCGAGTCGACCATCGGGTAGGTCTTGGTGTCCACCGTGAGGAACGGCGCGAGCTGCTTGACCCGGTCGCGCGGGTCGCGCTGGTAGATGATCTTCGAGTCCGGGCCGATGTTCCCGTTGAGCAGGATGTTCCGCTCGGTGAACTTGATCGCGTAGGCCAGCCGGGTGAACCAGTTGCCGATGCCGACGCCGCCGTCGCCCTCGTAGCGCGAGCGCTCGGTGTCGCTGTCGAGCTCGCGCGGATCGCCCGTGCTGCCCACGACGGAGTAGAAGCCGGGGTCGGAACCGATGATCTCGCCGTAGTAGATCCGCGGCTGTGTGACGGCCTTGCTGCCTGCCACGCCGTTGCGCGTGAACACGGGCTGGCCGCCCGCGTTGTTGTTGTTCACGGCGTCGCGGCCGCTCTCGCTGACCACCTGGTCGACCTGGCCGGCCGGCGCGGTGATGAGCCCGTTGCCGTGCGTGTAGACCATGTGCCGCGAGGTCCAGTCCGACGGGGTCTTGCTCGGGTCCAGCTCGATCGGCGCGAGCAGCACGTTCGTCTGGTTGCCGCCCACCTCGTAGCGGTCCACCGACAGCTTGCCCGAGAGCCGGTAGTAGTCCTTGAGGCCGCCGAAGTTGGAGAAGGCCTGGGAGACCACGTTCGGGTCGAGCAGGCGCACGTTCTGCAGCGACGGCGCGTCCTTGGCGGTGAGCGTCTGCAGCGCCTCCGGTGACGCCTTCGGATCGGATTTCTCGTACTTGGCGCTCGCGAGGCCGTAGGCCTCCTGCGTCGCCGCGATGTTCCGCGCGATGTAGGGCAGCTCCTTCTCCGCGTTGGGGCCGACCGAGAAGGTCTGCACCGCGGTCGGCCAGCCGACGCCGACGACCAGCGAGGAGAACAGCATGAGGACGGTCGCGATCGCGGGGACCCGCAGGTCCCGGAGCACGATGCCGAAGAAGAAGGCTGCGGCGCAGATGATCGCGATGCCCGTGAGGATCGCCTTCGCGGGGAGCATGGCGTGGATGTCGGTGTAGTTCGCGCCGGTGAACATCGGCGACCGGTTCGAGTACACGAGCGCGTACCGGTCGAACCAGTATGCGACGGCCTTCGTCAGCAGGAAGACGCCCGCGATCGCGGCGAGCTGGATCCGCGCGCCGCGCGACAGCGAGCCCTCGCGACCGGCGAGGCGGATGCCGCCGAAGACGTAGTGCGCCACCAGGTTCGCCAGGAACATGACGATCAGGCCGGCGAACAGGAAGCCGAGGACGAACTCGATGAAGGGCAGGGTGAAGGCGTAGAAGCCGATGTCCATGCCGAACTCGGCGTCGGTCTCGCCGAACGGCTGGCGGTTGAAGAAGAGCAGCACCTGCTGCCAGGCCGACTGCCCGAAGATGCCGGCGATGAGCCCGATCAGCAGCGAGGGCACGATCGCGAAGGTCTTCAGCTTGCTGGTCACCACGGCGCGGTAGCGCACCACCGGGTCGTCCGTGGGCGAGGGCAGGAAGGCAGGCCGCACGCGGTACGCCAACCACATGCCGGCGAAGGTGAACAGGGCCAGCACCACGCCCGTGATCACGAAGAGGCCGAAGCGCGAGAGCAGTACCGTCCGCAGCACGCCGGCGTGGCCGAGCGAGCCGTACCAGAGGAAGGCGGTGATCACGTCCACCACCCGCGGCCCGATGAGCAGCAGCGCGAGCAGGACCACGGCCAACGCGATGAGGATCTTTGCCCGGCGGGACAGTGTGGGAATGCCCGCGGCACGAGGTGTCGTCACGACAACCACTGTACGGATTGCCCGAGATCGGCCCGACGTGTGCTCACCGGCGTGGTACCGCGCGCGGCGGGAGATGCGATCATGGGCGCGTGACCTACGACGAGCCGGAGCAGGTATTCGACGAGGCGGCCCTCGGCCGCGCGGCCCGCGAGGCCATCGAGTTCGTGGAACCGCAGGGCTGGGGCCAGCCGCCCCAGCTGTTCGGCCTGGTCCCGACCTCCCTGCTCGCCACCAGCCAGCCCGAGTGGGCCGACATCCTCGACGACGGTGCCTCGCTGACCGTCATCGAGCAGGAGCCGCTGCCCGGCGACCCGCAGGGCGGGAGCACCGAACTCAATCACGTGCTCGCCACCACGACCTGGCCCGACGAGGTGGTCGGCTGCGCGCTGGTGCAGGAGATCATCGTGCTGCCGCCGAACGCCGAGGCCGACCTCGACGGCGCGCTCGAGCCGCACCTCGCCGATGTCGACGCCGCGGATCGGGCCGGCCGCGCCGCCGCCGAGAACCACCCGGAGCGGCGCACCGCGCGGATGGTCGCCGCCGTCCTGCGCGACGGCCACCGGATCACCCTGCTCATGCTGCAGCCCGACGACGACGATCCCTTCGCGGACGCCGAGCTGCTGCGCGCCGACCAGCTCGCGCCCGGCCTGATCCAGGGCTTGCTCGCCACCTTCGACGAGGACTGACCCCGCCCCTGAGGGCCTCCGCCTGAGGGCGGTGCGGCGGTCAGCAGGACGGCGCGGGGCGGCCCTCGCGGACGTCGGCCAGGGCCTGGACGGCACCGTCGAGCGACTCGACCTTGACCAGCTGCAGGCCCGCGGGCGGCGACGACTTCGCGGCGTCGCAGTTGGCGGCGGGCACGAGGAAGACGGAGGCACCGTCGCGCTTGGCGCCCTGGAGCTTGTGCTCGATGCCGCCGATGGGCCCGACCCTGCCGTCGGAGGCGATCTCCCCGGTCCCGGCGACGTTCTTCCCGCCCGTGAGGTCGCCCGGCTCGACCAGGTCGACGATGCCGAGGGAGAGCATCAGGCCCGCCGACGGTCCGCCGACCTTCTGCACCCCGAAGCCGATCCGGATCTTCGGGTCCGCGGGCACCTGCCCCACGACGATCCCGAGTCGCGGCTTGCCCTCGGACTCGCCGAGCGTGACGGGGACCTGCGCGACACCGTCGGCGCGGCGGACCGCGACGGTCACGACGTCGCCCTTCTTCTTCCCCTCGAGGCCCTTGGCGACCTGGTCGGGGGCGGCGACGGGGGCACCGTCGACGGACTCGAGGACGTCGCCCTCGCGCAGCTTGCCCTGCGCCGGCCCGCCCTCGCTGAGGCCGACGACGCCGGTCGCGGTCGGGATCTTCAGGTACCGCAGCGCGGCGATGGTGGCGGAGGACTCGGAGCCGGTGAACTGTTCCCGGTTGCCCGCCTCGATCTGCTCGCGGGTGGCGCCGGGCGGGTAGTAGGCGTCGCGGGGCGCGATCTGCTCGCCGCTGATCCACTTGCCGAGGGCGCCGTAGAGGTTGAGTCCGTCGGTCACGGCGATCGTCGTGAAGCGCAGCTGCCCGGCGGGCTGGTGCACGGGCAGCCCGTCGATCGTGATGACCTTGCGGTCGGTGACCTTGCCGTCGGCGTCGCGCTCCGCGTAGGTGGTGAGCGTGTCAGCGGTGTCGCCCGCGCCGACCGCGACGTACGGCACCGTCACGAACATTCCCAGCAACACGAGCACCAGGAGCGGCACCAGAGCGGCGAGAGCTGTCGTGATCCTGCGTTCCGTCACGGGCCACAGCGTAGCCGCCGCTGTTCGCGCAGAGCGTGACGCACGGGGCGGCCCCGGGTGGACCGGGGCAGTACCGTGGAGTCATGAATGACCTGCCCTTCGGATTCTCCTCCGGCGACGACGGCGGTGACGACGGCAAAGGCCGACGGGACCAGCCCTTCGGCGCCGGTCAGCCCTTCGACATGTCGCAGCTGGGCGACATGCTGAGCCAACTCGGCCAGATGATCTCCGGCATGGGTTCCGGCATGACCGGCCCGGGCGCCGGCACCGGCGAGCCCGTCAACTACACGATCGCCGCGCAGCTCGCGCGCCAGACGCTCGGCAAGCACGAGCCCGTCTCCGAGGGCCAGCGCACGGCCGTCGAGGAGTCGACGCACCTCGCGCAGCTCTGGCTCGACGGTGCCACGGTGCTCCCGGCGGGCCCGCAGAAGACGGCGGCGTGGACCCCCGTCGACTGGCAGGAGAAGACCCTGCCCACGTGGAAGCGGCTGGTGAACCCGGTCGCGGAGAAGATCTCCGGCTCGTGGATGCAGAGCATGCCCGAGGAGGCGCGCGAGATGGCCGCGCCGATGATGGGCATGTTCAGCCAGATCGGCTCGATGTCCTTCGGCACCCAGTTGGGCCAGGCGCTCGGCTCGCTGTCGAAGGAGGTGCTCACCAGCACCGACATCGGCCTGCCGCTGGGGCCGGAGGACACCGCGGCGCTGCTGCCCGAGGCGATCGAGGCCTTCGGCAAGGACCTGGACATCAAGGACCAGGAGATCCTGGTGTACCTCGCCGCGCGCGAGGCCGCGCACCAGCGGCTGTTCGCCCACGTGCCGTGGCTGCGTGCCCGCGTGCTCGACACCGTCGAGCAGTACGCCCGGGGCATCACCATCGACATGTCGGGCATCGAGGAGCTCTCCCGCAACCTGGACCCGACCGCGCTGCAGGACCCGGCGAAGCTCGAGGAGCTGATGGCCGCGCAGGGCGCCGCGCTGCAGCCCAAGGCCACGCCGGAGCAGACCGCCGCGCTCGAGCGCCTCGAGACGCTGCTGGCCCTCATCGAGGGCTGGGTCGAGACCGTCGTGCACGCGGCGATCGCCGATCGGCTGCCGAGCGCCGCCGCGCTGCGCGAGACGATGCGCCGTCGCCGCGCTTCGGGCGGCCCGGCGGAGCAGACCTTCGCCACGCTCGTCGGCTTGGAGCTGCGCCCCCGCAAGGTGCGCGAAGCCGCCGACCTGTGGGAGCGGATCCTGAACGCGACCTCGATGGAGGAGCGCGACGGGGTCTGGGCGCACCCGGACCTCATCCCGGACGCCTCCGACCTGGACGCGCCCGCGGCCTTCATCGACCGCATGCTGGGCGACGCGTCCGGCGCGGACCCGTCGGACCTCGACGACCCGATCGCCGCGATCGAGCGGCTGGGCCGCGAGTCCGGCGAGGAGTAGTCCGCTCGGGCGCGCATCACGCCTGGTCAGGCCCGGTCATCCCCTGTGGATAACCGAGCCTTTCCGCGTTCTCGGCGCGCACCGGCGTGATCGACTGGAGCCATGCGGCACCGTCTGAACCCGTACCTCACCGTCGTGGTGCGCCCGCCCACGCTGGTCCAACTGGGCGCCTCGGCGACCGGCGCGCCCGTCCTGCGACCGCCGCCGTGGCTCGCACCCGACACGACCGCGGGCCTGCTGCGCTGGCTGCAGACCTTCCGCACCCCGCGCGAGCTGGAGCGCCGCGCCGCCGACATCGGCATGACGGCCGCCGACGTCGGCGAACTTCTCGATGCGCTCCGCGGCCACGGCCTGCTCGAGTCCGAGCCGCCCCGCTCGCCACTCCAGGTGCACCTGCACGGGAAGGGGCCGGTCTCCGACACGATGCTCGGCGAACTCGCCGCGCTCGACGCCGTCCGCGTGACCGCCGGGACCGCGCGCAGCTGGTCGCCGAGCGGGCGCGGCGTCGACCTCGTCGTGCTCGCCGATGCCCTCTCCCCCGATCCCGTGCTGGTGGCGCGGCTGATGCGGGAGCGGGTGCCGCACCTGCCGGTGGTCCTGCGCGACGGTGCGGGAATCGTCGGGCCGCTGGTGCTGCCCGGCGCGGGCCCGTGCCTGCGGTGCCTGGACCGCGCCCGGGCCGACGCCGATCCGGGCTGGCCGACGCTGGCCTGCCAGCTGTTCGGCCGGGCGGGTCGCGCGTCGGCGCAGATCCTGCGGATGACCGCGGCGGTGGCGGCGCAACAGGTGGCGGCCGTCGCCGCGGGACGGTGGGACGCGGCGGACCCGCCGGACGTCCTCGGCTGTACTTTGGAGGTCGAGGGCAGCGCGATCGCCGTCCGACGATGGTTCATGCACCCCGGGTGCGGATGCGGGGTCCCCGCCCCCGCGGCCGAGGCTGCAGGTTGACTTCAGGGGGCCAGGTGTCCGAGATCACCCGTGGCAGCGCGAAGCGCACGGCCAAGCTCGCGGGGCTGCCGCTGGGAATGGCCAGCCGCACCGCGGTGGGCTGGGGCAAGCGGCTCGCCGGCGCCGACAAGGACGACGTGAACGCGGAACTGCAGGCCAAGGCGGCCGAGCAGCTCTTCGAGGTCCTGGGTCAGCTCAAGGGCGGCGCGATGAAGCTCGGCCAGGCCATGAGCGTGATGGAGGCGGCCGTGCCGCCGGAGTACGCGGCCCCCTACCGCGACGCACTCGCCAAGCTGCAGAACGAGGCGCCGCCGATGCCGGCCGCCACGGTGCACAAGGTGCTCGACCAGCAGCTGGGCACGGGGTGGCGCGACCGGTTCAGTTCCTTCGACGACGAGGCCGCCGCGTCGGCCTCCATCGGGCAGGTGCACCGCGGCGTCTGGTCCGACGGCCGCGAGGTCGCGGTGAAGGTCCAGTACCCCGGCGCCGACGAGGCCCTGCGCGCCGATCTCAAGGCCCTGGGCCGGCTCAGCTCGGTGCTCAAGCCGCTCACGCCGGGCGCCGACGTGAAGTCACTGGTCCAGGAGCTCACCGACCGCACCGAGGCCGAGCTCGACTACCGGTACGAGGCGACCAACCAGCGCAAGTTCGCCAAGGCCTTCGACGGCGACCCGAACGTCCAGGTGCCGAAGGTGTTCGCGAGCTCGCCGACCGTCATCATCAGCGAGTGGGTCACCGGCCGGCCGCTGCGCGACGTGATCGCGAACGGCACGCAGGAGGAGCGCAACGACGCCGCGCTCAAGCTCACCGAGTTCGAGGTCAGCGCACCCGCCCGCACGGGACTGCTGCACGGCGATCCGCACCCCGGCAACTTCATGATCGCGCCGGACGGGCGCCTGGTCGCCCTCGATTTCGGCGCCGTCGCCGAGTACCCCGGCGGCATCCCGCCGGCCGTGGGCAAGATCCTGCGGCTCGCGCGCGACGAGGACTACGAGGCCCTGTTCCCGCTGCTGCGCAGCCAGGGGTTCATCCCGCCGCGGCTCGACATCACGCCCGAGGAGATCCGCAGCTACCTCGCGCCGTACGTCGACCCGCTGCGGTCGGAGAGCTTCCACTTCACCCGCAAGTGGCTGATGAAGGCCGCGTACACCGCGACCGACGTGCGCGGCGAGCAGTTCCAGACGGGCCGCAAGCTCGCGCTGCCACCCGAGTACGTGATGCTCTTCCGCGTGCTGCTCGGCATGGTGGGCATCTGCTCGCAGATGGAGGCGGACGCGCCGTACCGCGCCATCGTCGAGCACTGGATCCCGCTGCTCGACGGCGACGACTGACCGCCGCACTCAATCCGCACGCAGCCTCCTGAGCAGGCGCAGGGCGGCGACGAGGTCCGCGGGGTCGAGGTCCGCGGAGCGGCGGGCGGCCCAGTCGGCCCGGGCCGGTTCGATGTCCCGGAGCGCGGCTCCGCCCCGGGCCGTCAGTGCGACGAGCGGTGCCCGGCGGTCCGCCGGGTTCGGCTCCCGCGCGACCAGGCCGTCGCGCTCGAGCCGCTCGACGGTCTCCCGCACGCTCTGCCGGCGCAGGCCGCGGCGCCGGGCGATGTCGGCGACGG
Organism: Tsukamurella tyrosinosolvens; assembly: GCF_900104775.1. NCBI lineage: Bacteria > Bacillati > Actinomycetota > Actinomycetes > Mycobacteriales > Tsukamurellaceae > Tsukamurella > Tsukamurella tyrosinosolvens. The sequence continues at coordinate 3,888,395 of NZ_FNSA01000003.1, forward strand.
TGGCGGCACCGTCGGACAGCAGCCCCAGCACGCGCCACCCGGCAGCGGTCGTGCCGATGCCGGCGGCGAGCGCGTCGCCCTCCGCGAGCAGTGCCGCGTTCACCCGGAAGACCTCGTCGACCAGTTCGGTGAGCAGTTGCGAGCGGTCCATTCGCGCCCCCTTATTGACAGGTACCTGTCGGTGATCGTAGCGTCGCGACCATGACCGCGTCGATCTCCCGCCTCGTCGTCTCCGTCTCCGCGCTGGACCCCGCGCTCGCCTTCTACGAGGGCCTCCTCGGTCTGCGGCGCACCGCCGCCGCGGGCGAGCTCGCACGACTCGCCACCGCCGACGGCGTCGAGGTCATGCTGCACGAGCGGCCGGCGACCCCCAGCGACACCGCCGTCGCGATCGGCTTCGCCGTCGCGGACCTGGACGGCGTCGTCGGGACGTGGACCGCGCGGGGCGGCGCCGTCGTGGACCCGCCCGAGGAACGCCCGTGGGGCGAGCGGATGGCCGTCGTGCGCGACGCCGACGGGCATCTCGTCTGCCTGTCGCAGGCAACTCCGCCCGCGTGATCGCTCAGTCGAGGTCCTCCTTCGACGCGGCGACGGCCTCCGTCCTGCTCTCGTAGAGGTGCGGCGCGAGACCGCGGTCGGCGAGGTGATCGGCGAGCTTGAGCCGCAGGAACGCCGACGTCGTGTACCGCGTCACCGACTCGTAGTACTTGCCCATCCGGCGGACCCGAGCGGCGTACTCGTCGACGAGGTCGGGGCCCAGGACGAAGTTGTCGTAGTTGATCACCACGTTGACGGGCCGCCCGATCTCCGCGAGCCGCCGCTCGATCTCCACCCCGGCGCGCTCCACCTCCTCCTCCGTGCGCACCGCGACGCCCTCGAAGTTCATGAAGAAGAGGTTCCGCTTCTCGTCGTAGCTGAACCGCGCCTCGAGCGGCACCGACAGCAGGTCCTCGCGCAGCCCCATCGGGTCGTCGCGGAAGATCCGCGGGTCCATGATCGCGGGCGGCGTGTCCATGATCGGCTCGAAGCCCAGCAGGTCCAGCACGTCGCGCTGCAGGTCGACGCCGGGTGCGATCTCGATGAGCTCCATGCCGCGCTCGGAGAGCCGGAAGACGCACCGCTCGGTGATGTACATGACGGGCTGTCCGGACGCGTGCGCGTACTCGCCGGAGAAGGTGCGCTGGTCGACGGCCGCGACGAACTTCGGGGCGGCGGGACCGTCCGAGGTGACGATCGCACCGTCGACGACCTCGGTGCGCGCCGGCGCGAGGAAGGTGCCCAGGAAGTAGACCGACTTCGCGTTCTGGCTGATGTTGATGAAGCCGCCCGCCCCCGCGAGGCGGGGCCCGAAGCGGCTGACGTTGACGTTGCCGGCACCGTCGGCCTGCGCCATGCCGAGGAAGGCGGCGTCGAGCCCGCCGCCGTCGTAGAAGTCGAACTGCGAGGGCTGCGCGAGGATCGCGTCGGCGTTGATGGCGGAGCCGAAATCGGTGCCGCCCGCGGGCATGCCGCCGATGACGCCCGGCTCGGCGGTGAGCGTGAGGTACTCGAGGACGCCCTCCTCCGCGGCGACGGCCGCGACGCCCTCGGGGACGCCGATGCCGAGGTTGACCACGGAGTTCGGGCGCAGCTCGAGGGCGGCGCGGCGCGCGATCACCTTGCGCGGGTCGAGCGGCATCGGATCGATCCAGCTCATGGGCTGGCGGATCTCGCCGCTCATCGCCGGGTTGTACTGCGAGCCCCACGACTGCGTGTGGTGGGCGGGCGTGCTCGCGACGACGACGCAGTCCACCAGGGCTCCGGGGATCTTCACGTCGCGCGGGTTCAGCGAGCCGCGTTCGGCGATGCGCTCGACCTGCACGATCACGAGGCCGCCCTTGTTGTGCACCGCGATCGCCGTCTCGAGCGCCTCGAGCGTGAGCGCCTCCTTCTCCATCGTCACGTTGCCGCTCGGGTCCGCGGTGGTGCCGCGGAGGAAGGCGACGTCGAGCCGCTCGAAGGCCTTGTAGAAGAGGTACTCGCGACCGTCGATCTCCATGAGCCGGACCCGGTCCTCCGTGGTGGCGTCGTTGACCTTGCCGCCGCCCAGGCGGGGATCGGCGAAGGTGCCGAGGCCGACGTGCGTCAGTAGCCCCGGCTTCCCGGCGCCGGTGTCGCGCAGCAGCTGCGCGATCACGCCCTGCGGCAGGTTGTACGCCTCGATCTCGCCCGACAGCGCGAGCTTCTGCAGCGCCGGGGACATCCCGTAGTGGCCGCCCATGGCGCGCTTGAGCATTCCGTCGTGGCACAGGTGGACGGTGCCGCGCTCGCCCCGGTCGCCCTGCGCCACGGTGAAGACCAGCGACATGTCCTTGGGCGATCCCGTCGCGAGGAAGCGCTCCTCGAGCGCGAGCACGAGCTCCTCCGCGAAGCCCTGCCCGGCGAAGCCCTCGAGCACCAGGTGATCACCGTCCCGGACCAGCCGCACCGCCTCCTTCGCGGTGACCACCTTGTCGCGGATCGGGGACGTGGCCGTGGGCATCAGGATCGGGTCGATGGACATCGCGTGCCGCCTCTCGCTCGCCCCCGCGCGGCGGGGCCGTGACCGCGTTGTGCGATCGCATTGTGATGTGTATCACGCTGCGCGGCGGCGTTCGCGGGATTCCGCGAGAGCGGTCAGACGAAGGCGCTCTTGCCGGTGACCTCGCGGCCCACGAGCAGTGATTGGATCTCCGCGGTGCCCTCGTAGGTGACCAGCGCCTCCATGTCGCACAGGTGCCGCATGACATGGAAGTCGAGGGTGATCCCGTTGCCGCCCAGCACATCGCGGGCCATGCGGCACACGTGCCGGGCCTTGACGCTGCAGTGGTACTTGGCGAGCGCGGCCATGGTGTCGGTGACCGCGCCCTCGTCGAGCAGGCGGCCGAGCCGGATGCAGTAGAGCTGCATCGACGTGACGTCGGCGAGCATCTCGACGAGCTTGCTCTGCACGCTCTGCGTGGCCGCGATCGGCTTGCCGAACTGGGTGCGGCGCTGCGCATAGGTCAGCGCGATCTCGTAGGCGGCCACGGCGTGCCCCGTCGACGACCAGGCGACCGCGTTGCGGGTGCCCATCAGAACCTTGGAGACGTCGGGGAAGCCGTTGCAGTTCACGAGGCGGCGGTCGTCCGGCACGCGCACGTCGTCGAGCACGATGTCGGCGTTCTGCACCATGCGCAGCGAGACCTTGCCGCCGATCTTGGTGGCACTGTATCCGGGGTCGCCCTTCTCCACGACGAAGGCCTTGACCTTGCCGTCGCCGGTGTCACGGGCGAAGACGACGATGATGTCGCACCACGTCGCGTTGCCGGGCCAGCGCTTGAGGCCGTTGAGGATCCAGTCGCTCCCGTCGCGGGTGGCCGTGGCCTCCAGCGCGACGGAGTCGGAGCCGTGGTCGGGTTCGGTGAGGGCGAAGGCGCCGATCCTGTCGAGGTTCGCCATCGCCGGCAGCCAGCGCTGGCGCTGCTCCTCGGAGCCGAGGATGTAGATCGACTGCATCGCGAGGCCGACGTGCACGCCGAGGAAGGTGGCGATGCTGCCGTCGATGCGGCCCAGCTCGTAGGAGACGAGGCCCTGCCCGACCGCGGTCATGGGCGTGATGCCGTAGCCGGTCATGGTGTCGCCGACGATCTTGAGCTCGCGCAGCTTCGGCACGATCTCGAAGGGGAACTCCCCGCGCTCCCAGTAGTCGTTCACGATCGGCAACAGCTCCTTGTCGCCGAACTTGCGAACCTTGACCAGCAGGTCCTTCTCCTCGTCGGAGAGCAGCGCCTCCATGTCCAGGTAGTCGGTGTCGCGGGAGCGGGCGATGCCCTCCGCCAGGGCCTCGGTGGTCTGGTCCGTCATCGGGCGTCCTCACTCTCAGTCGATGCGCGTGGATCAACTGTGCGCCGCGTCACTGTGCGGTCGCAATGGTTTCGCGGACAACGCCGGAGCGAGTTTCGGCTCACCGGTCACAGCGACGGGCGGCGGACCACCTGCGATCATCGCCGTGCGGCGCCGACCAGCACCCCCGGAAACGAGTGAGCCCCGATCCTCTCGGATCGGGGCTCACTGCGCTCAGGCCGCATTCTTCCGCGGCCGGCCGCGCGGGCGCTTGCGCGCAATGACGACGCCCTGCTCGAAGATCTGGCCGCCCCACACGCCCCAGGGCTCGCCGCGCTCGAGGGCGGCGGCCAGGCAGGCACGCTGGAGGGGGCAGGTCTCGCAGAGGGTCTTGGCCCGCTCGAGGTCCGACGGGGCCTCGGCGAACCACAGGTCGGGATCCCCGGCCCGGCAGGGCACGCGGCTCTCGACGCTGGTCGGTCGGGTGATACTGATGGAATCGATGGTGCGGACGACGGGTCGTTCGTCCATGATGGTCGGCACTTCTGGTCACCATTCCACCTGCGGTTCAGGTGGCCTCGGTAGCGGCGCCCGGTCAGGCGCACGGGATGTTTCTTCCGGGTGGGTGCGCGAACCGTGTGGCGGTCCTCGATCCCCGACGGGGCGGGGGTTACGAGAGACCGCGAATCCACGGGTTCCGCGCGGCGGCGGGTCCCGTGGTGAATGCGAAGAGGTGGGTCTTGAGACCTAACCTCGTTGCGAAAGACACACGGGGCGCGTGAGCGGTTCGTGATCGACGGCGTACGTCGCCTGCTCCTGGCGCAGTCGCCAGAGACGCGGCGACATGCCGGGCAGGGCGTGGGAGGCCTCGATACGAACCGCTACGGCTGCGAACACTCCACCCTCTGCTGCGGTGAACTGCTTGCTTGCGTTGATGATTGCGTTGTTCATTTCGTTTGCCTCCTTTCGCGCGCTGGTCAATCACGTTCCGGCGGCGAGGCAGTACCTCGCGCGTCATCCCGTGCGGTCGTGTTCCACAGTATGCGGACGAAACTTTTCGCACAAGTTATTTTTGACCTGCGTCTTTCCGGTTCTCCCGGATACGTGTGCGGACTATCGAAATTGGTTAGGGTAACCTTTCTTTCGAAGCTCGACCACGACGAGAGGACCCACGATGACGGACCGCCCCACGGACACCGGCGACCTGACCGAGGAGCGGGCCCGCGCGGTGCTCGCCAGTGAGGGCCACGCCACCCGCGAGATCCAGGCGCTCACCCTGACCGTGCTCGCCGTCACCGAGGCCGCCGGCCCGTTCGTCCGGATCCGGGGCGCGCTGCGCGGCACCGTCGTCCACGCGGATTGGACCCTGCCCAACCTCGCGGTGCGCCTCACCGTCCCGGCGCTCGACGGCGGCGATCCGGCGTCCCGGATCTACACCGTCCGCACCTTCGACCCGGCCACCGAGACCATCGAGCTCGACGTGCTGCGGCACGGCCACGACTCCCCCATGATGCGCTGGATCGAGGAGGTCCGTCCGGGCGACGTCGTGCCGCTCGTCGGGCCTCGGCCGCACTTCGTCCCCCACCACGAGTCCGGGCGCCCCGCGCTGCTCCTCGCCGACGACTCCGCCGTGGCCGCGCTCTACTCCATCTTCCGCCAGTGGCCCGACGGTGCCCGCGGCGTCGCGTACGTGCGCACCGCGGAGCAGGCCGTGATCGACGAGCTCGACGCGCCCGCGGACGTCGAGGTGATCCGCGTCGACGGCCCGCTGCTCGACGCGGCGCGGGAGGCCCCGTCGGGCACGACGCTGTGGGCGGCCGGCGAACGGACCGAGATGCGGGCGATCCGCGACCACTTCCGGCGCGAGCGCGGCCTGCCGCGCGGTGCGGTGCGCCCCTACGGCTACTGGCAGGCCGCGACGGATTCGACGGCGGTGGACAAGCGGCGGCTGGCGCACTTCGGCGTGCTCATGGAGCGCGGCGAGTCCTTCGCCGAGGTCGACGACCTCGACATCTGAGCCGCGGCCCGGACGCTCTGCGCGTCAGGCGTGCTCGGAGACGAGCGCGAGCACCTCGTCGCCGTACTTGTCCACCTTCGTCGAGCCGATGCCGTTGATCCGCACCAGCTGGGCGCGGGTGCGCGGCTGGTGCTCGGCGATGGCGAACAGCGTCGCGTTGGAGAAGATCGTGTACGGCGGGACCTGCTGGTCGCGGGCCTGGCCGGTCCGCCAGATCTTCAGGGCCTCGACGAGCTCGTCGTTGAGATCCGACGGGCAGTCCTCGCAGCGCGACCGGAGCTTCTCCTCACGGGTGTCGAGGATGCCGCCGCAGACGCGGCAGATGTCCGACGAGCGGCGCTTGCCCTTGCTGGGCCCGGAGTCGACGCGCGGCCTCCCGGCGTCGGCCTGGCCGGCGACGACGTCGAGGAACCGGGTGCGCTTGCGCGTCTTGCGGCCGCCCTCGTTGCGGGCGAGCGCCCACGACAGGTGCAGGTGCTCCCGGGCACGGGTGACGCCCACGTAGAGCAGGCGGCGCTCCTCCTCGATCGGCTCCGGATCGCCCTTGGCGATGGCCTGCGAGATCGGCACGGAGCCCTCGGTCAGGCCGACGAGGAAGACCGCGTCCCACTCCAGGCCCTTCGCCGCGTGCAGCGACGACAGCGTGACGCCCTGCATCGTGGGCGGATGCTTGGCCTCGGCGCGGGCTCGGAGCTCGCCGATGAGCTCGGCCAGCGTGAGCCCCGGCCGCTCCTTCGCCAGGTCAGCGGTCAGCTCGACCAGCGCGCCGAGCGCCTGCCACCGCTCGAGGGCACGGGCACCGTCGGGCGCCTCCGGGGTGAGGCCGAGCGGCTCCAGGGCACCCTTGACCAGGGACAGCAGCTCGTCGCCCGCCACGCCGCCGAACTGGCCCGCGCGCTCCATGAGCGCGCGCACGGCCTGGCCGATCTCGGGCCGCTCGAAGAAGGCGCTGCCCCCGCGCACCTGGTACGGGATGCCGGCCTCGGTGAGCGCGGCTTCGTGCACGGCCGACTGGGCGTTGATCCGGTAGAGGATGGCGATCTCGCTGGCGGGGACGCCCTTGGCAAGCAGTTCGCGGATGCGCTTGGCGACGAGCTTCGCCTCCGCCGGCTCGTCGTCGACCTCGGCGTAGATCGGCGCCGGCCCGTCGGGACGCTGTCCGATGAGCTCGAGGCGCGTGCCGGCGACGCGGCCCTGCGCAGCACCGATCACCTTGTTGGCGAGCGCCACGACCTGCGGAGTGGAGCGGTAGTCGCGCTGCAGCCGGACGATGGTGGCGTCCTCGAAGCGGCGCGTGAAGTCGAGCAGGTAGTTCGGGGTGGCGCCGGTGAACGAATAGATGGTCTGGTTCGCGTCCCCCACCACCGTGAGGTCGTCGCGGTCGCCGAGCCAGGCGTTGAGGAGCTGCTGCTGCAGGGGCGTGACGTCCTGGTACTCGTCGACGACGAAGCTGCGGTAGCGGTCGCGGAACTCCTCCGCGACCACGTGGTTGTCCTCGAGGATCGCGGCCGTGACCAGGATCAGGTCGTCGAAGTCGAGCAGGCGGTTGCCGTCCTGGTCGGTCTTGCGCCGCTCGTAGGCCGCGTAGACGTCGGCGACGGTGCCCGGTGCCATGGGGGCGGTGCGGCCCGCGTCCTCGACGGCCTTCGCGTAGGTCTCGGGCGTGACGAGCGAGGCCTTCGCCCAGTCGATCTCGCTGAGCAGGTCGCGGATGGTGTCGGTCTCGGGCCGCAGGTCGCAGTCGCGGGCGGCGCGGCCGATCACGGGGAACTTGTTGTCGAGCAGCTCCCAGCGGGTGTCTCCGATGGCGCGGGGCCAGAAGTAGCGCAGCTGCCGCATCGCGGCGGCGTGGAAGGTGACGGCCTGGACGCCCGGCTGCCCGTCGCCCCCGCCGATGCCCAGGCTGCGCAGCCGCGCCCGCATCTCCCCCGCGGCGCGCGAGGTGAACGTGACGGCGAGAACCTGACCTGCGGCGACGTGCCCCGTGGACACCTGGTGCGCGATGCGGTGCGTGATGGTGCGGGTCTTGCCCGTGCCCGCGCCCGCCAGCAGGCACACCGGTCCGCGCGGCGCGAGAACCGCCTCTTGCTGTTCCGGGTCCAGTGCTTCGATCACACCGTCGAGTATTCCAGCCGGGTCCGACAGGTCGGGGCCGGGGAAGAAGTGCGGGCGCGGCGTGGTTGAGTCAAGGCATGAGCCAGCTGACGATGTACACCACCACGTGGTGCGGTTACTGCAACCGCCTCAAGACGGGCCTCAAGGCCAACGGGATCGAGTGGACCGAGATCAACATCGAGGAGGATCCCGCGGCCGCCCAGTTCGTGGAGGGCGTCAACGGCGGCAATCAGACGGTGCCCACCGTCAAGTACGAGGACGGCTCCACCGCCACCAACCCCTCCCTCGCCGACGTGAAGCGCAAGCTGGGCGTCTGACGCCTCCGACCCGACGAATGTCCGGTCATCCGTCTCAGCGATCGTTGAGACCGATGACCGGACTTTCTCGTTTCGGCTATCACACCGCCGCGAGAAGGCCCGCCGCTCGGCATCTCCACCACACGCGTCGAGTCCGCGCCGACGCTGCCGAGATAGACGAACGCTGCCGGGGGTCGGCAGCGCCCACGACTTTCGGAAGCGCGCGACCGGCGGCGGTCACCACTCGGCGGCACCGTGAACCGGCCTCTACGCCTCCGCCCAGGCCTCGGTGATCGCGCGGGCGATGGAGATGGAGTTGGGCAGCAGCAGCGGGGCGTCGGGGGCGTCGGTGCTCCAGTCGCCCGCGGCGAGCGCGTCGCGCACCTGCGTCCGGCTGAACCAGTGCGCCTCGGCGATCTCGCCGTCACGGAAGTCCACGACCGCGTCGCGGGACGCGCGGGCGGTGAAGCCCAGCATCAGCGAGCGCGGGAAGGGCCAGGGCTGGCTGGCGACGTAGGTGATCTCGTCGACCTCGATCCCCGCCTCCTCGCGCAGCTCCCGCGCGACGCACTGCTCCAGCGATTCGCCCGGCTCGACGAACCCGGCGAACAGGGAGAAGAGCCGCTCCGGCCACTGGTGCTGGCGGCCGAGCAGGACGTGGTCGGCACCGTCGTGCACCAGGGTGATCATCGCGCCGTCGGTGCGGGGGAACTCCTCGCGGCCGTCGGCGGTGGTGCGCACCCAGCCGGCCTTCCCGGGGAGCGTCGGCGCACCGTCGACGGGCGAGAACCCGGCGGTGGCGTGCCAGTTGAGGATGCCGAGGGCCTGCGCGAGCAGCGCGGAGTCGACCGGCGAGAGCAGGTGGCCGCGCATCCGGAGGTCGGCGCCGTCGAACTTCTCGACGCGCAGCGCGAAGACGATCGCCCCGTCGACCCGGCCCAGCAGCACCGCGTCGGCCGGGCGCGACGGCGCGACCTCGTGCCCGCGGGCGAAGACGAGGTCGGTGCCGTCGAGGTCGAAGCGGCCGCGCGGGTCGAGGCGCAGCACCTTGGCGGTCGCCCAGGCCGCGTCGAGTGCGGCGTCATCGGCGCGCAGTTCGTCGGCGCGGTCGACGTGATAGCGCGAGAGGAGCGGGGGCACGGTCAGACTGAGCTTCGCCACGCTCATCATCGTAGGCTGACCGCATGATCGAACCGTTCGTGGACGCCGCGTGGGTGCGGGCCAACCCCGGCGTGATCCTCGCCGACACCCGCTGCTACCTCGACGGGCGGTCCACCCGCGAGGCTTACGACGCCGGACACCTCCCCGGCGCGGTGTACGTCGACCTCGACGGCTACCTCGCCGCCGAGCCCTCGCTCGCCGAGGGCCGGCACCCGCTGCCCACACCTGAGGCCTTCGCGGCCGGGCTCTCCGCCGCGGGCATCGGCGACGGCGCGACGGTGGTCGCCTACGACGACGCCGGCGGCGTCATGGCCGCGCGCCTGGTCTGGCTGCTGCGCGCCCTCGGCGAATCGGCCGCGCTGCTCGACGGCCCGCTCGGCCCGCTCGACGAGACCGGCACCGTCGTGCCCGCGCCCGCGACCTTCACCCCGCGTCCGTGGCCCGCGGGCCGCCTGGCGTCGATCGACGAAGCAGCGGCGGGCGCAGTCCCCGTGATCGACGCGCGCCCCGCGGAACGGTTCCGCGGCGAGAACGAGACCGTCGACCCGCGCGCGGGCCACATCCCCGGCGCGGTCAGCGTGCCGTGCCGGGAGAACGTGTCCGACGGTGCGCTGCTCCCCCGCGCGACCCTCCGAGCGCGGTTCGAGCAGGCCGGCCTGCGGCCGGGCGAGGACTTCATCGCCTACTGCGGCTCCGGCGTCACCGCCTGCCACGACCTGCTCAGCTCGGAGCACGCCGGCTTCCCCGGCGGCCGCCTCTACCCGGGTTCGTGGTCGCAGTACGCGGCCACCGACCGGCCCGCCGCGACGGGCGCCTGACCGTGCGGGCCCGACTCGCCCTGGCGACCGTCGCGGTCCTCGTCGGAGGGTGTTCGTGGCCCGGCGGCGAGCCGGTCGTCCAGCGCCACTGTCTCACCGACGACGGGCCGAAGCTGCTGTCGGAAGCGCGGGTTCCGGCCGACGCCGAGCAGATGGGGGTGCGACTCGTCCAACTGAGTTCGGATTGCGGCCTCGATATGGGCTCCCGGTTCTCCATCGAGGCCGGGCCCGCGAGCGTTGCCACCCTCGTGCAGCGTATGGGCATGGACCGCAGTCGCGAACGCGGCTCGGTCGGGTCGACGGGCTATTGGGTTCAGGACCGCGTCCAGACGCCGACCTTCGGTTCGCTGGTCCGCGACCTGAAGATCGACTCCACGACCACGGCGGGCACCGTCAACGGTGTCCTGCAGCTCTTCACCACCTGACCCGCCGCAACCGGGGACTGACGCGCGGCGGGGGACGTCGCTCGCTGGTTCAATGTCCGCATGGCCCAGGATTTCCGGTTCGGTGCGGCGCTCGGCGCCTCGACGTCCCGTGCGGCGTGGGTGGAGCGCTGTCGGCGCGCGGAGGGGCTCGGCTTCGACGTGATCGGCGTTCCCGACCACCTCGGCATGCTCGCGCCCATCCCCGCGATGATGCTCGCGGCGGAGGCCACGGAGCGGGTGCGTCTCAACACCTTCGTGCTCAACGCCCCCTTCTACAGCCCTGCGCTCCTCGCGCGCGAGGCCGCCACCGTCGACCTGCTCACCGACGGGCGGGTGGAGCTCGGGCTCGGCGCGGGCTACGCCGCCGCCGAATTCGAGCGCGCCGGCATCCCGTTCCCGTCGGCGCGCGAGCGCGTCGACCTGCTCGACGCCACGGCGGCCGCCCTGCGCGCCGCCTTCGCGGACCCGCAGCACACGCCGCGCCCGGCGCAGCCCGGCGGGCCGCCCCTGTTCATCGCCGGGTGGGGCGACCGGCTGCTGGGCGTCGCGGCGCGGCACGCCGCCATCGTCGGGCTCACCGGCGCGCGCACCGACGACGCCGGGCGCCTGCGGCTCACCACTGAGGCCGACGCCGTAGGCCGGATCGCGCACCTGAACGGCCTGCTCGGCGAGCGTGCGGGCACCGTCGAGATCAACCTGGTGATCCAGGCGCTCCTCCCGTCGGGCACGGGCCGGCCGGAGCGGCTCACCGAGCGCGTCATGTGGGACGAGGCGGCGCCCGAGGAGTACATCAGCCTGCTCGTCGGCACCCCGCGCGCCATGGCGGACCGCCTGCTCGAACTCCGGGAGCGGCACGGCATCGGCTACCTCACGGTGCTCGATCACAACCTCGAGGCGATGGCCCCGGTCATCGAGTTGCTGCGGAGCTAGCCGGACGCCTTGACGTCGGCGTTGCGGACGAACAGCAGCCGGTCGCCGGCCTCGACGACCGACACCGCGGGCGAGTCGACGCGGTACAGGTTGCCCTTGCGGACCACGCCCAGAACGATGTTCGGCAGGTGCCGCGGCGAACGGCCGACCTCGACGCGGGTCACCTCGCGCTCGGCGATGTTGAAGCCGTCGCCGGGCGAGAGCAGGTCCTCGATCATCTCCACGACCGACGGGGTGGTTGTCGCCATGCCGAGCAGGCGGCCCGCCGTCTCCGAGGAGACGACCACCGAATCGGCGCCGGACTGGCGCAGCAGGTGGGTGTTCTCGGACTCGCGGATCGAGGCGACGATCTTGGCGCGCGGCGCGAGCTCGCGGGCGGTCAGGGTGACCATCACCGCGGCGTCGTCGCGGTTGGCGCCGATGATGATCGACGCGGCGCGCGGCGCACCGGCGAGCCGGAGCACGTCGGCCTTCGTGGCGTCGCCGCGCACCGTGACGAGGCCGTCGATCTCGGCGACCTCGAGCGCGGCCTGATCGGTGTCGACGACGACGATCTTGCTCGGCTCGATGCCGTCGTTGATCATCGCGCTCACCGCGGTCCGGCCCTTCGTGCCGTAGCCCACGACGATCGTGTGGTTGTGCACCGCTGACCTCCAACGTTGGATCTTGAACGCCTGGCGGGACCGCTCCGTGAGCACCTGGAGCGTGGTTCCGACCAAGACGATGAGGAAGAGAATGCGCAGCGGGGTGATCAGCAGGACGTTGATCAGGCGCGCGGATTGGGTGACCGGGGTGATGTCGCCGTAGCCCGTGGTCGAGAGGGAGACGGTGGCGTAGTAGAGGCAGTCGAGGAAGGTCAGCGACGTCTTGCCCTCGAGCCCCGCTTCGATCGCGGAGTCCCGGTACCCGTCGCGCTCGATGTAGACGATGAACACCGCCAGGAACAGCGCGCCCAGCGCGACCAGGACCCGGGCGCCGATGGCGCGCCACGGGTTGGTGGAGTCCCCCGCGGGGATGCGGAGGACGCTGACCAGCGCGTGGTCGGGGAGATCCGTCAGTTCGGACTTGCTCCGTCTACGGAACGTGGTGCGTGCGGACATACCTACCTGGACGATTCCTCGCGAGAATTGCTGGTCGTTACCCGTCCGGTCTAGCACGTCCGGCGGAGCCGACGTGCAATCTGCCACAATCTTCAGATGGTGTCCACAAACCGGCCCGCCCGCCGTACCGACAAGCTCGCCCGCGGCATGGCCGCGTCCCTCGCCGGGATGGGTGCGCTGCACTTCGTCGCGCCGAAGCCCTTCGACGCGATCGTGCCGCCGAATCTCCCGCTGGGCCTCACGCCCCGCCGCGCGACGCAGCTGTCGGGCGTCGCGGAGCTGACCACCGCCGCACTGCTCGCCGCGCCGAAGACCCGCCGGCTCGGCGGCGTGGCCGCGGCCGCGCTGTTCGCCGCGGTGTTCCCGGCGAACGTCCACATGGCGCAGCAGTGGTCGGACAAGCCCCTGCCGCTGAAGCTGGGCGCCTACGCGCGCCTGCCGCTGCAGCTGCCGATGGTCGTCTCCGCCGTGAAGATCGCGCGCGACAAGGGCGACGCGGCCTAGCCCTCCCCCGCGCTCGTGATCAGGTCCGCCAGGCCCTGGTGCTCGAGCAGGTCCGACGGTGCCACCGTCTCCCCGGAGCGGACGTAGAAGAACGCCGCCCGCACGTCGTCGACGGGCACGTCGCGCAGGCGGGCCCACGCCAGCCGGTACGCGGCGAGCTGGACCGCGGCGGCCCGCTCGTCCGCGGGTTCGGTCGGCCGCACGCCCGTCTTCCAATCGACGACGGTGAAGCCGCCGCCCGGGTCGCGGAAGACGGCGTCCATCCGCCCGCGCACGACGGTGCCGGCGGCCGCGATCTCGAACGGCACCTCGATGTCGACGGGGGTGCGCGCCGCCCACTCGCTCTCCTCGAACCGCCGCTGCAGGAGCGCCAGGTTCTCGTCGGCGCCGGCATCCCCGTCGGCGGCACCGGGCAGTTCGTCGAGGTCCAGCAGCCGCGACGCGCCGTACCGGCGCTCGAGCCAGGCGTGGAAGGCGGTGCCGCGCCGCGCGTACGGGTTCGGCTTGAACGGCACGGGCCGGCGCAGCCGGCTCGCGAACGTGGCGGGGCTGCGGCGCAGCTCCACCAGCTGGCTCACCGAGACCTCCCGCGGCACCGCGACCTCCAGCTCCGCCTGCGCCTGCCGGGCCCGCTCGGCCAGCAGGGCCGTGACCTCCGCGGCCCAGCCGTACGGGTCGGGCTCCTCGGGATCGGGTTCCGCGGCACCGCGGTCGAGCTCGGCGAGCACCAGCTCGGCGCCCGCGTCCACCTCCGCGCGGTGGGCGCCGAGGAAGTCGCGCGGCCAGGGCAGACGGATCGGCTCGGTCTCCAGCGGGTTCGGCGCGTCCTCGAGGAGCTCCCCGGCCCACTCCACCACCGCGTCCGGGGCGTGATCGCGCGCCGCGACGAGGAAGCGCGACGGCGCCTTCGGCGTCTTCACATCCTCGCTCCAATAGTGCCCGGACAGCAGGAGCACCGACTGCGTGCGGGTGACGGCGACGTAGAACAGGCGCTCGTCCTCGTGCATGTTCATGCCCTTGAGCGCCGTGCGGTGGGCGTCCAAGGCGTCTTCAAGATCCTTGCGATTGTTGCAACCATCGAGGTCGAGGCGGGGCACGCCGTCACCGGCGCCGGGAGCGGAGCGAGCGGGCCCATCGTCAACGGAGCCGCCGGGCTCTGCCAGGTCGCCACGCAGGTTCGGCTGCAGCTCGGCGGGCGTCGAGAGCCAGGTGGGCAGCGCCCGGTTCGACGGGAAGATGCCCTCGGACAGGTGCGGCACTGCCACCACGTCCCATTCGAGGCCCTTCGCGGAGTGCACCGTGAGCACCTGCACCCGGTCGGTGGCGACCTCCACGTCGCCCGGGGTGAGGCCGCCCTCCACCTTCTCCGCGGCGGCGAGGAAGGCGAGCAGGCCGGGCAGGGTGGCGGTGGGCCGCTCGGCGTACGAGACGACCACGTCGGCGAAGGCGTCGAGGTGCTCGCGGCCGGTGGCGCGGCCGCCGAGCTGCCGGGACGCGCGGATGCGGGTCTCGATGCTCACGCCCAGCACGCGCTCGGCCTCGGCCACGACCTCGGGCAGCGGATGCCCGAGGCGTTCGCGGACGTGCCGCACCTCGCGGTCGAGGGACCGGATCTTCCCCAGGCCCGCGGCGGAGTAGTCGGAGTCCGGCCCGGGGTCGGCGATCGCGTCGCCGAGCCCGGCGGCGTCGAGGCTCTCGGAGGGCAGCGTCGCGTCGAGGGCGGCGTCGAGCTGCTCCGGCGTGGCGACGGCGCCCGCGGCCGCGCGGCCCGTCGTGTGCGCGATCCGGCGCGCGCGGTTCCACAGGGCCCGCAGGTCGGCGGCGCCGAGCTGCCAGCGCGGCCCGGTGAGCAGCCGCATCGCGGCGGTCCCCGCGAGCGGCTCGACGGCCAGCCGCAGCAGCGCCACGACGTCCTGCACCTCGGGGGTGCTCAGCAGTCCGCCCAGGCCCACCACCTCCACGGGCACGCCGCGCTCGCCGAGGGCGGTGGCGATGCCGGCCGAGTCGGCGTTGCGGCGCACGAGCACCGCGACCGTCGGCGGCTCCTCCCCCGCCTCGATCCGGCCGCGCCACTGCTCCGCGATCGCGTCGGCGACCCAGTCCCGCTCGTCGATCACCGTGGAGTGCAGGGCGATCCGCAGGTCGCCCTCCGGCGCGTCGGGCCGCGCCTTGAGCTCGGAGACGGGGACGCCGCGGCTGCGCAGGTCCTCGGAGACGGCGTTGGCGAGGCTGAGCGCGCTCGTCGGATTGCGCCAGCTGGTCAGCAGTTCGCGGCGCGGTGCGGGCGCCCCGTCCGCCTGCGGGAAGTCCGTGGCGAACCGGGGCAGGTTCGCCGCCGACGCCCCGCGCCAGCCGTAGATCGACTGGATCGGGTCGCCCACCGCGGTCACGGCGGCGGCGCCCGCCGGGCCGCCGAACAGCGACGCCAGCAGCATCCGCTGCGCGTGCCCGGTGTCCTGGTACTCGTCGAGCAGGACCGCCCCGAACCGGGCGCGCTCGAGACCCGCGACATCGGGATTGGCGAGCGCCAGCTGCGCGGCCAGCCCCATCTGGCTGCCGAAGTCGAGGACCTCGCGGGCCCGCATCTCCGCGGCCACGGCCCGCACCAGCGGGATCAGCCGGCGCCGCTGCTCCTGCACCTCGGCGGCCTTGAGCAGCGCCGCGTTGGGGGCCGCCCGCTGCCGCGGCCCCGGCGGGAGCAGGCCGATGAGCCGCTCCAGCTCGTCGTCGTCGGCCTCCAGCTGATCGGGCGTGACGAGGTGGTCGGCGAGCGCCCCCGACAGCCCGAGCACCCACTCCGTGAGGTTCGCCGGGTTCCGGTCCAGCTCCAGCGCCTCGTCCCACCCGGTGACCACGTCGTACGCGATCTGCCACCGCTCCGTCTCCGAGACCAGCCGCACCGACGGCTCGACGGGCAGCAGCATGCCGTAGTCGCCGAGCAACCGACCCGCGTAGGCGTGGTACGTGCTGATCTCGGGTTCGACGGTGCGCAGCGACGACCGCAGCTCGCCCGACGGGTCGATCCGGTCCACGACGGGCGCCCCGGCCAGCCGGGCGAGCCGCTTGCGCACGCGGATCATCAACTGCTGCGCGGCCTTCCGGGTGAAGGTGAGGCCGAGCACCTGGTCGGGCGTGACGTAACGGTTCGCGATGAGCCACACGACGCGACCGGCCATCGTCTCCGTCTTGCCCGCGCCCGCGCCGGCGACGACGAGGCACGGGCCGAGCGGTGCCTCGATGACGGCACGCTGCTCGTCCGTCGGCGCGAAGGCCTGCCCCAGCTCGTGGGCCAGGTCCACCGCCGAGATCAGCGGCGCGTGCGGGAATCCCTCAGTCATCGACGACGCTCCGCTCCCCGCGGCCCGCCATCCCGGTCGCCCTCCGCACCGCGTCAATCATCGGTCACTGCCCTCCCCTTGTCCACGACCGGGCAGCACGACGCCACCGCGCAGTACTGGCACGAGGCGTTCAGCGTCGCGGGGAATTCCGGCCCCCGGGTGCGGCGCGCGGCCTCGCGGATCACGCCGAGCCATTCGTCCACGTCGGTCGGGGTGAGCGCGTCCTGCTCGCGGACGGTGGCGCCGGTCTTGTTGTGCGCCTTCGCGACGTACACCAGTTTGCCGCCGCCGGGCGTCTCCGGGACGCCGCCGATCCCGCCGTGCGCGAGCGCCACCTGGTAGGTGCGCAGCTGCGCCTGCGCCTGCCCCTCGGCCTGCGTGGGCAGGGTGCGCCCCGTCTTCACGTCCACCACGACGGCACGCCCGAGCGGGTCGCGTTCGAGCCGGTCGATCCGGCCACGGATCCGCACGTCCGGCTCCTCGCCGCCGCCCTCGATCACCGCGTCGACGCCGATCTCCACACCAGCCTCGGTGAGCTCGCCGCGGCTGCCGGCCAGCCACGACCGGAAGGACTCCAGCATCTCCTCGGTACGCGCCAGCTCCCGCTGAGCGAACCAGTCCGCCTCGAGATCCACGCGGTCCCAGACCTTCTCCAGCGAGCGGGTCACCTCGTCCTTCGGGATCCGGCCCGCGACGGCCTGCACCAGGGTGTGCACGAGGTTGCCCGTGGCCTGCTTGGCGGAGTCGCCGTCGCTACCGCCGAACCGCTCCAGCATCCAGCGCAGCGCGCACGCGGAGAGCGACTCGACGTTCGACGGGGACAGCGCCACCGGCCCGTCCTCCGGCGACCACAGCGGGTCGTCGGTGCTCGCCCCGGCCACGCCGTACCAGCTGTCGGGGTGCGCCCCCGGGACGCGATCGGCGGCGAGGCGGGCGAGCTGGCGCGCCGCGTGGGCGCGTTCCTCCGGCTCGCGCTCGGGATCGCAGGCGGCGGTGCGGAGGACGGCGACGAGGGTCCGCAGGTCCAGCGAGGCCGACGGTGCGCTCTCGACCGCGGGCGTGTAGGTCTCCGGGTCCTCGTCTCCCGAGGGCGCGATGCCCTGCAGGAACCGGGAGGGCACGAGGTCGCCGTCGCCGTCCGCGGTGTCGACCGCCGTGATGAGCAGTGTGCGCCGGGCCCGCGAGCAGGCGACGAGCAGGAGCCGCCGCTCCTCCGCGAGCAGCGGCAGCGACCGCGAGACCGTGGGGAGCGCCGCAGGATCCATCCCGTCGAGCGCGTCCAGCAGTTCGTCGGTGCCGAGCAGGCCGCCGCGGCGCCGCAGGTTCGGCCAGCGCCCCTCCTGCACGCCGGCGACGGCGACGACGTCCCACTCCCGCCCGACGGTGCTGTGCGCCGACAGCAGCGTCACGCCCGGGACGGTGGCCTGCCCGCTGCGGCCGCGCGCGCGGTCGGACCGCGGGATCTGCAGCTGCTCCAGGTATTCGACGAAGGCGCTCACGGAGGCAGTGGGCAGGGTGTCGGTGAAGTCGGCGGCGGAATCGAACAGGCCCATCACCGCGTCGAGGTCGCGGTCCGCCTGATCGCCGAGGGTGCCGCCGCGGAGCGCGAGTGCGCCCCAGCGGGCCGCCAGGCCGGTGGCCGCCCACGCGGCCCACAGCACCTCCTCGACGGTGCCGTGCTCGGCTGCGGCGCCGGCGGCGCGCACGGCGGCGAGCACCCGCTCCACAGGCTCGGCTTCGAGTTCGGTGAGTACCGCCTTGTAGGGCGCGAACTCGGCGGCGCCGGTGAGCACCGCGGTGAGGATCTCGGCGGAGCCGCGGTCCTCCGCGGGATCGGCGCGACGCACCGCCCGCCGCACCCGGCGCAGCGTCAGCGGGTCACCGCCGCCGACGGGGCCGGACAGCAGCGTGACGGCCTCCGCCGGGTCGAGGCCCTCCGGGGCGACGGCGGCGCGCAGCACGAGGAGCAGGGCGTGCACGGCGCGCTGCCGCGCGAGCGGGACGTCGTCCGCGGGGACGGTGACCGGCACGCCCGCGTAGGCCAGCGCGCGGCGCAGCGGCGCGATCGACGCGGAGACCGATCGCACGACGACGGCCATGTCCTCCCACGGGACGCCGCCGAGGACGTGTTCGCGCCGCAGCATCGCCGCGATCGCGTCGGCCTCCTTCGCGGGTGTCGAGAACAGCCGGACGGACGCGGTGCCGGGCCGCGGCCGCTCGGGCGCGACCGCCCCGAACCTATGGGGCAGGCGCGCGGAGATGCGGTTCACGGAGCCCGCCACCTCCTCCCCGAAGCGGAAGCTGCGCTCGAGCAGCACGTCCCGTTCCGGCGTGACGTCGAGGTTCTGCAGGAACCTGGTGCTCGCGCCGCGGAAGGAGTTGACCGCCTGATCCGGGTCGCCCGCGATCACGGTGAGCTCCGTGCCCGTGCCGAGCAGCCGGATCAGCGCCGAGGCCAGCGGATCGAGGTTCTGCGCATCGTCGACCAGCAGGAACCGGATCCGCTCGCGCTGCTGGGCGAGCAGCGCGTCGTCGGACGCCAGGGCCGTGACGGCGGCGTCGATGAGCTCCGCGGCGTCCACCGCCGGGGCGACGGCCCGCTCCCCGGCGAGACCGACGGAGCCGCGCAGCAGCGTGGTCTCCTGGTACTCGCGCAGCGCGGTCGCCGCGGCGAGCCACTCCCCGCGGTTGTACCGGCGGGCGAGGTCCTCGATCTCGTCCGGGCCCGCGCCCCGCTGCGCGGCCTGCGCGAAAAGGTCGCGCAGCGCCCCCGCGAAGCCGTGCGTGACCAGCGCGGGCCGCAGCCGCTCCGGCCAGTGGGCGCCGCCGTCCTCGAGGTTGCCGCGCAGCAGCTCCCGCACCACCGCGTCCTGCTCCGAGCCGGTGATGAGCCGCGGCGGCGGGCTGCCCGTGCCGGCGGCCTGCAGCCGCAGGACCGCGAACGCCAGCGAGTGCACGGTGCGCACCAGCGGCTCCCCCGAGGCGTGCACCCCCTCGCTCCCCGCCAGGACCCGCGCGGACAGCTCGCGGCGCAGCGCGGCCGCGGCCCGCTTGTTGCCGGTGAGGAGCAGCACGGACTCGGGCTCGACGAACGGATCGGTCAGCTTCGCCACCGCGATGTCGACGAGGGCCGAGGTCTTGCCGGTGCCCGGCCCGCCGCGGATCCGGTACGGCGCCCAGCCGCCCACGTCGAGCGGCAGTTCCCCGGTCGCGGGCGCCGCCAACGCCGCGATCGGGCCGACCCATTCGCGCACGGGGGGCGGCTCCGGGGGCGTGTACTGCAGGCGCAGGCGGGGACGACGGTGCTTCCCCGCACCGTCGGACCCTCGATTCCCGGTTCCGGCGTTCACGCGCACCCCCTCTCCGACCGCGTCCGTCGATCACATCACAGGCCACTGACAGCCTCGCGGCGGCACCGCACAGGGCATGATCGGGGACATGCTCAACACCCACGTCTACGGCCCGGACGCACCCGGGGCGCCCACCGTGCTCGCGATCCACGGCGTCACCGGCCACGGCGCCCGCTGGCGCCGGTTCGCGGACGACGAGCTGCCGGGCGTCCGCGTGCTGGCCCCGGACCTGCGCGGCCACGCCCGCTCCACGTGGGCACCGCCCTGGCACCTGGAGCAGCACGTGGCCGACCTCGTCGAGGTGATCGAGCGGCACGGCGGCGGCCCGGTCACAGTGATCGGCCACTCGCTCGGCGGCGCACTGGCGTGCCGCCTGGCCGCGACCCGCCCCGACCTGGTGCGCGCGCTCCTCCTGATCGACCCGGCACAGGAGCTGGACCCCGAGATGTGCGGGACGATCGCCGACCAGACCATCGAGTTCTTCGACTTCGCTTCGCCCGAGGAGGCGAAGCAGGAGAAGCGCTCCGGGGCGTGGGCGCAGGTCCCCGAGGCCGTGATCGACGACGAGATCGCCGAGCACCTGGTGCGCCGCGACTCCGGCCGGTGGGAGTGGGACATCAGCTGCGCCGCCGTCGCGGCCCTGTGGGGCGAGCTGGCCCGCCCGGCGGTCGGCGCACCGTCGTCCCTGCCGACGGTGCTGTTGCGCGCGGACCGCGCCCACTTCGTCACCGACGCGCAACTGGCGGCGATGCCCGGCGGCGTCGAGGTGGTCGCGGTACCGGCGGATCACATGGTGGCGCAGGAGATCCCGGCGACCGTCGGCGAGTACGCGCGCCGCCTGATCGGATAACGCGATGGCGAAGGTCACCGAGGAGCAGGTCGAGGCGGTGCGCGCGCTGATCGAGGCGATCCCGCCCGGCCGGGTGCGCACCTACGGCGACATCGCGGGCGAGCTGGGACTGAGCTCCCCGCGGATCGTGGGCTGGGTGATGCGCACCGACGCCTCCGACCTGCCCTGGCACCGCGTGGTCCCGGCCAGCGGGCGCCCCGCGGCGCACATCGTGACGCGGCAACTGGAGCGGCTACGCGCGGAGGGCGTGCTCGCCGACGGCGACCGGATCCCGCTGCGGGACTACCGGCTCTGAGCGAACCGGTCGACGAGCAGGTCGATCACCTCGGGCGCGGTGCCGAGCGGCGCGGCCGCCCCGTCGGCGCCGGCCTCGGCGAGCCTGGTGTGGAACAGTCCCTCCGCCAACTGGTACGCGGCGAGGAACAGCCGCCTGCCCG
Organism: Tsukamurella tyrosinosolvens; assembly: GCF_900104775.1. Lineage (NCBI taxonomy): Bacteria > Bacillati > Actinomycetota > Actinomycetes > Mycobacteriales > Tsukamurellaceae > Tsukamurella > Tsukamurella tyrosinosolvens. Next base: position 3,909,579 of record NZ_FNSA01000003.1, read on the forward strand.
GCACGCGTGCGGCCGCGACGGCGTCGGCCACCGTCGGGCTGCCGGCGGCGAGGAAGCCCACCGGGACCGCGTCGCCGACGGCCTCGCCCAGGTATCCCGCCATCGTGCGGACGTCGGCGCGGGCGTGCGGGTCCGACGAGCCGGTCGCACCGAGAACGACGGTGTCGCCGGGCCGCCACCCGGCTTCGCGGAGCCGGCGCAGCAGCGCCGCGACCAGGGCGCGGTCCGGTCCCAGCGGCGCCGCGACCGCGACCGCGGGGTGTCCACTGGCGGCGATGTGCCGGGGCACATCGGTGCGCACGTGGTATCCGGCGGCGAGGAAGGCGGGCACGAGCACCGTCGGGCGGTCCGTCTCGCGCAGGAGGTCCGACGGTGACGGCCCCCGCACGTCGACGAACGCCGTGTCGACCGGACCGGTGCGCGCGGCCACGGCATCGGCGATCGCGTGGACCGTGGCGATGCCGGACGCCGAGCGGGTGCCGTGGGCGACGAGGATCCGCCGCTCCGCCGGGGCACCGCTCAGAGCAGCCACCGGCCGATCTCGACGATGTGCTCCAGCCCCGGCAGCGCCTCGGCCTCGGAGCGCGGGTGCACCGCGTGCACGGCGAGCCGGAAGATGAGGGCGCGCAGCACCATCTGCGGCCACTCGGGCAGGTCGCCCCAGCGCATGAGAAGCCCGTCGTCGGCGCCGCCCCAGGACAGGCCGTCGACGGCGACGACCGCCGCTGCCCACGTCGGCGGGCGCCAGTACGGCGTGAAGTCGGTGATGCCGGGCGCGGCGGCTCCGGCGAACAGCACGGAGCTGGCGAGGTCGCCGTGGACCAGCTGGGGCGTTGCCTCCACGGGCGTGCGCAGCGCCGCGAGCTCGTTCACCAGCTCGACGGCCCGCCGACGGTGCTCGACGGTCTCGTCGAGCGCGCCGAGCTTGCGGGCCATGGCGAGCGGCTTGTCTTCCCAGGCAGCGCGGTCGGCGAAGCCGAAGTAGTCGACGTCGGTGAACGGCGCGACGGTGGGCGAGGCGAGGAACCTGGGCCGCTCGAGCTTCGCCGTGACCTCGTGCAGCCGGTTCGCCATGGAGATGATCTCGTCGAACCGCGGCTCGGCCGAGCCGGCGATGAAGGTGTCGGCGCGCCAGCTCGAGACGACGTAACGGCCGTCGGTGGCGCGGAACGGCCGGGCCAGACGCATGCCTTCGACGTAGAGGTCCTCACGCACCTTCGCGGACCACGCCGCGCGGGCGTGGTCGGCGATGAGCGAGAGCACCACTTCGCCGCAGCGCCAGCCGCCGTCCCACTCGGCGCCCAGCGCGATCGGCTCGGTCTCGTCCAGGCCGAAGGTGGACAGGACGTGCGCGGGAGGTTCGACAGGGCTCACCTCATGAAATCTACCCGCGCGCGGGCGATGGGGCCGCTAGGCGCGGCCCGGCTCGACGAGGAGGACCGGGATCAGGCGGTCCGTCTTCTCCTGGTACTCGGCGTACGGAGGGTAGGCGGCGACGCCGCGCGCCCACCACTCGTCGCGCTCGGCGCCGTGGATCTCGCGCACCGGACCGGAGACCACGGTGGTGCCGTCCTGCACCTCGACCTCGTCGTTGGCGAGCAGCGCGGAGTACCAGACGGGGTTCTCGGGCGCGCCGCCCTTCGACGCGAACGCCGCGTACACCCCGTCGTGCTCGACCCGCATCAGAGGGCGTCGGTAGAGCTTGCCGGACTTGGGGCCGCGGTAGGTGAAGACCACCACCGCCATCCCCGCGACGTCCACCGAGGCGGTGGTGCCGGTCTCGTCGATCTTCGCCAGCTGGTCCGAGACCCAGCCGGCCTTCTCGGTTGCGTATTCACCTTCGAGGGCCATGCCCCCACCCTAGAACGAACTTCGGGACAATGGAGGGCGTGCCAGACTCCCGCCCGGTCGTGACCGTCTCCGTCCAGTTCCCCGACCTCTCCGTCGCCGAGTTCGACGGTGTCCGCTCCCGCCTCGTCGCGGGCCGGCCGGGCCGGATCGTGGTGCCGCACGAGGCGCACCGGTGGTACGCGGCGGCCTCGGACCCGGAGACCGTCCGCGCGCTGGTCTCGGCGCTCCGGGCGGTCGTGGAGGGCCGGAAACTCTCGTTCGGCGACGAGGAGGCCCTCGACGACCTCAGCCAGGAGTACGCGGACTGGCTGGAGGAGTCCGAGGACCGCGACGACGCCGAACCCGGCCCGGTCATGAGCTTCTCGGTGCACCTGCCGGCGCTGGACCGCGACGAATTCGCGGCGCTCGCGGACTCGTTGCGCGCCGCGCATTCGCGGCGGATCGTGCTGGGCGAGCAGGAGGGCCTGAGCCATCACGAGCTGTCCGAGCGCTCCCGCATCGCCGCCCGCATGCCGGGCATCCGCGCCGCCCTGCGGGGCGAGCCCGTCGGCACCGTCGACGCCCTGCCCCTGGTGGCGCTGCTGAACGACTACGCGGGCTGGCTCACGGCGCACCCTCCGCAGTGACGCCCGCCGTGATCCTCGGTACGCATCGGCGACGACGTGCCGGATCACGATCGCAGAATCGCCGCAAAGCAGGCGGCCCGCGCCCGAAGTCCCGCTACCGTGAGAACACCTCGAAGTTAAAGGCGGTTCTCTCATGTTCCCAGGAGCCTTCGCAGAGCTCTCCCCCGGCAAGCCCGCTGCGATCGACGCCGCCACCGGCGAGATCCTGAGCCACTCCCGCCTGAACGAGGAGTCCACGCGGCTCGCGCACCACCTGCGCGCGCTGGGACTGCGGCGCGGCGACACCGTCGCGATCGTGGCCGGGAACGATCTGCGCATCTTCACCGCCTACGCCGCCGCCATCCGCAGCGGGCTGTACGTGACCGCGGTGAACCACCACCTCACGCCCGGCGAGGTGAACTACATCCTCGAGGACTGCGAGGCCGAGGCGCTGTTCGCGGGCGCCGATGTGGCCGAGGCGGTCTCGGAGGCGCTGCAACTGCCCGCGCTCGCCGCGCCCGGACACGCGATCGCCTGGGGCGGAACGATCCCGGGCTTCGCCGACTACGACGCGGTGCTCGCGGAGGCCGATGCCACCCCGCTCACGGACCAGCCGCGCGGCACCGACATGCTCTACTCGTCGGGCACCACCGGCCGTCCGAAGGGCATCCGGATCCCGCTCCCCGAGGGGCAGGTGGACGAGGCCCCGGACGCCTACACCGCCATCTTCGCGCCGATGTACGGCATGGACGCCGACACCGTCTACCTCTCCCCCGCTCCGCTGTACCACGCTGCGCCGCTGCGCTTCTGCGGCGTGACCATGTCCGTGGGCGGCACCGTGATCATGATGCACCGCTTCGACCCGGAGGAGGCGCTGGCGCTCATCGCGAAGTACCGCGTGACCCACAGCCAGTGGGTGCCGACGATGTTCGTGCGGATGCTCAAGCTGCCCGAGGAGACGCGGGCGCACTACGACACGAGCAGCCTCAGGGTCGCGATCCACGCCGCCGCGCCGTGCCCCGCCGAGGTGAAGCAATCGATGCTCGCCTGGTGGGGGCCGGTGATCCACGAGTACTACGCCTCCACCGAGGCGGCCGGCGCCACCTTCATCAGCCCGCAGGAAGCGCTGGAGCGCCCCGGGTCCGTGGGGCGTGCCGGGCTGGGCGTCGCCCGGATCTGCGGGGACGACGGTGCCGTCCTCCCCACGGGCGAGGTGGGCACGATCTACTTCGAGCGCGAGCAGATGCCCTTCGCGTACCACAACGCGCCCGAGAAGACCCGCGCCGCACAGCATCCCGACCACGAGAACTGGGCCACCACGGGCGACGTCGGCTACCTCGACGAGGACGGCTACCTGTACCTCACCGACCGCAAGGACTTCATGATCATCACCGGCGGGGTGAACGTGTACCCGCAGGAGTCCGAGAGCGCGCTCATCATGCACCCCGCGGTCGCCGACGTCGCGGTGATCGGCGTGCCCGACGACGAGCTCGGCGAGACCGCGCTCGCCTGCGTGCAGTTGGCGCCGGGCACGGCACCGTCGGACGCGCTGGCGCAGGAGCTGATCGACTACGCGGGCCGGGACCTGGCCCGCTACAAGCTCCCCCGCGCCGTGCGCTTCGTCGACTCCCTGCCCCGCACGCCCACCGGCAAGCTGGTCAAGCGCCTGATCAGCCTCTGATCAGTAGACGGGCAGCGACGGGTCGACCTGCCGGGCGTAGGCGGTGATGCCGCCCTGCAGGTGCACGGCGTCGCGGTAGCCCGCGCCCTGCACGGCGGCGAGGACCTCCGCGGAGCGGATGCCGGTCTTGCAGTACAGGACCAGCTTCTTATCGGCGGAGACCTGCGCGAGGCCCTCTCCGGTCTCGAAGGCGCCCTTGGGCACCAGCTTCGCGCCGTCGAGGTGGACGATCTCCCACTCGACGGGCTCGCGGACGTCCACCAGCTCGTAGTCGACGCCGGCGGACCCCATCTCCACCAGCTCCTTCGGCGTGATGGTGCTGCCGGCGGCGGCGCGCTCGGCCTCGTCGGAGACGACCCCGCAGAACTCGTCGTAGTCGATGAGCCCGGTGATCCGCGGGGCGGCCGGGTCCTTGCGGATCGACAGGGTGCGGTAGCTCATCTCGAGGGCGTCGTACACCATGAGCCGGCCGAGCAGGGACTCGCCGATGCCGGTGATGAGCTTGACCGCCTCGGTACCCATGATCGAACCGATCGAGGCGCAGAGGATGCCCAGGACGCCGCCCTCGGCGCACGACGGCACCATGCCGGGCGGGGGCGCCACGGGGTACAGGTCGCGGTAGTTCAGGCCCTGCTTCTCGCCGTTCGGGCCGTCGGGCGCGTCCTCCCAGAAGACCGACACCTGGCCCTCGAACCGGAAGATCGAGCCCCACACGTACGGCTTGTGGGCCAGGACCGCGGCGTCGTTGACGAGGTAGCGGGTGGCGAAGTTGTCGGTGCCGTCGAGGATCAGGTCGTACTGCTCGAACAGCTCGACCGCGTTCTCGGGCTCGAGCCGGATCGGGTGCAGGTTCACGGTGACCAGCGGGTTGATCTCGGCGATGGAGTCGCGCGCGCTCTCCCCCTTGGGCCGGCCGAGGTCGGAGACGCCGTGGATCACCTGGCGCTGCAGGTTGGACTCGTCGACCTCGTCGAACTCGACGATGCCGATCGTGCCGACGCCCGCGGCGGCGAGGTACAGCAGCGCGGGACTGCCGAGGCCGCCGGCGCCGATGACCAGCACCTTCGCGTTCTTCAGGCGTTTCTGCCCCGTGACCCCCATCTCGGGGATGATGAGGTGCCGCGAGTAGCGCGCGACCTCGTCGCGGGTCAGGTCGGCGGCGGGTTCCACAAGCGGGGGCAGCGTGCTCACACACTGCTCAACGACGGTCCGCCCGCCACCATTCCCGGCGGCCCGCCGGGCGCGAGCGGGTGGTCACCGTCGGACCGGGCGGGCCGTCACTTGAGGACGGGCGCGACCCAGGCGTTCGGCCGGCAGGCCAGGTCGTTGCCGAAGCCCTCGGACTTGTCGAGGTCGAAGATGTCGCGGTTCTTCACGCCGAAGGACTGCTGCATCATGATCGGCGCGAGCGCGCCCTGCGCGGGGCACGGGACGTGCTGCGGGTAGCCGATGGCGTGGCCGACCTCGTGGTTGATGGCGTACTGCCGGTAGCCGGTGAGGTCGCCCTCGAAGGCGTTGGCGCCGCGCACCCAGCGGGCCAGATTGAGGACCACGCGGCCGAGCTCGCCGTTGTAGCACGACGACTCCAGCTGGATGGTGTAGCCGCAGGCCGAGCGGGTGGTCATCGGCGAGGTCAGCGAGATGGTGAAGGTGGGCGTGCCCTTGTCGATGCGCTGGAAGGCGACGGCGGGGTCGTGGATCCAGCTGCGGGGGTCGGCCAGGGTGCGGTCGATCATCGTGGCGAAGGGCTGGTCGCCGCCGAGGGCGCCCATGTCGACGCCGTCCTCGACGGCGATCATGTAGGTGAAGAGCTGCTGCTTGCCCTCGTCCTGCTTGCCGATGCGGGGCGTGGAACCGGGGACGACGTGCCAGATGCCCTGCCCCTTCTCCGTGAACGGCCCGCCCTCGGGCAGCATGCCGGCCGGGGGCACCGGGCCCGGCACCGTCTTCGACGGTGCGCCGACGATCGTCTTGCCGGGCGTCGGGTTGCGGGAGAGCTGCCCCTCGGGCGAGGTCTCCGTCGTCTGCTTGGTCCCGAACGTGTCGCCGCCGAAGGTCAGGACCAGCGCCACCACGGTGAGCACGGCGAGCACCGGCACCGCGTAGGCGCGCCAGCCGTAGGTGCGCAACAGGCGGCCCAGCCGGCCCTGTTTGGCGTACACCCGCTCGCGCGGCGGACGGTTGCGGTGATCGCCCGACGTGGCGGTGGAGGAGTTGATCGGATCCCACTCGGCCCGAAGCGGCGCACGCCCGTCCGGACGGGGACGCCTCGGGTTCGAAGGACTACTCACGTCGTCAACAATTCCACGATCAACGCCCACGGAGTGGAACCGACACGCGCCAGCGCCCGGTCAGCGCGGTTCCTCGGCGGCGGCGATGAGATCCGCGACGATCCGCGCGGTCTCCGCGGGCTTCTCCATCTGCGCGACGTGGCCGACGTCCTCGAACACCGTCAACGTGCTGCCGCGGATGTGGCGCACCACCTTCGGCGCGACCCCGACGCTCACGAGCAGGTCCCGCGCGCCCCACACCACTGCGGTGGGCACCGACACCGAGCGGGCCGCCGCCCAGTGCGTGGCGCCGAGGTCGACGATCCAGCTGCGGACCAGCGCGTTGAAGCTCGCCGCGAGCGCGTCGGGCGCCCAGGTCATCGACGCGCGCGCCGCTGCTTGGTCGACGGCCTGCTGCCGCCGGATCGGCCCCATCACCCGCGGGTCGACGAGGATCTCCCGGAACGTCTGATCGACCTGCCGCTCCGGATAGGCGCTCGCGATGAGCCGGAACCCGGCCGGGCCGATGCCGGGGAGCCGCACCAGCGACAGCGGGAGGAACTGCAGGCGCCGCACCCGGGGCCGCAGGTCGGGGAACGCCGGGGAGATCAGGGTCAGCGAGCGCAGCAGGTCGGGGCGGAGCATCGCCACCCGCACGGCGATCGCGCCGCCGAGGGAATTGCCCAGGAGGTGCACTCCCCTGCCCCGCACCGCGACGAGCGTCTCCAGGTAGGCGATGACAGTCTCCGCGAACTCGTCGATCGAGTAGTCGCCGTCGGCCGGCGGGTCCGAGAGGCCGAATCCGGGCAGGTCGAGCGCGTAGGAGGCGGCCACCGGGGCGAGCACTTGTCCGAGGTCGGTCCAGTTGATCGACGAGCCGCCGAGCCCGTGGATCATCACGGCGGTGGGCCGCGGATCCGGCGGCGCGGTGATCGCCGCCGCCGCGTCGACGTGGCGCGCGAACACCCGTCGCCCGCGGAGGGTGAGGAACTCCCCGGGCCAGACGTCACTGGTCCGATTCACCTGTGCGAGTGCCGACACACCGGGCAGCTTGCCAGAGCAAGCGGAGGTCGGCGCGGCGGTCGGGAGTATTGTCGACGGGTCAGGGCCGAGCGCGGTCCTGGGAAACGATGAGGTGGAGCACATGGCGGACCTGGGCGCGACGACCGCGGCGGGCGATACCCGCGGCGGGCCGAATCCTGCGCCGCGCCGGACTGCCCGCCTGCCGCGGAGCGCGCGACGCATCCAGCTGCTGGAGGCCGCGAGCAGCGTCTTCGTCGACCTGGGCTACCACTCCGCCGGCATGGACGAGATCGCCGTGCGGGCCGGCGTCAGCAAGCCGGTGCTGTACCAGCACTTCCCCGGCAAGCTCGAGCTGTACATCGCGGTCCTGAACTCCCACAGCGAGGCGCTGGTCACCGGCGTCCGCGCGGCGCTGAGCAGCTCCACGAACAACCACGAGCGCGTGATCGGCGCGGTCCGCTCCTTCTTCGACTTCGTCGACCGGGACAGCATGGGCTACAAGCTGATCTTCGAGTCCGACGTGCTCGAGCCCGTCGTGCAGGAACGCGTCGAGGGCGCCGTCGATGCGTGCGTCGACGCCGTCTACGACCTGGTCTCCGAGGATTCGGGACTCGACCCGTACCGCGCGCGGATGCTCGCCGTGGGCCTGGTGGGCGCGAGCCAGGTCAGCGCCCGGTACTGGCTGTACGCCGACCGCCCCATCCCCAAGGAGGAGGCGGTGGCGACCACCGTCGAGCTGCTCTGGGGCGGGCTGAGCCACGTGCCGCTGCAGGCCCAGCGCCGCGCCCAGTAGTTCCGTCGGTCCCGCGGCTCAGGCCGCGCGGTGCATGAGCATCTCGATCGGCCCACGGGAGAAGCGGCGCGTCCACAGCGCCGAGACGGCGAGCAGGCAGGCCATCACCGCCACGTAGACGGCGACCGTGAACGCGAGCCGGTGCTCGGCGCCGTAGCGCGCCGCGAGCCCGAGGCCCCAGCCGTAACAGAGCACCGAGGCGATCACGTTCTGCAGGACGTAGCAGCTCAGGGCGGTCTTCCCGACGTTGCTCAGGGCACCGCCGATGCGACCCACCGCGCGCCGCTGGTAGAACTCCGCGACGAGCGCGAGCAGCCCCAGCGCGACCAGCGGGGCCACGGCGTACCGTCCGACGAAGACGGCCGGACCCGCGAGCCCGAGCGGCGCACCGGCGATGCCGATCGCGAGGTCGAGCGGCGCCGCGATGCCGCCGATCCACATCATCCGGCGACGGAGCGCCGCGCCCTCGGCGGCGAAGAGCCCGCCCTGGAACAGGGCCGCGCCGGTGAGAAACATCGCGACGGTCAGCGGGATCATGAAGATCGTCTCCACGCGGAAGAGCAGGGCGTGGTCCGCGCGAAACACCACGAGGTCCCAGAACGAGCCGTCGGCGTACGGGTTCGCGCGCGCCGTCGCCGGGCCGGTACCCATGCCGGACTGCGAGAGCACCATCCCGACCGAGACCAGCGCCACCACCGACAGGTGCAGCGCGGCGCATCCGACGGCCCAGCGCAGTCGCACCCGGGGTCGCAGGATCAGCATCGCCGAGACCGCGAAGGACACCAGGGCGTAGCCCATGAGCACGTCGAACTCGGCGACGAGTAGGAAGTGCACGAGCCCGTCGAGGAAGAGCACCAGCGCGCGCCGCCAGTACCGGCCCGGCCACGGGCGGTCGTGCCGCGCCGCGGACGCCTGCTGGATCGCGAGGCCGACGCCGAACATCAGGCTCAGCAGCCCGAGGAACTTGCCCTGCGCAAAGGTCTGGAGCACCCGGATCGGCAGCGATTCCGCGCCGACGGTGTCCAGGTAGCCCACCATGCCGTGGGGCTCGGTGAAGATCCAGACGTTCGTGCCGAACGTGCCGAGGATCGCGATGCCGCGCGCCGTGTCGAGCGCGGCGATGCGTCGCGTCGTGGGCGCCGGGGTGCCGGTGGTGCCGGCCGGAGCGGGGGTCGAGGTCATGGCACCCACCCTCCCGCGGAACGCGCGGACCCCGCGACAGTCATGTGGCTGTCGCGGGGTCCGTCGTTCGGGGGACTCCCCGGGTCGTACTACTCCGCCGAGGCGGGCGCGGCGCCCTCCGCCTTGGCGGCGCCGGAGCGGCGGCGACGGCGGCGCTTGCGGGCCGGGGCGTCGCCCTCGGCACCGTCGTTCGACGGTGCCTGCGCGTCGGGCGCGGCGGTCGCGGGCTTGGCCTCGGCGGGGGTGCCGTCGACCTTCTGGCCGCCGCGGGTGCGCGTGCGCGACCGGGTGCGGGTGCTCTCGCGCTTCTCGCGCGGCTTGCGCTCGACGACCTCGCCCTCGGCGCGCTTGCGCACGCCGGGGAGGCTGCCCTTGACCTTCGGGTCGATGCCCAGGTCGGTGAACAGGTGCTCGCTGGAGCTGTAGGTCTCGACGGGCTCGGGCCGGCCGAGTCCGAGCGCCTTGTCGATCAGCTGCCAGCGGTGCAGCTCGTCCCAGTCGACCAGGGTGACGGCGATACCGGTCTTACCCGCGCGGCCGGTGCGGCCGATGCGGTGCACGTAGGTCTTGTCGTCCTCGGGGCACTGGAAGTTGATGACGTGCGTGACGTCGTCGATGTCGATGCCGCGGGCGGCCACATCGGTCGCGACCAGTACGTCGATCGAGCCGTCGCGGAATTTGCCGAGCGCCTTCTCGCGCGCGACCTGCCCCAGGTCGCCGTGCACGGCGCCGACCTTGAAGCCGCGCTCGGCCAGCTCGTCGGCCACCTTCTGCGCGGTGCGCTTGGTGCGGGTGAAGATCATGGTCGCGCCGCGGCCCTCGGCCTGCAGCACCTTCGCCACGAGCTCGACCTTGTCGAGGGCGTGCGCGCGGTAGACGTACTGCGTGGTGCGCTCGTGCACGGCGGAGTCGTCGTGGTGCTCGGCGCGCACGTGCGTCGGCTGGTTGAGGAAGGTGCGGGCCAGCGTGATGATCGGGCCGGGCATCGTGGCCGAGAACAGCATCGTCTGCCGGTCGGTGGGGACCATCGTCAGGATGCGCTCGATGTCGGGCAGGAAGCCCAGGTCCAGCATCTCGTCGGCCTCATCGAGTACGAGGATCTGGATCTTGCCGAGCACGAGGTGGCCCTGCTTGGCGAGGTCGAGCAGGCGGCCGGGGGTGCCGACGACCACGTCGACGCCCTTCTGCAGCGCCTCGATCTGCGCCTCGTAGGGACGGCCGCCGTAGATCGAGGTGATCTTCAGGTCGCGCTCGCCCTTGGTGGTCTGCACGCGGACGCCGTCGGAGGCGCGCTCCAGGTCCTCGGTGACCTGCACACACAGCTCGCGGGTCGGGACGATGATGAGGGCGCGCGGGGTGCCGTCGAGAGCGCGGAGACCGTCCTCGCCCACGTCGGCGCGGGCCTGCGTGATGAGGCGGTTGAGCAGCGGGACGCCGAAGCCGTAGGTCTTGCCCATGCCCGTGCGGGCCTGGCCGATGAGGTCGTTGCCGGCGAGCGCGAGCGGGAGCGTCAGTTCCTGGATGGCGAAGGTGCGCTCGATGCCGCGCTTGCCGAGGGCGTCGACGATGCCCTGGTCGACGCCGAGCTCGGCGAAGCTGGGCGAGACGTGGTCGTCGCCGATCACGTGGACGTCGGGCATGCCCTCTTCGGTGGCGGGCTCGGTATGGATGTCGTTGTTCGCGGTGGTGATGGTTCTGCCTTTCATCGGCGGCGAATGCGTCGCGTTCATGTCTCACGCGCGCACTGTTCCGGCCAATGAATCCCCGGCCCGTGTCTCGGACCGTCATCGTCGCCTCGACGCCCTCGCCGTCAGGCGGTGGGGCGGAGTGCGCGCACAACTACCGGCGACCGAAGTCGATCGCTGCAGACCATCGTACCCCGCGGAGCGGCCCGCACTAGCATGTGCACCATGAGCGAACAGCCGCAGGACCGGGGAATCACCGCCGAGCACCCGGGCGTCGCGGCCCTGTTCGCGGTGCTGGCGTACGGCGAGCTCGCCGCCTTCGAGCGGCTCGCCAAGGAGGCCGAGATGGCGCCGGACCTGCGCGGCCGGATCGCGGTCTCCTCGATGGCCGCGGCGCAGATGCGCAACTTCGAGCTGCTGGAGACGGAACTCGACCGTCGCGGGCAGGACGTCGCGCCCGCGACCGCGCCCTTCGCGCCGGTGATCACCCGCTACCACGAGCGCACGACGCCGCGGAACTGGAACGAGTCCCTGGTCAAGGCGTACATCGGCGACGGCCTCGCCGCCGACTTCTACTCCGAGGTCGCCCGCGCGCTCCCCGCCGAGCCGGCCGCGGTGGTCGCGGCGGTGCTCTCCGACACGCGCGAATCCGACTTCGCGGTGGAGCGGGTGCGCGCGGCCGTCACCGCCAACCCGGCGCTGCGCTCGCCGCTCACGCTGTGGGGCCGCCGGCTGCTGTCCGAGGCCATCACGCAGGCACAGGAAGTGCTCGCGACGCGCGACGAGCTGGCCGCGCTGCTGTTCGAGCACTCCGGCGACCTGCCGGGCGTGGCGCAGTTCTTCGAATCGCTGCAGACCCGCCACGCCGAGCGGATGGCCACGCTCGGCCTGGGCTGACTGCCCTCAGCAGAAACAGCGCCCTCGCCCCGCGCCACTCCGGCACCGGCGGATAGCCTCGTGGCATGGAGATCAAGATCGGTATCGCGGACTCGAACCGCGAACTCGTGGTGCAGAGCAAGGACGAGGTCGACACGGTCAAGAAGGCCGTCGCCGACGCGCTGGCCGGGCGCACGGAGCTGCTGGAGCTGACGGACGAGAAGGGCAAGCAGTACCTGGTGCCCGCCGCCCGCGTCTCCTACGTCGAGGTCGGCACGAACGAGAGCCGCTCGGTCGGCTTCAACGCCAGCTGACGGACCTCCGCACCGCGCGCCAGTAGGCTCGGGCGCGTGGTGAAACCCGAACGCAGGACCCGCGTCGATCTCGCGGTGTCGGCGGCGATCCTCGTCGCGGTCGTCGTCGCGGGCTTCGTGGCGTGGAACGTCGGCTCCGCGAGCAAAGCGGTCAGCGAGACCGCGCCCGCGCCGTCGACGGTGCCGGCCTCCCTCGTCGAGCTGCCCGCCGCGCTCCGCGAGGCCTGGACCGCGAGCTCCGACCGGCCCGCGTTGTCGCTCAACGGCTCCCTCGTGCTCACCCGGGGCGGCGAGGTGGCCGGTCATGACCCCGCGACGGGGCAGCGCACCTGGCGCTACCAGCGCGAGAGCGACGTCTGCGGGCTCATGGACAACGCCGGCCTGGTGCTCGCCTTCTACCGCGACGTCCGCGGCTGCGGCGAGGTGATGGCGCTCGACCCGGCCACCGGGCACCGTCGCGCCAGCCGCACCGGCCGCGAGGACCACGACGTCACGCTGACCGGCGACGGCAACTACGCCGTCGTCCAGGGGCCGACGCGGGTCGACGTCTTCCGGTCGGATCTCGTGCGCACCGTCGAGTACGGCAAGCCCGACGTTCCCGTGAACCCCGGCGTGCAGCCGCGGTCCGGGTGCACGATCGGCTCCGCGCTGCCCGCGGGCGCGTCGATCGCCGTCCTCGAGGCCTGCCCCACCGAGCCCTTCCCCCGGCTCACCGTCATCGGCGCCTCACCGAAGGAGGCCGCCGAACCGCAGGAGACCTCGTCGGTGGTCAGCCCGGATCTCGGTGCCGCGGCCCCCGAGGGCGCCGAGCGCGCCCGGCTCATCACCGCCACCGCGAACGGCGCCGTGGTCTACGTGCCCGCCCAGGACGGGCGTCCGGCGCGGGTGACCAGCGTCGATCCGCAGGGACGCGCGCTCCGCTCCGTGGACGTGACCACCGGCCCGGGCGGCGCGCCGCGCGACGTCCCGGTCGTCACGGAGGCCGGCATCGCCGCGTTCTACACCGGCACCTCGACCGTGGTGATCGACGCCGCCTCGCTGGCGGCGGAGATGGTGATCCCGGGCACCCTCGGGCCGGGCGCCGTCGTCGGCGGGCAGCTCGTGGTGCCGGGGCCGACGTCCCTCACCGCGTACGACCTGACCACGCGCGCCATGACCCGCTCGACGGCGATCGCCAAACCCGGCTACACCGACGGCCCCGTCCTGCTCGCCGAGGTGGGCACCACGCTGCTCGCGCAGTGGGGGTCGACGGTCCAGGCCTACCGAGCGGCCTGACCCCGCCCCGCTACTCGGACGCCCAGGTGACCAGGGGCGCACCGTCGGAGACGTGGGCCTTGATGCTCTGCGCCAGCTCGCGGTAGGCGGTGGCGCCCTTGTTCTTCCGGCCCGCGAGCACGGTGCGGCCGGCGGCGTTCGCCTCGGCGAAGCGCACGGTGCGCGGGATCGGCGGCGAGAGCACCGCGAGGTCGTAGCGGTCGGCGACGTCGGAGAGGATGTCGCGGCTGTGCGTGGTGCGCGCGTCGTAGAGGGTGGCGATGGCACCGAGCATGCTCAGCTCGGGGTTGGTGATCGCCTGCACGTCGCGGACCGTCTTGAGCAGCTGCCCGACGCCGCGGTGCGCGAGGGTCTCGCACTGCAGCGGGATCGCGACGGCGTCGGCGGCGGTGAGCCCGTTGAGGGTGAGCACGCCCAGGCTGGGCGGGCAGTCGATGATCACCACGTCGAACCGGTCGCCCACATCGGCGAGGGCCCGCTTGAGCGCGTACTCGCGGCCCGCGCGCATGAGCAGCAGCGCCTCGGCGCCGGCCAGGTCGAGCGTCGCGGGCAGCACCGTGACGCCGTCCTCCGTCTCGAGCAGCACGTCGTCGATCGTCTTGTCCCCCAACAGCACGTCGTGCACGCTCCGCTCGATGCGGTCGGGGTTGTGACCGAGGGAGAAGGTCAGGCAGCCCTGCGGGTCGAGGTCGACGACGAGCACGCGCGCGCCGAGTTCGACGAGGGCCGCCCCCAGGCTGGCGACGGTGGTGGTCTTCGCGACGCCGCCCTTCTGATTGGCGACGGCGAGGACGAAGGGCGTGTCACCGGTCATGCTGCGAGGGTACCCACCGATGCACCACGATGAACGGATGAGCACCGGACACCGCCTCGTGTACATCCGCCACGGCGAGACCGCATGGTCGCGCTCGGGACGCCACACCGGCGCCACCGACGTCCCGCTGACCGAGACCGGGATCGAGCAGGCGAAGGCGCTCGGCCCCGTTCTCGCGGACCTGGCACTGTCGGATCCGACGGTGCTGGTCAGCCCGCGGGCGCGGGCCGCGGCGACGGCGGAGCTGGCGGGCCTGACGGTGACCGCGGTCGATCCCGACCTCGCCGAGTGGGACTACGGCGACTACGAGGGCCGCACCAGCGCGGAGATCCGCGTCGAGGATCCGGGCTGGACGGTGTGGCGGTCGGGCGCGCCCGGCGGCGAGTCGATGGCTCAGGTCAGTGCGCGGGTGGACCGGGTGCTGGCGCGGTCGCGGGACGCCATGGCCGACGGTGACGTCGTGCTCGTCGCGCACGGCCACCTCGGCCGGGTGCTCACCGCGCGATTCCTCGGCCAGCCCGCGGAGTTCGGCCGGCACGTGATGATCCTGCCCGCTTCGGCCGCGGTGTACGGCTTCGACCGCGACGACGTCCCGCAGATCAGTCGCTTCGGCCTGACCGGCTACGCCGCCGCGCACTACACGGGGCGGTAGACCCGGTCAGTCCCGGCGGTACTCGCCCTCGAGCCAGGCCACCGTCTGCGGGCTGAACAGCAGCCCGAGCGCCGCGACCGACACCACGATGAGCGGGATGAACAGCTCGGGGCGGCCCTGCGAGACGGCGCCGCTGATGCCGGCGAAGCCGAGCAGGAGGTTGGTCAGCACGCCGACGGTGCGGCCCCAGCGCTTGCCGCGGAACAGGGCGGCGCCGCCCGCGAGCACGCCGAGCCCCATGGGGATCATCCAGAAGGCCATGCCGTAGGCGCCGGTCGTGGTGTCGGCCGAGCCGGTGATGCCGCGGATCAGCTCCACGACGCCGAGAACCAGGGCCGCGAGGCCCTCGATCGCGACGATCACGCCCGCGGCCCGCACGGTGCCGGGCGCGGCCGTCCGGGTCTCGCCGGAACGCTTCGTGCGGGAGCGGGTGGCGGCCGGGCGGGATTCGCCGCCGCTTCCGTTGGTCGATGTCACGACCCCAGGGTATCGGGGCCGCCTGGGTAGGCTGCTCGGTGTGCGCGCCCTGTTGATCGTCAACCCCAACGCCACGTCCATCACCGCAGCGGGCCGAGACCTCGTGGCGATGGCGTTGGCGTCCACGCTCGACGTCACCCTGGCGCAGACCGAACGGCGCGGCCACGCGGCCGAGTTGGCCGCCGCGGCGCGCGACGACGGCACCGAGCTGGTGATCGTCCACGGCGGCGACGGCACCGTCAACGAGGTGGTGTGCGGCATCCTCGGCCGGGAGGGCCTGCCGGGCGGCGCCACCCCCGTCCACCCCGACACCCTCCCCGCCGTGGCGGTCATCCCCGGCGGCAGCGCGAACGTCTTCGCCCGCTCCCTCGCGGTGCCCCGCGACCCGCTGCAGGCCACCGTCCACCTCACGGACCTGTTGGCGCGCCGCAGTTTCCGCACCATCGGCCTCGGCTGCGCCGACGAACGCTACTTCCTGTTCAACGCCGGCGTGGGCGTGGACGCCGAGGTGATCGCCAACATGGAGGCGCTGCGCGACAAGGGCAAGGCCGCCACCCCGTCGCGGTACGTGCGCACCGCCGTCCGCACCTTCTTCTCCGCCGCGCGGCGCGAGCCGCAGCTCACCGTGCACCTGCCCGGCGAGGAGCCTGGCACGTGGCAGGACGTCGACGGGGTGCACTTCGCCTTCGTCTCGAACGCGAGCCCGTGGACCTTCCTCAACAATCGCGCGGTGTTCACCAACCCGGGGACCGATTACGGCACCGGGCTGGGGGTGTTCGCGTCGCGGTCGATGCGGACGATCCCGAACCTCATGCTCGTGCGGCAGATGCTCTCGGCCCGACGTACCAAGGGCCCGACGGTGCGCCACCTCCTCCGCCACGACGACCTGGCCGAACTGCGCGTGAGCAGCGCCGTCCCGGTGCCCGCGCAGGTCGACGGCGACCATCTGGGCGACCGCACGGAGGTGCGCTTCTGGTACTCGCCGGAGCGGATCCGCGTGGTGGCCGACCTGCCGCCGCTGCCGCGCGTGCGCTGACGCCGGCCCCCTTCGCA
The DNA here is from genome assembly GCF_900104775.1 of Tsukamurella tyrosinosolvens. Taxonomy (NCBI): domain Bacteria; kingdom Bacillati; phylum Actinomycetota; class Actinomycetes; order Mycobacteriales; family Tsukamurellaceae; genus Tsukamurella; species Tsukamurella tyrosinosolvens. The sequence continues at coordinate 3,926,130 of NZ_FNSA01000003.1, forward strand.
GCAGCCGCTTCCCGCCGACTCGGGCTGATGCGATCGACCGGGCGGATTGAGCGATTCGTCACGACCCTGCAGAAACCTATTGCAAACCTGCAGCGTGTGAGGATATTCTTGCGGGCACGCCGCTGAACCGGCAGGAGTGTAGTACACCCCTCGGACCCGGGTCCTCACCGCCCCCGCTGTGAGATCCCCCACCTCTGAGTCGGAATCTATTGACTCTCGCTGGGAACGTGGAAATATTCATGACGTAACAGCGCGGAAACAGTTCGGTTCCCTCCGCGTTAACAGCCTGGAAATTCGGTGCCTGATCGGCACCTGCGATGAGTGGCGCGCCCGCGTGCCTGAAGGAGTGTACTGACATGGATTGGCGCCATAAGGCCATCTGTCGCGACGAGGATCCCGAGCTGTTCTTCCCCGTGGGCAACAGCGGTCCGGCCATCGCGCAGATCGCGGACGCCAAGCTGGTCTGCAACCGCTGCCCCGTGACCGCCGAGTGCCTGTCCTGGGCCCTCGAGTCCGGCCAGGACGCCGGCGTGTGGGGCGGCATGAGCGAGGACGAGCGTCGCGCGCTGAAGCGCCGCAACGCGCGGACCCGCACGCGCACCGCTGTGTAAGACACACGTACCGCTTTCGACGAAGGCCCGGTGGATCTTCCACCGGGCCTTCGTCGTGCGCGGAGCCGTGCGGCTCAGACGGGCTGCAGTGGCACGTGGAGCACCGCGTCGGTGCCATCGTCGCGCGAGGAGAGGCTCAGCGTGCCCCCCAGCTCCGATCGCACCAGCGTCTGCACGATCTGCAGCCCCAGCCGATCCGAGCCCTCGAGGCTGAAGCCGGGCGGCAATCCGGCACCGTCGTCCCGGACCGTCACCTCGAGCGTCCGTGTCGACCGGTGCGCGAGCAGCTCGATGGTGCCGGTCTCCCCCGGCTCGTAGGCGTGCTCCATCGCGTTCTGGATCAGCTCCGTGACGACCATGACCAGCGGCATCGCGCGGTCCGCGTCGAGCAGCCCGACGTCGCCCCGCCGGACCAGGGTGACCGCCGCCGAGCCGCCGGCCGGGGTGACGTCGCCCATGATCGGGATGAGCCGGTCGATGACCTCGTCGATGTCGACGTGCTCGTCGACGCTCATCGACAGGGTCTCGTGGACCAGCGCGATGGACGCCACGCGCCGCACCGACTCGAGCAGGGCGCGCTTGGCCTCGTCGTTGCGGGTGCGGCGGGCCTGCAGGCGCAGCAGCGCCGAGACCGACTGCAGATTGTTCTTCACCCGGTGGTGGATCTCACGGATGGTCGCATCTTTGGAGATGAGGGCGCGATCGCGGCGCTTGAGCTCGGTGACGTCGCGGAGCAGGACCACCGCACCGTCGTGCCTGCCGCCCGGATGCAGGCCCAGGACCCGCAGGACGACGGTGACGCCGCCCTTCGTGAGCTCGATCCGCGAGCCCTCGCCGCGGAGCAGCGCGCCGTCCAGGGCGGTGGCGAGATCCTCGGACTCGAAGCTGTCGCCCACGAGCTCGGCGGTGGCCTCGGCGAGCTCGCTGCCCTCCAGGTCGGTGTGCGCGCCCATCCTGCGGTACGCGGACTGCGCGTTGGGGCTCGCGAAGGCGACGCGGCCGGCACCGTCGAGCCGGATGAAGCCGTCGCCGGCGCGCGGCTCCGCCTCGCCCGTGGGCAGTTCCTCGCGCTCGGGGAAGGTGCCCTCGGCGACCATCGTGCACAGGTCGTCGGCGCACTCGGTGTACGCCACCTCCAGGGGGCTGGGGGTGCGCGGGTGGGTGACGTTGAAGTCGCGGGTGAGGACCGCGACGACCTCGCCGTCCGAGGGCACCGGGACGGCCTCGCGGCGCACCCGGGCCGGCCCCGTCCAGGCCGGGGTCACCCCGCGCACCACCACGCCGCCCTCGAACGCGGCGTGCAGCGTGGGCGCCTCCCACGGCGGGACGACGACGCCGACACCGTCGGAGTCGTAGACGGTGGAGGTGGTGTTGGGCCGGCACTGCGCGATGCAGATGTACGCGGGGTCGGTGGTGTCGCCCTCCGGGTCGTTCCGGACCCACAGCCGCAGGTCGGCGAACGAGAGGTCGGCCAACAGCTGCCACTCGCCGGCGATGCGCTGCAGGTGCCGGGCGGCCCGCCCCGGGAGGTCGGTGTGGATCGCCAGGAGGTCGGCGAGGGAGGCCATGGGACCGCCTTTTTGTCGTCGTCGGTGCCGTCGTGAAACAATAGCCGGTACTGCGTATGAGCTTGACGGACAGGAAGGAGACCGCCATGGGAAAGCGTGGACGTAAGAAGCGCTCGCGGAAGAAGAACGCTGCGAACCACGGCAAGCGCCCGAACTCCTGATCCCTCAGGTTTCATGTGACTTGCGCACGAGGGCCCGTCGACATCGCGTCGACGGGCCCTCGTCCTGTCCGTGGCGCCCGGGGGCGCCGATCCGCTGCGCCGGCTACTCCGGTCGGAAACGCACCTCGGTGTGCCGGATGCTGATGGTCAGCCGCTCGCGGAGCCCCTCGGGCGCGCGCTCGCCGCCGCACTTGCGGTTCACCAGCGACTTGATCTGCTGCTCGATGCCGTAGTGCGACAGGCACTGCGAACAGCCGTCGATGTGCGCCTTGAGGCGCTCCTTCGCGGCCGAGTCGCACTCGTTGTCCAGGAGCAGCCAGATGTCCGCCATCACGGCGGAGCAGTCGAGCTCCAGATCCGGGTTACCGTCCGACGAGTACGTCACTTCTCGACCTCCTGAGCGGCGGCGCCGTCGGCACCGTCGGAATCCTGCCCCCGGAGGAAGCCGCGCTCCCGCGCGACGCCCTCGAGCTCGGCGCGGAGCTGCCGCCGGCCGCGGTGCAGCCGCGACATGACCGTGCCGATCGGGGTACCCATGATCTCGGCGATCTCCTTGTAGGGGAATCCCTCCACGTCGGCGTAGTACACCGCCATGCGGAACTCCTCGGGGAGCTTCGCGAGAGCCTGCTTGATCTCATCGTCGGGCAGTGCATCCAGCGCCTCGATCTCCGCGGAGCGCAGGCCGGTGGAGCTGTGCTCCGCCGTGGCCGCGAGCTGCCAGTCGGTGATCTCGTCAGTGGGGTACTGCGCGGGCTGCCGCTGCTTCTTCCGGTAGCCGTTGATGTAGGTGTTCGTGAGGATCCGGTACAGCCACGCCTTGAGGTTGGTGCCCTTCTTGAAGCTGCGGAAGGCGCTGTAGGCCTTCACGTAGGTCTCCTGGACCAGGTCCTCCGCATCCGCGGGATTGCGGGTCATCCGCAGCGCGGCGCCGTACAGCTGGTCGAGCAGCGGCAGCGCCTCGGCCTCGAAGCGGGCCGTGAGCTGCTCCGGCGTCTCGGTCACCTCGTCGGGGGCCGAGTCCAGATCCGCTACGTGCGTGATGTCCCCGTCCGTCATACCGTCGAAGGCTACCGGTCGCTCGAGGACCGCTGCGCCGCTACCTGCACTCACGACCTCTGCAACAGCACAGTGCGTCGGCTTGTTCCCGCGGAGTCCGGTTCAACGCAGGCGGAGCCGGACCATGGGCAGACCGTCGACGGTGTGCCCGACCGCGTGCTCGATGGCGCCGCGCAGGCGCTCCCAGGCCGCCGGGTGCGCGGCGCGGTAGCGGTCGAGCACCGCGGCGGAGGCCTCGGCGTCCAGCAGGTCGGCCCGCGCCGCCCGCTCGCGCCGCCCGACGGTGACCCGGCACTCCGGCTGCGCGCGCAGGTTGCGGTACCACTGCGCGGTCTCCCCGAAGCCGCTGCAGACCACGACCGTGTCGGCGTCCGGCCGGTCGACGACCTCGAGCACGACGTAGCGCGGCTCGCCGGACTTCCGCCCGGTGTGCTCGATCATCACCATCCGTGGCCCCAGCGCCGCGCCCAGCCCGTGCCGGAACAGCCAGATGGGCGCCCGCACCAGGCCGCGCGTCCGCAGCGCACGCGCCGCGAGCGCGGTGGGAGTGAGGTTCTCCAGGATCGGCATCACCGACCCGACGGTACGCCGCGCCCTGCCCGGTCTGATTGACTGGCGCGATGGCGAAGAAGAACGCAGCGGCGACGCCGGCGATCGCGGCGCTGCAGGCCGCGGGGATCGCGTTCCGCGTGCACGAGTACGCCCACGATCCGCGCGCGGAGTCCTTCGGGGGCGAGGCCGCGGAGGCGCTGGGCCACGACCCGGCGCGGGTGTTCAAGACGCTGGTCATCGGCGACGGGAAGCAGCTCGCGGTCGCGATCGTGCCCACCTCGGGCAAGCTCAGCCTCAAGGCCGCGGGCGCCGCGCTGGGCCTGCACCGCCCGGCGATGGCCGACCCCGCCGACGTCCGGCGGGTCACCGGGTACGTGCTCGGCGGCGTCTCCCCGCTGGGGCAGCGCAAGCGCCTGCCGACCGCGATCGACGAGTCCGCGCTCGGCTTCGAGACCGTCTTCTGTTCGGCCGGCCGACGGGGCCTGGAGGTCGAGGTGGCACCGTCGGACCTGGTGGCCGCGACGTCGGCGACGGTGGCGCCGCTCGCCGCGCCGTGATACTCAGGGGGTGACCAGCGGCCCGCCCGGGTTTGGCGGCGGACGCAGCGGAAAGTAGGTTCGTGGTATGGCCAGCTACTTCGTCACGGGCGGGACGGGCTTCATCGGCCGCGCCGTCGTGGCGCGGCTCGCCGCCGCGGATCGCGACAGCACGATCTACCTGCTGGTGCGCGACGCCTCCCTCCCCCGGTTCGAGCGGCTCATCGCCGATCTGGGGCACGAGCTCGCGCCGCAGGTGGTGCCCGTCGCGGGCGACGTCACCGAGCCGGGCCTCGGGATCACGCCCGGCGACCTCCCCGACCACGTCGACCACGTGATCCACCTCGCGGCGGTCTACGACATGGAGGCCCCCGAGGAACTGCAGGAGCTGACCAACGTCGGGGGCACCCGCAACGTCCTGGAGCTCGCGGGCCGGCTCGGCGCCACGATGCACCACGTCTCCTCGCTGGCGGTGGCCGGCAACCACGAGGGCTGGTTCGCGGAATCCGACTTCGACGTCGCGCAGTTCTTCCCCACGCCCTACCACCGCACCAAGTACGAGTCCGAGCGCCTCGTCCGCGAGTCGACGGTGCCCTGGCAGATCTACCGGCCGTCCATCGTGGTGGGCGATTCGATGACGGGCGCGATCGACAAGATCGACGGCCCCTACTACTTCTTCCCGTTCCTGCGCCTCATGGGGACCATCCCGCACCACCTGCACGTGCCCTTCGCAAACCTGGGCTACACGAACATCGTGCCGGTGGACTTCGTGGCGGCCGCGCTCGCCGCGCTGGTCACCGCGCCGCCGGCGCCGGGCACCGTCTTCCACCTGGCCGATCCCAAGGGCCAGAGCATGGCGACGATCTACGACGCGATCGCGCCCGCCTTCTCCGGCCCGAAGACCCTGCCGGTGCCCAGCGCACCGCTGGGCGAGTTCGCAGCGAGGATCGGCCGCCGGGGCGAGGTGCGGGCGCTGCGCGACACGATCGCGCGCCAGCTCGGGATCCCGCCGTCGCTCCTGGACCACCCCTTCTACAACACCCGGTTCGACTCGGAGGCCACGCACCGCGTGCTGAGCCGGTACGGGGTGGCGCTGCCGCGCCTGAAGTCGTACGGCCCGCGCCTGTTCCGCTACTGGGCCGAGCACCTCGACCCGTCGCGCAACCGGCGCGACGATCCGCGCGGCCCGCTGGTGGGCAAGCACATCCTGCTGACGGGCGGCTCGTCCGGCATCGGCCGCGAGGCCGCGAAGCAGGCGGTCCTCAAGGGCGCCAACGTCTTCATCGTCGCCCGCAAGCCCGAGGACCTCGCGGACGCGGTCCAGCGGATCGAGGCCGAGCCCGGGATGCCCGGCGTGCCCAAGGGCATCGTCCGCGCGTACCAGTGCGATGTCACCGACCCGGAGGCCGTGCGCACCACCGTCGCCCAGATCCTCGCCGAGCACGGCCACGTGGACGTGCTGGTCAACAGCGCCGGCCGGTCCATCCGCCGCGCGACCGTCGACTCGGTGGACCGCGCGCACGACTACCAGCGCACCATGGCGGTGAACTACTTCGGCGCCGTCTACCTGATCCTGGAGCTGTTGCCGCACATGGTCGCGCGCAAGTCGGGGCACGTGGTCAACGTCTCGTCGATCGGCGTGCAGGTGCGCGGCCCGCGGTTCGCGGCGTACATCGCCTCGAAGTCGGCACTGGAGGCGTTCAGCGACATCACGGCGGCCGAGACCATGTCGGACCACGTCACTTTCACCAACATCCACATGCCGCTCACCCGCACGCGGATGATCGAGCCGACCGACGCCTACGACAACGCGATGGCGCTCTCGGTGGAGAAGGCGGGCCAGATCGTGGTGCGCGCCATCGTCGAGCGGCCCCGCCGCATCGACACCCCGCTCGGCACCCTGGCGCAGTTCGGACAGTTCCTCTCCCCGCGCATCGCCGCCGCGGCGCAGCACCAGGGCTACCTGCTGTTCCCGGAGCCCGAGGGCGATTCCGAGGGCGCGGCCAAGGTCGTCGAAGTCGATGTGGCCGAGGTGGACTCGCCGCGCGGCCGGCTCGCCGCGGCGGGCGCCGCCACGAAGGACCTGTCGAAGGACATCTCCTCCGCCGCCGTCAGCCCGCTGTTCGGCATCTCCGGCGATCAGGGCCTCCGGCGCCTCGCCCGCAAGACCCTCAACCGGCTGCCCGGCATCAACTGGTAGCCGCGCGCAGCGCGGTGGGCGGAGAGCCCGCGAGCGCCCGCACCTCCCTGGTCAGGTGGGCCTGGTCGGCGTAGCCGACCGCGGCGGCGACGTCCGCCAGCGCCCGGCCCGCACGGATCGGCCCGACGGCCCGCTGGAAGCGCTGGATCCGCGCGAGCGTCTTGGGGCCGTAACCGAAGGACCGCCGGGCCAGTCTGTGCAGGGCCCGCTCCCCGAGCCCGGACTCGGCCGCGATCTGCCCGACGGTGCGCCCCGCCCCGAGCCGCGCGGCGACGGCGCCGATCCGCCCGTCCAGGTCCACCCCGTCGAGGAGAGCCACCGCGATCGCCTCGGGGTCGGTCGCACGCGGAATCCGCCTGTGCGGCAGCACGTCCGCAAGGGCGACCCGCCGGCCGGTCAGCTCGTCGGCGGCGATTCCCAGCAGCTGCGGCAACATCCCCGAGGGGAAGCGCAGGCCGTCGAGCCGCGCACCGTCGAACCCGGCGACGCGCGCCGCGACGGCGTCCGGGCCCGCGACGATCGCGGCACCGTCGACGACGATGACGTCCATGCACCCGTCGGGCAGGATCAGCGCCGGGCCCGCGCCGCCCACCGAGGTCCACCGGATCGCGCCGGGGACCGAGGACGGCCACTCGCTGTACACGCTTCGAGTATGTCCGAAACGTTCAAGACGCGGGCGCCGGCCGCGGCATACCGTGGCCGCATGACACAGCGACTGCGCTTCGATGCGATCGGCATGGTGACCGAGGACCTGCCCGCCGCCCTCGCCTTCTACCGGCGACTGGGCCTGGAGATCCCCGAGGGCGCCGAGGACCAACCGCACGTGGAGGCGGAGCTGCCGGGAGGGATGCGACTGATGTGGGACTCGGTCGCCGTGATCCGCTCCATGGAACCCGACTGGGTCAAGCAGCCGGGCCAGAACGCGACGCTGTGCGTGAAGTGCGCCTCGCCCGCGGTCGTCGACGAGGTGCACGCCGAGCTGGTCGCCGCGGGCAGCCCGAGCGCGATGGCCCCGTTCGACGCGCCCTGGGGGCAGCGGTACGCGGGCGTGCTCGACCCCGACGGGTACCAGGTGCAGCTCTTCGCCCAGCAGTAGCCGCGAGTAGTCGCGGTCCGGGCGCGGGCACCGTCGAACGTGCCTATCGTGGGAGGCGAACCGTTCCCGTCCCCCACAAGGAGATCCGACGATGCCCGACATCCAGTACGCGGTGACCGACCCCGCCACCGGCGAGGTGCTGCAGACCTATCCGACCGCCGAGCCCGCCGAGGTCGAGGCGGCGATCGAGGCGGCCTCACGCGCCGCGCGGACGTGGCCGCAGCAGTCGACGGTCGCGGAGCGGGCCGCGCTGGTGCGCCGCGTCGCGGAGCTGCACACCGAGCGCCGCGAGATGCTCGCGGGGATCATCCAGCGGGAGATGGGCAAGCCGCTCGAAGACGCACTCGGCGAGGTCGACTTCTCCGCCGCGATCTACACCTACTACGCCGACAACGCGGAGAAGCTCCTCGCGGACCAGCCGCTCGAACTGCTCGAGGGTGACGGCACCGCGGTGATCCGCCGCTCCCCCATCGGCGTGCTGTTCGGGATCATGCCGTGGAACTTCCCGTACTACCAGGTGGCGCGGTTCGCCGGCCCGAACCTGGCCGCGGGCAACACGATCCTGCTCAAGCACGCGCCGCAGTGCCCCGAGTCGGCGGAGGCGATGCAGCTGATCTTCGAGGAGGCGGGCCTGCCGTCCGGCGCCTACGTCAACATCCGCGTCAGCAACGAGCAGGCGGCGGAGATCATCGCCGACCCGCGGGTCGCCGCGGTCTCCCTGACCGGCTCGGAGCGGGCTGGCGCCGCCGTCGCGGAGGTCGCCGGCCGGAACCTCAAGAAGTGCGTCCTCGAGCTGGGCGGTTCCGACCCGTTCATCGTGCTCTCGACCGACGACCTGGACGCGACCGTCGACGCCGCCGTCGCCGGCCGCCTCGACAACACCGGCCAGTCCTGCAACGCGGCGAAGCGCTTCATCGTGGCCGCGGACCTCTACGACGACTTCCTCGCGAAGTTCACCGGCAAGCTGCTCGCGGCGGGTGACGGGATCGCGCCGCTCTCCTCGGAGCGCGCGGCGATCGGATTGGAGCAGCAGGTCAACCAGGCGGTGGAGGCCGGCGCGAGCCTCGCCATCGAGGGGCGGCGCGACGGTGCCTTCTTCCCGCCCGCCGTGCTCACGAACGTCACGGAGGACAACCCGGCGTTCCGGCAGGAGCTGTTCGGGCCCGTCGCCACCGTCTACCGGGTGGAGGGCGAGGGCGAGGCCCTCGCGCTCGCGAACGACACGCCGTTCGGCCTCGGCTCGTACGTCTTCACCACCGACCCGGAGCAGGCCGCCCGCGTCGCGGACGGCATCCAGGCCGGCATGGTCTTCGTCAACGGCGTCCTCGCCGAGGGCGCCGAGCTGCCCTTCGGCGGGGTGAAGCGCTCGGGGTTCGGCCGTGAGATGGGCCCGCTGGGCATCGAGGAGTTCCTCAACAAGAAGCTGATCCGCACGATCGCGTAGCTCGACGGGGTGGTTCCCCGGCCGGGCCGAGGAACCACCCCCACCTCTGCGGATGCGGGCCTCCTCACAACGCAATTGCTGTTAGCGATCCGTATGATCAGTGAAGTACACCCTGATCATGCGAGGAGGCAAAGATGGGTTCCGGCAGCGGCTTCTTCGTCCCGACCACGAGCGCGGTGATGGTCTTCGCGGTGACGGCGATCGTGGCCCCCTCCCTCGGCCTCCTCCGCGCCCGGCTGCCCGGCTGGAGCGCGTGGGCCGGGTTCGCCGCCGGCGTGCTCGCGGGGATCGCGACCGCCGCGCAGCAGATGTCCTTCCTCCTGCCGCTCGGCATCCTCGCCTACTCCCTGATCGCGCTGGTCGGATGGGCCAGATCCGAGCACTGGGCGGGCCGATTCGATGCCGGCCCCCTGGGCCGCGGGGCCCTGTTCCACGCGTACGGACTCGGAGCGTTCTTCGCGGCCGTGACCGGCCTCGTCGTGCGACTGCTCTGACCCCGGCCCCGGCGGGCCGAGGCCGCGCGCACCGGTCCCGACCATGCCGGGGCCTCTGTGTCCTTGAACACGGATCGCCGCGCTCGAATTGAACGTGCGTCGAGGTTTCCGCTACAAACAGTGAGTGACTGATAGACACCAAGGACTTCACTCTCACGATCGATGGGATGTGTGGTACCCCAGCGCCTTCGAGGTCACCACCGAGGGCGTGCGGAGCTTCGGGCGCGCGACGCGGTGCTGGCACACCCCGTGGGAGAGCCTCGGCGTGCCGCCGGCGGGCACGCCCGTCCCGGCGACGCTGCTCGCCGCACCGATGCTCCACGCGGTCGCCGCGCTCGTCGCGGCATCGATCAGCAGCCCGAACATGTCCCGGATCCTGCATGCCGGTCAGTCCTACCGCTACGAACGGCACCCCGTCATCGGCGAACGCATCGACATCGGCGCGCGGATCAGCGACCAGACCCAGCGCGGCGGCGCGGACTTCTTCACCGTCGAGAGCGGTGCCGTCGTCGACGGCGAGACCCGGATCGTCGGGACCAGTCAGATCGTGTACCTCGGCGACGCCGTCGAGGGGCCGGCGCTCGAGGAGGCACTGGTCGAGAACGTGATGCTGTTCGGGACGGGCCCGCTCACCCAGCAGCTGACCTGAGCCGTTCGCTACAGCAGGCTCAGCTGGCCCGGCTCGCTACCGGGATCGACGCGCGCGATCAGCTCCGGCCCGGTGTTGGCGACGGCGTTGACCAGGGCGGACACGGGCCGGATCTCGATCCGCTCGGCCACGTCGAGCGCGGGCGGGCGCAGCAGCGCCGGGTCGACCGGTCCGTCCGGGTTCAGCCACTCGTCGAAGACGTCGGGGGTGAGGACCAGCGGCATCCGGTCGTGCACGGCGCGGAGCGGGCCGACCGCGTCGGTGGTCAGCACCGTCGCCGACAGGGTGGGCGGCACCTCCAGACCGGCCCCGGCGGGCCGCCACACCGACCACAGGCCCGCGATGTACATGCGCGTCCCGTCGACCGGGGTGAGGTACGTGGGCTGCTTACGCGGCTTCTTCGCGTCCGGATCGAGCACCTGCCACTCGTACCAGCCGTCCATCGGGATGAGGCAGCGCTTGGACTTGATCGCGGTGCGGAAGGCGGGCTTCTCGTCGACGGACTCCGCGCGGGCGTTGAACAGCGGCGGGCCGCTCAGCGTCTTCTGCCAGTGCGGGAGCAGCCCCCACCGCATCGCACGCAGCCGCCGGGTGGCGGGATCGTCCGGCGACTCCCGCGAATGCCGCGAGACGACGGCGACGATGTTCGTGGTGGGCGCGACGTTGAACCCCGGCACGTCCAGCGCCGTACCCTCGGTCTCATCCTCCGCGTCGATCTCCGCCGCCAACAGCGCCGGGTCCGTGGTCACCGCGTAGCGTCCGCACATGCCCTCAGGGTACGACGCCGCACCGACAGGTACCGCCGGAGCGGCTAGGCCTCGAACTCGTCGAAGACGCGACGCGGGCCGGCGCCGGTGGTCGCGAGGGCGTCGTGCGGGTTCGCGAGGGCGCAGGACGCCATCGACAGGCAGCCGCAGCCGATGCAGTCGGTGAGGTTGTCGCGCAGACGGGTGAGCTCGTCGATCCGGTGCGACAGATCGTCGTGCCAGTACCGCGACAGCCGCTCCCAGTCCGCCTTCGTCGGCGTGCGGCCGTCGGGCAGCGTCGCCAGGGCCTCACGGATCGTGGCGAGCGGAATCCCCACGCGATGGCTGATCCGGATGAACGCGACGCGGCGCAGCATCTCGCGCGGGTACCGCCGCTGGTTGCCGGAGGTACGCCGCGCGGAAATCAGGCCCTCGCGCTCGTAGAAGTGCAGCGCCGACACCGCCACGCCGCTGCGCGCGGACAACTGACCGACGCTGAACTCCCGGGTGGTCTCCACCCCGTCGAGACTACCTGAACGTTAGTTCAGGGATCAGCGCGCGGGCTTCGCCGAGGACGACGCCGCAGCAGCCGGCTTGGTGGCCGGGGCCGCGGGCTTCGCCGACGGGGCGCCCGGCTTCGCGGACGCGGCCGGGGCGGCCGGCTTGGCGGAGGCGCTCGCCGCGGGAGCCGGGGCTGTCGTGGGCTTCGGCGGGTTCTTCAGGATCGCGATCTGCACGCCGAGCAGGTCGACGGCCAGCTGATCGTCGGCGCCGACGAACGGCGCGGCCTCGCGCGACTGGCGGCCGCCGCGCAGCGACATGGTGACCCCGTTGACGACCGCGGTGTACTGCCGCGACTGCATGTACTCCGTCTGGTTGCCGCGCTTGGTCTTGGTGGTGAACTCCAGGCCCAGGCCGTCGGGGGCGCCCGTGACGGCGATCGAGCGCACGCTGATCTCGGAGGTGGCCCCGTCGCGGACGGCTTTGAACGTGCCGCACTTGGGCAGGGCCGCGCGCAGCGGGGCGACGTCCATCGCGAACTTCGAGACCACCATCGACCAGTTCACGCCGCGGGCGGAGCCGTTGGTCTGCGCGGTGTCGGTGCCCTTGGGGATGGGCAGACCCGCGTACAGGACCTTGCACTCGGCGGGCGTGACGGCCGCGCGGTTCAGCGACGCCCACGCACCGTTCCAGCCCGCGGCGGCGCCGGAGAGCACCGCGCCGCCGAAGTTCATGTCGTCGGGGAGGTTGCCCGAGCCGATGACCAGCTCGCCCGCCCGATTGGTCGGGGCCGCCGCCGGCTTCGGATCGGCGGGCTTCGGGTCGGCCGACGCGGCGGGGGCGAGTACGCCCACGGTGGTCGCGAGGGTGGCGACGGTGGCGGCGGACACGACGGCCCTGCCCACGAACGTACGAGTGCGCTTCATCGAAAGATCTCCCGGCGGTGATGACCTGACCTGTTCCGTCCAGCAAGGTAGCACGCGGTGAGGCCACCCTCATGTGCAAGGATGTGCGCGTGGAGCAGTTGGAGCTATGGCCCGCGCCCTTCGCCGCAGGTCCGGTGACGGGCACCGTCGCGCTCCCCGGCTCGAAATCGATCACCAATCGCGCGTACGTCCTTGCGGCACAGGCCCCGTCGCGGTCCACGCTGACGAACGCCCTCCGCAGCCGCGACACCGACCTCATGGCACGGGCCCTCGAGACCCTCGGCGCGCGCGTCGACTTCCTTACCGACACCACGGTTGCGGTGACCGGCGGCGACCTGCACGGCGGCGACGTCGACTGCGGCCTCGCCGGCACCGTCATGCGCTTCCTCCCGCCGCTCGCCGCCGGGGCGCGCGGCACCGTCGCCTTCGACGGTGACCCGCAGGCCCGGGCCCGGCCCCTGGGCACCGTGCTCGACGCGCTGCGCGGGCTCGGCGCCCGCATCGACGGCGACGGCCTGCCCTTCACCGTGCACGGCGACGGCCCGATCCGCGGCGGCACCGTCACCATCGACGCGTCCGCGAGCTCGCAGTTCGTCTCCGGCCTACTGCTCAGTGGCCCCGGCTTCGCCGAGGGCGTCACGGTGCACCACGACGGGAAGCCCGTGCCGTCGATGCCGCACATCGAGATGACCGTCGACATGCTGCGCGCCGCGGGCGCCGAGGTCGACACCTCCGAGGCGAACACGTGGCGGGTCGCGCCGGGCGGGCTCCGCGCGCACGACTGGACCGTCGAGCCGGACCTGTCGAACGCCACCGTCTTCCTCGCCGCGGCCGCGGTCACCGGCGGCGCGGTGACCGTGCCGCACTGGAACCCGCAGTCCACGCAGCCGGGTGTGCAGTTCGCCGACATCCTGTCGGCGATGGGCGCCGAGGTCTCGCACGCCGACGGTGCGCTCACCGCCCGCGGAACCGGGGCCCTGCAGGGCGTCGACTGGGACCTGCGCGACATCGGCGAGCTCACCCCCACCGTCGCGGCGCTGGCCGCCCTCGCGGACACCCCGTCGCACCTGCGCGGCATCGCTCATCTGCGCGGCCACGAGACCGACCGGCTCGCCGCGCTGACGGCCGAGATCACCGCCCTCGGCGGGCGCTGCGCCGAGACCGAGGACGGCCTGCGGATCGAGCCCGCGACGCTGCACGGCGGCGTCTGGCACAGCTACGCCGACCACCGGATGTCGACCGCCGGCGCGATCCTCGGCCTGGTCACCGCGGGCGTCCAGGTCGAGGACATCGCGGCCACCTCCAAGACCATGCCGGACTTCCCCGCGCTGTGGCACGCGCTGCTCGGCGGCGGATCGTGAGCCTTGGGTAAGCGCGAGTACGACGAGACCGATGTCCGGGTGCGCCCGGGCAAGAGCAGTCGGCCACGCACCAAGAACCGGCCTGATCACAGCGACGCCGCGACGGCCATGGTCGTCTCGGTCGACCGCGGCCGCTGGGGCTGCGCCCTCGACGGCGACCCCGAACGGATCATCGTCGCCATGCGCGCCCGCGAGCTGGGCCGGTCCCCCATCGTCGTGGGCGATTCCGTGGGCGTCGTCGGCGACCTGACGGGCCGCAAGGACACCCTCGCGCGGATCGTCCGGGTCGACGAACGGAAGACCGTGCTGCGCCGCACCGCCGACGACACCGACCCGTACGAGCGGATCGTGGTCGCGAACGCGCAACAGCTGCTCATCGTCACGGCGCTGGCCGATCCCCCGCCGCGGACCGGCTTCGTCGAACGCACCCTCATCGCCGCCTACGCCGGCGGCCTCACGCCCGTGCTGTGCCTGACCAAGGGCGACCTCGCCGACGCGGCGGAGTTCACCGCCGCCTTCGCCGACCTCGACCTGACCGTCATCTCCGCGGGCCGCGGCGACCCCCTCGACGAGGCGCACGAGCTGCTCACCGGCCGCCTCACCGCGCTCATCGGGCACAGCGGCGTCGGCAAGTCCACGCTGGTCAACCGGCTCGTCCCCGACGCCAATCGCGCCACCGGCGTGGTCTCCGGCGTCGGCAAGGGCCGGCACACGTCCACCCAGTCCGTGGCGCTGTGGCTGCCCGACGGCGGCTGGGTCGTCGACACCCCCGGCATCCGCAGCTTCGGCCTCGCGCACATCTCCACCGACGACGTGATCGCCGCGTTCCCCGACCTCGACGACGCCGTGCAGGACTGCCCCCGCGGCTGCACCCACCTGGGGCCGCCCGCCGACCCCGAGTGCGCCCTGGACCGGCTGGACGGGACGGCCCACCGTCGGGCGATGGCGGTCCGCGGCCTGCTGACCGACCTGACCGCCACGCCCGACTGGGCCTGAGTTACGCGGACGCCCGCTTGGGCAGCTTCCAGCCCGGGCGCGGGAAGTGGCAGGTGTAGCCGTCCGGGTACTTCTCCAGGTAGTCCTGGTGCTCGGGCTCGGCCTGCCAGAACGGCGCCGCCGCCTCGATCGTCGTCACGGCCTTGCCGGGCCAGAGGCCCGACGCGTCGACGTCGGCGATGGTGTCGCGCGCGACCCGCTCCTGCTCGTCGCTGAGCGGGAAGATCGCCGAGCGATAGCTCGAGCCCACGTCGTTGCCCTGCCGGTCCTTGGTGGACGGGTCGTGGATCTGGAAGAAGAACTCCAGCACGTCCCGATAGCTGGTCTTCGCGGGGTCGAAGACGATCTCGACGGCCTCCGCGTGACCCGGATGGTTGCGGTACGTCGCGTGGTCGTTCGCGCCGCCCGTGTAGCCGACGCGCGTCTCCTCGATGCCCGGCTGCTTGCGGATCAGGTCCTGCATGCCCCAGAAACATCCGCCCGCCAGGACCGCGGTCTCGCGGCCGGGGACCGTGGTGATGGTGCCGTTGTCAGTCATGCGCAGCTCCTTCCGCCGGGAGACCAGTGCTCCCGCTAGTCGTTTCAACACGCCGAGAAGCGTCACGATTCCGACGGTACCCCCACCGTCCGGGTGAGGTAGGTGCTGTTCGGGTCGTCGACGTAGTGCCCGAACGGCGGGCACGGCACGAAGCCGTGCGCGGCGTAGAGCGCCCTGGCCGGTGCGAAGAAGTCCTGGCTGCCCGTCTCCAGCGAGATCCGCTGCACGCCGCGGGCGAGGGCGTCGTCGAGGGCGTGCGTCAGGAGGCGGCGGCCGATCCCCCGACCGCGCGCTTTCGGCGCGGTGCGCATCGACTTGAGTTCCTCGTGCCCGGGTTCCACCTCCGCCAGCGCGACGGTGCCGACGAGCGCACCGTCGTCGTGCAGCGTCCACAGCCGGACGTGCGGCGCGCGCAGCTCCTCCAGTCCGAGGGCGTGCTGACTCTCCGGCGGCGCGGTGGGCGCCATATCGGCGTGATGCGCGGCGAGGAACGCGGCGAGCGCGGGGTCCGCGAAGTCGGCGCGGGTGATCGACGTGTCCATGACGATCCGACCGTACCCGGTGACAGACTCGGTGCATGTCGGTGGCGGAGGAGCGGCCCGAGGTCAGGATCGACACGGGCGTGGTGTGGGGCCGCTGGCGGCCGACCGTGGGAGGGCCGGCCGGGGTGAGCGCGACGAGGTCGGCGGAGTTCCTGGGCATCCCGTTCGCGGAGGCACCGGTGGGCGGGCTGCGGTTCGGCGCCCCGGTCCCCCGGTCCCCCTGGGACGGCGTGCTCGACGCGGGGGCGTACGGCGCGACCGCGCAGCGCGGCGACCCCGGCGTGGTGCTGATCCCCGAGCCGTCGATCCCCGGCGACGGCACGCTCAACGTCAACGTGTTCACGCCCTCGCCGGAACACTCCGACGGTGCCGGCCTGCCCGTGCTGGTCTGGATCCACGGCGGCGGCTACTTCGCGGGCTCACCGGCGAGCCCCTGGTACGACGGGCGCAACTTCAATCGCGACGGCGTCGTGACCGTGACCGTCTCGTACCGGCTGGGCTTCGACGGATTCGGGTGGATCGAGGACGCCCCGTCGAACCGCGGCGTCCGCGACTGGCTGCTCGCCCTGGACTGGGTGCAGCGCAACATCGCCGCGTTCGGCGGCGACCCGGCACGGGTCACCCTCGCGGGCCAGTCCGCGGGCGGCGGCGCCGTGCTCACCCTGCTGGGGATGGAGGCCGCGCAGCACCTGTTCAGCCGGGCGATCGTGATGTCCGGGGTCCTCGCCGCGGCCTCCTCGGACCGCGCGGAGGCGTTCGGCCGCGACGTCGCCCGCCGGGCGGGCGTCGACCCGACTCTGGCGGGGATGGCGACGGTGCCGGAGGAACGACTGCTCCGCCTGCAGCGCAAGGCCACCTCGATCGACCTGCCCGGCCTGCGCGCGGCGTTCACGCACGGCCTTCCGCTCGGGCCCACCGTGGACGGCGACCTCCTGCCGCAGGGCACCATCGCCGCCCTGCGCTCCGGCGTCGGCGCCGACAAGCCCGTGCTGATCGGCGCCACCGACGACGAGTTCACCCGCCTGTTCGTCGATGCGCCGCTGAAGTACCTGATGCCCCTGCTCCCGACGGCGGCGATCCTCGCCCTCCTGGCGGTCCCGCGGGCGCTGCGCGCGGACTACCTCACGGCCAACCCCGACGTGCTCGCGCGCGGCAGGGGCGCGCTCGCCGGGCGGCTGCTCAGCGACGCGATGTTCCGGGTCACCGTCCCGCGCATCGCGGACTTCCGCGCGGCCACGCCCGGCGCCGCCCCGATCTGGACCTACCGGTTCAGTTGGACGTCGGGTCCCTCAGGCATCGCGGGCCACTGCTTGGACGTGCCGTTCTTCTTCGACTGCCTCGACGGCCCGGCGATCGAGCCGCTCGCCGGCCCCCGGCCGCCGCAGGCCCTCGCGGACCAGGTGCACGGCGCCGCCGTCACCTTCGTCACCGACGGTGCGCCGGGCTGGCCCGCGAGCACCGCGACCGCGCCGATCAGCCGCGTCTTCGACGTGCCGGTCCGCGACGTGCCCGACGCCTACGCGTCCGCCCGGCCGCTGCTCACGCACTCGCGGCACGCGGTGCCCCGCACCTCTGCCGGTGAGGCGAGGTAGGTCAGGAGCGGCTCATTCGGCGGCGGCCTGCGCCGCGTCGATCATCGCGTCGACGCTGGTCAGCTTCACCCGCGGCCGGTCGTCCTCTTCGGCGAGGGCGGTCTCGTGCGCGTCGATGGCCATCCAGCCGTCGTACTCGACGAGGTTCGGCACCCGGTCGACGATGAGCTTCTCGACCTGCGCGCCGTCGAACTGGCTGCGGGCCAGCTTGCCCGCGGCGACGTCGGCGAGCAGCACCGAGACGGTGTCGCGCGCGCAGTCGCGGTTGGTGGGGATGACGCCCGACGGTCCGCGCTTGATCCAGCCGACCACGTAATGGCCCGGCAGGGGCGCACCGTCGTAGCCGACGATCCGACTGTCGGCGTTGCGGAAGACGCCCCGCTCGGTGTCGAACGGGATGCCGGGGATGGGCGTGCCGTGGTATCCGACGGCGTGGATGACGAGGCCGGCCCGGTGCTCGGCGACGGTGCCGGTGGGCTGCGCCTCGACACAGCCGTCGTCGCCCGCGACGAGCTCGTTGGTGGCGACGGAGACGGTGCGCACGCGGTCGTCGCCGCCGATGCCCACCACCGAGCGCAGGAACTTCAGCACGATCCGGCGGTCCGCGCCGGTGGGCTCCTGGGCGGCCAGCTTGCGCAGCTGCTTGAGGTTGTTGCGCTCGACGGGCGGGCGGGCCTTGTCGCGCTCCTTGTCCTCGGCGGGCACGTCGGCGGGGTCCACGATCACGTCGACGCCGGGCAGCTTGCCCAACTCGGCGACCTCGGAGGGCGTGAACGCGGCCTGCTCCGCGCCGCGGCGACCCAGCACGACGACCTCCCGCACTGACGAGCCGTGCAGCGCGTCGAGCGCGTGCTCGGCCATGTCGGTGCCGGAGAGCTTGTCGGTGTCGGTGACGAGGATGCGGGCCGCGTCGAGCGCGACGTTGCCGTTGCCGATGACGACGGCGCGCTCGACACCGAGGTCGACGTCGAGGTCGCGGCGGTCGGGGTGGCCGTTGTACCAGCCCACGAAGTCGCTCGACGGGTGGTTCCCGGGGAGCCAGGCACCGTCGACCTCGAGGCGGCGGCCGCCCGACGCCCCGATCGCGTAGATCACGGCGTCGTACCACTGCGCCAGCTCGGAGGCCTGGATGTCGGTGGCCACCTCGACGTTGCCGAAGTAGCGGAAGTTCTCGTGCTGCGCGGTGCGGTCGAAGATCTTGGTGACCGACTTGATCGCGGGATGATCGGGCGCGACGCCGTAGCGGACCAGGCCGAAGGGCGTGGGCAGCCGGTCGAAGACGTCGACCTGGACCTCGATGTCGTCCTGCTCCAGCAGATTGCCGGCGGCGAAGAATCCGGACGGCCCGGAACCCACGATGGCGACGCGCAAGGGCTTCATCAACAACACTCCCGAAACGGACGGCGCGGCAGTCTTCTTAGGCTGCCCAAAGTACGAAGTCTACGCCACACCCGAGCGGCGACGACGCGCGCGACGCGACCGCTTGGCCTCCACCTCGAGCCGCTTCTGCTCGACCTTGTGCCGCGCGGCCTCGGCGATCGCGGACCGCAGGCCGACGCGCTCGACCTCCTCCTGCGCGGCGTGCGCGGCCTCGCGGGCGTGCACCAGCCGCTCGTGCGCGTTCTCCTGCGCGTGGGCGAGCCGGTCGTGCGCGGCCTCCTGCGCGAGGGCCAGCCGGTCCTGCGCGGCCTCCTGCGCGTGCTGCAGGCGCTCGCGCACCGCGGAGAAGCGCAGCTCGGAGGCGGTCTCCGGCGCGTCGTCGGAGGTGGCGCGCAGCCAGCGGTCCGGCAGGGAGAGCTTGGCGATGGTGCGCTGCGAGAGGTAGTACTGCCGCAGCAGCGGGCCCTCGGTGTAGGGGATGTCGTACTTCTCGCAGATCACGCGGACCTTCACGGCGATCTCGGACAGCCGGTTCGACGGCAGGTCTGGGAACATGTGGTGCTCGATCTGGTAGCTCAGGTTGCCCGTCATGAAGTCCATGGCGGGACCGCCGGAAATGTTCGCGCTGCCCAGCATCTGTCGCAGGTACCACTC
The DNA here is from genome assembly GCF_900104775.1 of Tsukamurella tyrosinosolvens. Classification (NCBI taxonomy): domain Bacteria; kingdom Bacillati; phylum Actinomycetota; class Actinomycetes; order Mycobacteriales; family Tsukamurellaceae; genus Tsukamurella; species Tsukamurella tyrosinosolvens. The sequence continues at coordinate 3,945,733 of NZ_FNSA01000003.1, forward strand.
GCCGGGCGTCTCGTCGACGATCGACTCGGTGGTGAACTTCTCCGCACCGTCGGGGAAGTGCCCGCAGAAGATCACCACGTAGGTCCAGATGTTGCGGACCACGTTGGCGGTGAGGTTCGCCGACAGCGTGCGGCCGAAGGAACCGCCGACGGCCTTGCTGATCGCGGGGTAGAGCAGGAAATCCTTGCCCAGCTGCCGCGATGCCTTCACGCCCAGCTCACGGAGCTGCTTGCGCGTCTGCGGCCACGGCTTGTTGCCGGCGATCGCCTCGGCCAGCTCGATGTCGTGCAGGGCGATGCCCCACTCGAAGGTGAGCCCCAGGAAGAGGTTGTTGAGGAACTGCGCGGACCGCTTCGCCTGCCACTGCTCGTCGCGGGTCACCCGGAGCACCCCGTAGCCCACGTCCAGGTCCTTGCCCACGACGTTGGTGTACTTGTGGTGCAAGAAGTTGTGCGAGTGCTTCCAGTGCGCGCCCGGGCAGGCCATGTCCCACTCCCACGTGGTGGAGTGGATCTCGGGATCGTTCATCCAATCCCACTGCCCGTGCATGACGTTGTGCCCGAGCTCCATGTTCTCGATGATCTTGGCGACCCCGAGCATGCCCGCGCCCGCGGCCCAGAACCAGCGGCTCTTGGAGCCGAGGATCGTGAGCCGACCCGCCGCCTCGAGGGCGCGCTGCGCCCGGATCACGCCACGGATGTACCGCGCGTCCCGTTCGCCGCGCGACGCCTCGACCTCGGCACGGATCGCGTCCAGTTCCAGCGCGAGGTGCTCGATGTCGGCGTCGTCGAGATGGGCGTATTCGCCGACATCAGTGATAGCCACGTCTTCAGGCTACGCGCAGTTCGACCGGCCGCGTTACTTCGCGGCCGCCAGCTCCTCGACGTGCGAGCGCAGGCCGCGACGGTTGCCATCTGCATCGATCTCGCCCTTGACCACCGTGGTCTTGCCGTTCTCGTCGTAGAAGCGCTTGTTCGAGTGCGTCTCGGGAGCGTCGTCGACGGTGGCCTTGAGGTACTTGTCCGGCAGCGAGAGCTTGATGATGGTGCGCCACGACTCGGCGTACTGCTTCCACATCGGCCCGCTGTTGTAGGGCAGGTCGTACTTCTCGCAGATCTCGACGAGGCGCGAGTTGATGTAGTTGTACCGGTTCGAGGGCAGGTCCGGGTACAGGTGGTGCTCGATCTGGCGGCCCAGGTGACCGGTGATGAAGTGCAGCGCGTCGCTGCCCTCGAAGTTCGCGGTGCCCAGCATCTGGCGCAGGTACCACTCGGGGAGCGTCTCGTTCTCGATGTCCTCGATGGTGAACTTCTCGGCGTCGTCCGGGAAGTGGCCGCAGAAGATGGTCATGTGGTCCCACACGTCGCGCACGGTGTTGGCGACGTAGTTGGCCGAGGCGGCCTTCTTGTAGCCGCGGGCGCCGGTGAAGGGCACGGCCATCGCGGGGAAGAGGACGTAGTCCTTCGCGGTCTGCTTGGCGATCTTGGTGAGGACCACCTTGAGCCGGCTGCGGAACTCCTCCCAGTCGTAGTTCGCGTACTGCTCGCCGCCGTTGAGCGCCGCCTTCATGGCGTTCATGAGCTCGAGGTGCTGCACGGCCTTGCCGTACTGGAAGCCGATCATCAGGGTGAAGTTGTAGATCGGGTTGAACAGCATGTACGGCTCCCACGGCTGGTCGCGCGTGACGCGCAGGATGCCGTAGCCGATGTCGTCGTCCATGTCGGTGACGTTGGTGTACTTGTGGTGCATGTAGTTGTGGGTGTGGCGCCAGAACTTGCCGTCCGAAGCGCTGTCCCACTCCCAGTTGGTGGAGTGGATCTCCGGATCGTTCATCCAGTCCCACTGGCCGTGCATGATGTTGTGGCCGAGCTCGTTGTTCTCGATCACCTTCGCGTACGAGAGGCACGCGGCGGAGGCGGCCCAGGCGGCCTTGCCCTTCCAGCCCTTCATGCCGGCGCCGAGGCCGAAGACGCGGCCCGCGGTCTCGGCGATGCGCTGGCTCTTGATCACGCGACGGATGTACTTGGCATCCTCCTCGCCGCGGCTCTCCTCGATCTCGCGACGCAGCGCATCCAACTCGGCTCCGAGCGCCTCGATGTCGGCGTCGGTGAGGTGCGCGTACTCCGCGATGTCAGTGATAGCCACGAGGCGATCCCCAATCGGTATGACCGCATGCCGCGGCCTCAAGAACAGAACGATTCCACTGTAGCAGCGGGATGGAACAAAGTCACCGATCTTGTTCCACCTGGGGCGCATGTCACACGCCGGCGCCGATCGACCGGTACCGGTACCGGATCAAAGGCCGTCTGGGGCGCCGTTGCGACGGTCCCGCGACATTCGGATCGCAACGTGGGTCCTGTCGCCACCACCGGCGGCACGACCGACCCGATATGGAGCAGACCATGAACACGAGCATCACTCGCCGTCACCGGATCCTCACCGCCGCGGCGGGCACCGCCGTCGCCGCGGGCGCCGTCCTGGGCGGCCTCGCACTGGCGGGCACCGCGAGCGCGGCCCCGGGCATCGATCCGAGCACGTTGCAGAAGTGCACCGCGTTCATCAACGCCGACGGCACCCCGAAGCCGGACCGCCCGAACGCCTGCCTGCCCGTCGACCCGTTCACGGAACCCGGGCTCACGCTCGCGCAGCGCAAGGCGCTGGTCAACACGGACTCGGGCACCCGCGCGGGGGGCTCCGCACAGGCGGACATCGCCGCACTCGAGGCGAAGTTCGGGGGGAAGTAGACCGGGATCGCCGACGCCGCCGCACCCGAACGACGGGGGCGGCGGCGCGGTCGCTGCGACGTGGTCGCGGCGGATGCGTCAGGGGCGGCGGCTGCCCCGGCGCGCATGGACGGCGGCGCGGGCGGCCTTGAGCCCGAAGCGGCGGCCACTGCGCTCGTCGATGCGCGGCTCGGCGTACTCGGTGCCGGCGAACATCGCCTCGGACGCGGTCTCGGGGGCGTCGTCGGCGGTGTCGCGCAGGTACTTGTCCGGCAGCGACAGCTTGGCGATGGTCCGCCACGACTTGTAGTACTGCACGTGCAGCGGGCCGATCGTGTACGGCAGGTCGTACTTCTCGCACAGCGCGCGCACGCGGACGCCGATCTCGGCGAGGCGGTTCGACGGCAGGTCGGGGAACAGGTGGTGCTCGATCTGGTAGCTCAGGTTGCCCGACAGGAAGTCGATGACGGGGCCGCCGGAGAGGTTGGCGCTGCCGAGCATCTGCCGCAGGTACCACTCGGCCTGGGTCTCGTTGTCGACGTCCTGCTTGGTGAACTTCTCGGCACCGTCGGGGAAGTGCCCGCAGAAGATGACGGCGTTGGTCCAGATGTTGCGGATCACGTTGGCGGTGATCATCGCGGTGAGCGCCTTGCGCCAGCCGCGCTTGCCACCGAACGGCACGCCGACCAGCGGGGCCGCGACGTAGTCCTTGAGCACCTGCCGGCCGATCTTGCGGCCGACGTCGGAGGCGTCCGCCTTGAATCCCTCGCGGTCGAACCACGACTTCTTCCACTTGGTGGCCGCGCGGCCGAGCTCGAGGTGCTGGATGGCCACGCCGTACTCGAAGAGCAGCATGAGGATCGTGTTGTAGACCAGGTTCCCCGAGTTGAACGGGGTCCACGGCTGGTCGCGGGTCACGCGGAGGGTCTTGTAGCCCACGTCGTCGTCCATGTCGAGGACGTTCGTGTACTTGTGGTGCACGTAGTTGTGCGTGTGCTTCCACAGCCGCGACGTGCCGGCGTTGTCCCACTCCCACGTCGTGGAGTGCACCTCGGGATCGTTCATCCAATCCCACTGCCCGTGCATGATGTTGTGCCCGAGCTCCATGTTCTCGATGATCTTCGCCAGCCCCAGCGTGGCCGCCGAGCCCCACCAGAAGCCGCGCTTGTGCGCGCCGAGCAGCATCAGGCGGCCGGCCACCTCGAGCCCGCGCTGGGCGGCGATGGTGCGCTGCAGGTACTGCACGTCCGACTCGCCGCGGACGGCCTCGATGTCGCGCCGGATCGCGTCCAGCTCCGCGCCGAGCGTCTCGACGTCGGCCTCGGTGAGGTGCGCGTACTCGGGGATGTCGGTGATCGCCATGCGGGGCCGCCCTCCGTGGTGGTCTCGGATCATCTAACCTACGCAACCGTAAGTTACGGCCTCGTAGGTGTCAATCGGAGACGAGCCAGGGGCGGAGCGACCTGGTCAGACGTCGAGCGTGCAGTCCCCCACCGCCCGGAGATGCAAGGGGGACGGCTCCGGACCTACACGTCGAGCGTGCAGTCCCCCACCGCCACGCTGATGCAGGTCTGGATCCGCTCGCCCTCGGTGTGCAGGTCGCCGCTGCGCAGGTCGCGGACCTGGCCGTCGGCGAGCTGCACGACGCAGGTCTGGCAGATGCCCATGCGGCAGCCGAACGGCATCTGCACGCCGGCGGCCTCGCCCGCCTCGAGGAGGGTGGTGGCACCGTCGACCTCGGTGGTCTTGCCGGCCTTGAGGAAGGTGACGTCGCCGCCGCTCGCGGAGACGTCCGCGCGCTCGACGGTGAACCGCTCCTGGTGCAGGCGCGACTCGATGCCGCGGTCCTTCCAGGCCTTCTCCATGTCGTTGAGGAAGACGCCGGGACCGCAGATCCAGGTCTGCCGCTCCTGCCAGTCCGGCACGGCGTCGTCGAGGTTGGCGGGCGTCAGGCGGCCCGCGTCGCGGGTGTAGCGCAGCTGCACCGAGACGTTGTCGTGGTTGGCGTCGAAGGCCTCGAGCTCGTCGCGGAACAGCGCGGAGTCGGCGTTCGGCGCGGAGTGCACGGCCACGATGTCGGTGGAGGCGGGGATGCCGCGCCGCTCCAGCGTGCGCAGCATCGCCATGACGGGCGTGATGCCGCTGCCCGCGGTGAGGAAGAGGACCTTGGGCGGCAGCGGGTTCGGGAGCGTGAAGTCGCCCGACGGTGCCTGCAGGCGCACGATGGTGCCCTCCTGCACGCCGGTGACGAGGTGGTTCGAGAGGAAGCCCTCGTTCATCGCCTTGACGGTGATCGACACCTCGCGCGGGGCGCGGCCGTGGCCCATGTCCGGGACGGAGGTGAGCGAGTAGGAGCGCCACGTCCACTTGCCGCCGACGAGGACGCCGATGCCCACGTACTGGCCCGCCTCGTACTTGGTGTTGAAGCCCCAGCCGGTCTCGATGGTGAGCGTGACCGATTCGTCGGTCTCCTGCTGGACGCGCACGATCTTGCCGCGCAGCTCGCGCGCCGACCACAGCGGGTTGATCAGGTGGAGGTAGTCGTCCGGCAGCAGCGGCGTGGTGAGCCGCGCGACCGCGCCGCGCACCAGGTTGGTGCGGGGATGCTCGGCGGAGACGTTCTTGGCCGGGGCCTCGAGCCAATCACGGAATGCGCGGAAGGAGTTGCTCATGGGGGTGAGCCTACGGTGCCGTAACCTGTTGGGACAATTTCTGTGAGGTTGTCCTACGCACGGCGGGCGGCTACTTCTTCGCCGGGCCGTTCGCGACGAAGTTCCAGTAGCCGCGGGGACCGTCGGAGACGCGCAGGCGGTTCCCGGTGACGGTGACGGTGCGCGGACCGGCGAAGGCCTTGCCGAACTGGACGCCGGCACCGGGGACGTAACACATCCGGAGGGTCGAGAAGAGGCCGCTGAAGGTCGCGCGGTCGCCCTTGACCTCCACGTTCATGCCGAAGACGTTGCAGCCGTCGTTGCCGCCGCCCCGCGTGCCGTCGATGCTGAAATACGCGGGCGATCCGGTGTACTTCACCGGCGCCGTCCGTGCGACGCCGCTCGACTCGAACCGCCACTGCGTGCCGATCAGGGGCACCGGGGCCGCCGACGCCGCAGGTGCCGACGCCGCGACGCCCGCCCCCACCAGGAGGGCCGCTGCGTACCGGGCACCGCGCACTGTCATTCCCCCACCGTAACCCCGCTCGCGACCGCGGTCAGAGCAGTTCGAGGAGGAAGGGCAGTTCCTGCGTTGCGTACCAGGCCAGATCGTGGTCCTCGGCGTCGCCGACGGCGAGCTCGGCGTCCTCGTCGCCGAGGTCGGCGGCGTCGACCACCTGCGCGGCGCGGGTCACCGCCCGCTCGGCCTCGGAGACGTCGACGTGTACGGCGAGTACGTTCGTGAGCCGGATCGGCTCGGTCACCTTCAGCACGGCGTCGTCGAGGTCGGGGCGCTCCTTGGCGGCGGGGACGTCGGCGGTGATCACCACGCGCCGCACGGGATCCGGTGCGGCACCGTCGCCCTCGGCCCCGGCGCCGTCGGCCGGGTCCGGCTCCTCGACGGCGAGCAGACGCAGCGAGGCGCGCGCCGCCTGCCGCATGGCCGCCTCGGCGAGCTCCTCGTCGTCGCCCGACGTGTACGCCTCACGCAACGCGGGGGTGACACCGAAGACGGTGCCGCCCAACGGGAACAGCTCGCCATCGCGCTGCAGGACCTGCAGCCCCGCCAAGGTGCTCGGCACGTACACGCGGACCGTCATCTACTCCCCCTTCGCGGACGCGGCGATCTCGTCCAAAGCTTCGTACAGGAACTCCGTCATCGAGATCACGTCCCACATGCCGTCGCGGTCGGCGTTGAGCCCGATGTACACCGTGCCGTTGTACGACGTGATGCCGATGGACACGACCTGGTTCGCGATGAGCGGCGGCACCGGATAGACCTGCTGGACCTCGATGCCCGACAGGTACACCGGCGCCTGTGGGCCGGGCGCGTTGGTGACCAGCGTGTTGAAGGACCGCGGCGACACGCTCATCGCGGTGCGCGCGCCCAGGGCGTGCAGCGTCGGCGGGGTGAAGCCGCCACTCGCGGCCAGCGCCCGTGCCGCCACCTGCCGGTTCCGGTCCACCTGCGCGGCGGCGCCGTGCGCGATCTGGCGCATGCGGACCACCGCGTTGCTCTCGGCGACGGGCAGCCGCACGATGTACGCGCGCACCTGCTCCCCCACGCCGAGACCCACGTCGTCGACGGCGATCGGCTCGAGCACCCGCACTTCGGTGCCGGCGCTGATCGGCTCCCCGCGCGAGATCAGCCAGGTGCGCAGTCCGCCCGCGATCACCGACAGCAGCAGGTCGTTGACGGTGCAGCCGTACGCGGCGCGCAGCCGGCGGAACTCGTCGAGGTCCATCCGCGCGACGGCGAACCGGCGGCTCCGCGAGATGGGCACGTTGAGGGAGCGGACCGGCGTGACCGCCGTGCGGGCCCGCACCAGCGATGACGCTCGCTCGATGACGTTGGCCGCGTCCTCCTGCAGGCCCGTGATCGATTCGGCGACCTCGCCGACGACGCCCTGGATCATCGCAGCGGTGCGCTTGGGGCGCGAGAGCATGTCGATGACGGCGCCCATCACCAGCTCGCCGTCGCTCGGCTCGTGCTGCCCCATCCACAGGTCCTCGGGCGGCTCCGGCGTGTGCGGGGAGTCCGTGAGCAGCAGCTGCATCAGGTCGACGTTGGCGCGACCGTCGACCAGGGCGAGGTGGGTCTTGGAGAACACCGCGAGCCGGTCGTCCGCGAGGCCCTCGATGAGGTAGACCTCCCACAGCGGCCGCTCGCGATCCAGCGGCCGGGAGTTCAGCCGGGCGACCAGGTCGTGCAGCTGATCGTCGCTGCCCGGCTGCGGCAGCGCGGACACCCGCACGTGATAGGTGATGTCGAAGTCGCGGTCCTCGACCCAGACGGGGCGGGCGATGCCGAGCGGGACGGTGCGCACCTTCTGCCGGTACCGGGGCACCTCGGCGAGCCGCTCCTCGATGGTGGCGAGCAGACGTTCGTACTCCAGCCCCTCGTCGGGCCGGCCCAGGATGACGAGCGAGCCGACGTGCGTGGGGGTGGTGGAATTCTCCAACGCGTAGAACTCCGCGTCGGACTGGCCGAGCCTGCCCTTCACCTGCACCTCCCCCGGGGACCGATCTTCGGCGTCAGCATACGGGATCGGCGGACCGCGACCCGGCCGAGTAGATGGGATCCGAACGGCTTCCTGATGCGTCTAATCAGTATGGGGGCGATCATTCTCGCGGCCGACGGGGCACGGGCCCGCGCGCCGCGCACACCGGAACCGGGCTTCGTCGTGCTGCGCGCGCCGGACGCCGAACCACCGGCGCGGCCACTGTCGCTCGTCCGGGCGGCACGGGCCGCACCGCCGCTGCCGGCACCGTCGGACCCGGCCCCGCCGGAACCGGTCGCCCTCCCCGGGCCCGTGGCCGCGGTCCACCCCGACGCGCATCGCTTCGTGCTCTCCACGCTGCGGCCCGTCTTCGAGGTGCTGGACCGGCGCCGCCCCGCGAAGCACCTCACGGCGATCGCCACGGCGACCGTCGTCGACGTGCTGCGGACCCTGGCGGAGACGGGGCCCGCGGGCACGGTCTCCGGGTGGGGGAACGTGCACGTCGGGACGCCGCGCGCCCTGGCGCAGCGGGCCCGTCGGCGCCCGCGCGGCCCGGAGGTCGGCGCCGAGATCTTCCTGACCTACACCCGCGGGGAGCGGGTGCTCGCGGCGGCGGGGCGGGTCGAGGCCGCGGCCGGACGGTGGCGGTGGGTTGCGTTCACGACGGCCGCGTGACGCGGGTTACGGCGGTGTTTGCGCGAATCGCGGGCGCCCGGCGCGGAAGGGCGGTACACAAGGGACATGTCGCTGAGCTCGCTGCGTGCCGCGTTCCGATACCGGGTGGCCCGCCACCTCCTGATCGGCCCCGCCCTGTGGGCGTGGGGCCGCCCCGAATACACGGGGCTGGAGAACATTCCGCGCAACGGACCGGTGATCCTCGCCGCGAATCACCTCGCGATCTCGGACTCCTTCTACGTGGTGCAGAGTGCGCGGCGGCCCGTCAGCTTCCTCGCGAAGGCGGACTACTTCACCGAGCCCGGGCTGAAGGGGAAGTTCAAGAAGGTCTTCTTCTCCGGCATGGGGCAGATCCCGGTGGACCGGCGCGGCGGCTCCGTCTCGGCGCCCGCTCTCGAGGCGGCGACGAAGATCGTCGAGGACGGCGGCGCCTGGGGCATCCACCCCGAGGGCACCCGCTCCCCCGACGGCCGGCTGTACAAGGGCAAGACCGGCGCGGTCCGCGTGGCGCTCGCCACCGGCACCCCGATCATCCCGATCGCCCTGGGCCGCACCGACAACCGGACGCGGAAGAACTTCTGGAAGAGCCGCGTCACGGTCGACGTGCTACCGCCGCTGGACCTGAGCGACGCGAGCCTCGACGACCAGGAGTCGATCCGCCGCGCCACCGATCGGCTGATGGACGTGATCGGCGAGCACACCGGCCAGACGCGCGTGCCCGAGTACGCGAAGAAGGGCGGCAAGTAGCCGCATGTCCGCGCTGCGACAGGCGTTCTGGTTCGCGCTCCTCGGCGCGGCCGTGGCGCTCCTGGGCGCGACGGACTCGGGCGGGGCGTGGTCGCTCGAGGACGGCACCTACCTCGCCGCCGACGGGTGGCTCGTCTCCGGCGGCCACACCCGGGCCGGCGTCATCGGCGCCGCCGCGGGCGCGGTGACGGGGCTGGTGCTGTGGGCGGTCGGCGTCCGTCCCCGGGGCCGGGAGGACGACCGGATCGGGACCGTCGCGCTCGCCGGGCTGCTGGGCGCGGCCGTCGGGCTGTCGCCCGTCCTGGCGTTCGTCGGCTTCTCGTTCGCGGGCGCGGTATCGGCACCGTCGACCCCGGTGATCCTCGCGATCTACGCGGCCGGCGGGCTGCTCGCGTACGGCGCCGCCCTGGCGGCGGTCGGCAGGGCGCTCCGGGCGCTCGGCGACGCGCACGTCCGCGCGACGGTGCGCACCCTCGCGTGGGCGCTCCCGCTCGGCGCGGCGCTGGCCACGGCAGCAGGTGTCGCGGCAGCGGCGACGACGGACTTCTCGACGACGACCGCCACCTGGATCCGCGCCGTCATCGCGGCCCTCGCCGTGGTGGCGGCGACCCTCGCGGCCGGCCGGGCGCTCGCTGTGCGCACGGCGCGCGGGGCGGCACCGGCGGACCCCGCGTAGGGCCCGCCGCGCGCCGTTCCGGCGGCGACTACCGGCGGTGCTTGCCGCGCGCAGCGGCGGCCTTCTGCGCGGCCTTGTCGGCCTCGCGCTTGGCCGCGCGACGCTTCGACCGGGAGCCCTGCGGCTCGTCGGCGTTCTGCGAGATCTCGGTGAGGTCGCCCTGCTCCGACGGACCGGAGAGGGTGATCTTCTCGGGATCCGGCTCGGCGACGGGGCTGCTGACCTGCGCCTGTGCGGGGGCCTCGGCACCGTCTGCGGCGGGGGCGCCCTCCTCGGGCTCCTGGACCTGCACCTTGAACAGCGTGGCGACCGACTCCTCCTTGAGGCCCTCGAGCATGCCGTTGAACATGTCGTAGCCCTCGCGCTGGTACTCGACCACGGGATCGCGCTGGGCGATCTGCCGCAGGCCGATGCCCTCCTTGAGGTAGTCCATCTCGTAGAGGTGCTCGCGCCACTTCTGGTCCAGCACCGACAGCAGCACGGACCGCTCGACCTGGCGCATGGTGCCCTCGCCGGCGGCCTTCTCGATGCCCTCCTGGTGCTTGTCGTACGCCGCGTGGATGTCCTTGAGCAGGACGTCCTTGAGCTCGCCGCTGGTGATCTCGTCGCGATCGCCGTTCTCGTCCTCGCCGACGACCTGCTTCCAGTCCAGCTCGATCGGGTACAGCGTCTTGAGCGCGGTCCACAGCTCGTCGAGGTCCCAGTCCTCCACGTAGCCGGTGGACGTGGCGGCGTCGACGTACGCCGAGACCACGTCGTCGGTCATGTGGTTGACCTGGTCGAAGAGGTCCTCGCCGCGGAGGATCTTGCGGCGCTCGTCGTAGATGACCTTGCGCTGCTCGTTCTGCACGTCGTCGTACTTGAGGACGTTCTTGCGGATCTCGAAGTTCTGCTGCTCGACCTGGGTCTGCGCGCTGCGGATGGCGCGGGAGACGAACTTGTTGTCGATCGGCACGTCGTCGGGGAGGTTGACGCGGTTCATCCACGCCTCGATCTGCGCGCCGTTGAAGCGCCGCATCAACTCGTCGCCCAGCGAGAGGTAGAAGCGGGACTCGCCCGGGTCACCCTGGCGACCGGAGCGGCCTCGGAGCTGGTTGTCGATGCGCCGCGACTCGTGCCGCTCGGTGCCGAGGACGTAGAGGCCGCCGGCGTCGCGCACGTCGTCGCCCGCGTCCTTCGACTCCTTCTTGACCTGCTCGATGGTCTCGTCCCATGCCGCCTCGTACTCCTCGGGCGTGGTCACGGGATCGAGGCCGCGCTCGCGCAGCGCGAGGTCGGCGAGGATGTCGGGGTTGCCGCCGAGCACGACGTCGGTGCCGCGGCCGGCCATGTTGGTCGCGACGGTGACGGCGCCGGGCGTGCCCGCCTTGGCGATGATCGCCGCCTCCTGCTCGTGGAACTTGGCGTTGAGCACGGTGTGCGGGATCTTCTTGCGCTCGAGCTGGCGCGAGAGGTACTCGGACCGCTCGACCGAGGTGGTGCCGATGAGGACGGGCTGGCCGGCCTCGTGGCGCTCGGCGATGTCCTCGACGATGGCGGCGAACTTCGCCTCCTCCGTCTTGTAGATGAGGTCCGTCTGGTCCTTGCGGATCATCGGCTTGTTCGTCGGGATCGGGATGACGCCCAGCTTGTAGATCTGGTGCAGCTCGGCGGCCTCGGTCTCGGCGGTACCGGTCATGCCGGAGAGCTTGTCGTAGAGGCGGAAGTAGTTCTGCAGCGTGATCGTGGCGAGGGTCTGGTTCTCGGCCTGGATCTCGACGTTCTCCTTCGCCTCCAGGGCCTGGTGCATGCCCTCGTTGAAGCGGCGGCCGGCGAGCACGCGGCCGGTGAACTCGTCGACGATGAGGACCTCGCCCGAGCGGACGATGTAGTCCTTGTCGCGCTCGTAGAGCTCCTTCGCCTTGATGGCGTTGTTCAGGTAGCTGACCAGGAGCGAGTTGGTCGCGTCGTACAGGTTCTCGATGCCCAGCTGGTCCTCGACCAGCTCGACGCCGGCCTCGTTGACGCCGATGGTCTTCTTGCGGATGTCCACTTCGTAGTGGACGTCCTTCTCCATCAGCGGGACGATGCGCGCGAACTCCGTGTACCACTTCGACGAGGCGTCGGCCGGGCCCGAGATGATGAGCGGCGTGCGGGCCTCGTCGATGAGGATCGAGTCGACCTCGTCGACGATCGCGTAGTTGTGGCCGCGCTGCACCAGTTCCTCTTCGCTGTGCGCCATGTTGTCGCGCAGGTAGTCGAAGCCGAACTCGTTGTTGGTGCCGTACGTGATGTCGGCGCTGTAGGCGGTGCGGCGACGGTCCGGGTCCTGCCCGGCGAGGATGCAGTCCACCTCGAGCCCGAGGAAGCGGTGCACGCGGCCCATCCAGTCCGCGTCGCGCTTGGCGAGGTAGTCGTTGGTGGTGACCAGGTGCACGCCCTTGCCGGTGAGCGCGTTGGCGTAGGCCGCCATGACCGAGGTCAGGGTCTTGCCCTCACCGGTCTTCATCTCGGCGATGTCGCCCTGGTGCAGCGCGCCGGCGCCCATGATCTGCACGTGGTACGGCTTCTGCCCCAGCACGCGCCACGCGGCCTCGCGGGCGGTGGCGAACGCCTCGGGGAGGATCTCGTCGAGGGTCTCGCCCTTCTCCAGGCGCTTCTTGAAGATCTCGGTCTTGGCCTGCAGCTTCTCGTCCGAGAGCGCTTCGTACTCGTCGTTCAGGCTCTCCACGTAGGAGGCCAGGCCGTCGAGCCGCTTGACCATCCGGCCTTCGCCGAACCGCAGCACCTTGGAGAGAACCACTGAGCAACCTCAATCCCGTGAATACAGCTAAGAATCCCGGCCGCCTCTGCGGCGGCCGGGATCCATGGTAGGCGAAACGTCAGGTCAGCCGGAGGAGGCCGTAGTCGAAAGCCTTCCGTCGATAGACCACGGACGGCTTCTCGGCCTCCTTGTCGAAGAAGAGGAAGAAGTCGTGGCCGACCAGTTCCATCTGCGACAGGGCGTCGTCCACCGTCATCGGCGTGCCCGGATGGTCCTTGATGCGGACGATCTGGCCGGGCAGGTGGTCCTCGACGAGCGCGGCGTACGGATCGTCGTCCGCCTCGGACGCAGCCGGTGCGTCGGGCAGGGCCGACGGTGCCGTCGCCTCCGCCACCGAGACCGGGGTGCGGTTCCCGTAGTGCACCTTCTTGCGGTCGGAGGCCTTGCGCAGGCGGCTCTGCAGGCGGGAGAGCGCCGTTTCGAACGCGGCGTAGAAGTTCTCCGCCGCCGCCTCGGCGCGGGCGACGCCGCCCTTGCCGCGCACGGTCAGCTCCAGGCGCTGGCACTGCTTGGACTGTCGCGGGTTCGGTTCGTGGAAGAGGCTGACCTCGAACAGGGTGATGGTGGTGCGGAACTTCTCGAGCCGCGCCAGCTTGTCTCCCAGGTAGACGCGGAAGTGCTCGGGCACCTCCACGTTGCGGCCGTCGATGGCCACGGGGGCGTTGGGAGTGAGGTAGTCCTTGTCGCGCTCGTCAGTCACGTGGCTGGGTTCGCGGAAGGGGTCGACCTCGACGTTGGGGGTCGCGTGGGCGCGATTCGTGTCGCGCGGGGACAGAAGGGTCATGTGGAACCTTTCATGCAGGCCCGGATCCCTTGCGCTCGTACGGATCACCAATCCGTCACTCGGTCAGCGCGCGTGGGAGCAGGCTCAGATTCGAACGGCGGGCGGACTGCCCGCCGCTAGGGAAGGTGTGCCATCACCTCCTCTTTCTCGAACCGGGAAAGGTACCCCCGAAGATAGCCCCGGTTCTCGAATCCCGCCAGGATTTGGCCACTGTGAGTTCACGGACGTGTCACCCGCGCACGGAGCGCGGACCGCGCACACGATGTAGCCTTACATCATGAGCCATCGGACGCAGATCACGCTCGAGGATGCGCAGTACGTTCGCCTCCTCGCGGAGTCCCGCGCGTCCGGGCTCGGGCTGGCCGAACTGATCCGCCGCGCCGTCGATCTGACCTACGGCGGAACCGACGCGGACGCGTTCGACGCGGCACTCGACCAGAGCTTCGGGACATGGGGATCCGACGGGCCCGACGGCGAAGAGTTCGTAGAGGCGATCCGACCTGCACGGATTGATCGGTTCGCCCGGTGGTAACGGGCCCACCGATCCTCCTCGACACGTCGATCTTCATCGATACCCTCCGCGGGCGGAGGGAGGCTCGGGACCGCCTGTCGGATGCGCGCCGGGAGGGACGGCGCCTCGTCGCGTCGGTCCTCACCCGCACCGAGGTCCTCGGCGGTATGCGCGCCTCCGAGAAGTCGTCCACCGCCGCCCTCCTCGCGGTCTTCGAGTGGATCGACGTCTCAGAGGAGATCGCCGACGCCGCGGGGTCTCTGGCCCGCCGGTACCGCGCGTCGCACTCCGGGATCGACATCGCTGACTACGTGATCGCGGCGACCGCCGCAGTCGCCGGTGCCGATCTCTGGACCCGCAACGTCAAGCATTTCCCGATGTTCGACGGGCTCGAACCGCCGTACTGAGTCGACCGGGCGAGGCTCTTCGTGACGCTCGCGTACAGCCATCCGAAGCCCGATAGCATGCTCTGACTTCAGCACTCGAGACGCTCATCACTCCGGTGGTACTACGCCGCGGCGAAGGTGAGGGCCGCGGCGACGGCCACGCCCCGTCGGGCCAGGGCGGCGACGGACTCGGCCAGGGTGGCCCCGGTGGTCACCACGTCGTCCACCAGGACGACGGTGCCCGCGGGCGGCACACCGCGCACGCGGACGGTGCCGCGCACGTTCGCGGCGCGGGCCGACGCGCTCAGGCCGACGGACTCCGCGGCGCCCACCGACCGCAGGACCGGCGCGACGGTCACCGCGCACACCGGCTCCGCGGTGCGGGCGGCGGCGCGGCACACCGCGGTCACCACGTCGCCGCCGCGACGGCGGGCGGCCCACGCCGTGGTCGGTGCGGGAATCAGGACCAGCGGACCGTCGACCTCGCCCCACGCGCGCAGCCGCAGCACGGCGTGCGCGAGGCCACGGCCCAACGGGACGGCGAGATCGCCCCGCCCGCGCTCCTTGAGTTGCAGGACGGCGCGGCGCCGCGCACCGTCGTACCTCCCGAGCGTCCACACGGGCACCCCGACGGGGACCGTGGTGCGGATCAGCGCGGGGACGTCGTGCAGCGCGGCCTCGCAGCGGGCGCACCAGCGCACCCGCGGGAAGCCGCAGCCCCCGCAGGTGCGGGGCACGGCCAGTTCGACGAGGTCGTCGACCCCACCGGCCACCCCGCGGACCACGCTCCGCACGACGCGCACGGCTCCCCCGCTCCAGGTGCGCTCCTCCCCCGGGAGCGCCGGGCCCTAGCCCGGCAGCACCGGGTTCGCCCGGCCCCCCGCCAGGCGATCCACCTGGCTCCAGTATTGCTCGTCGCTGTCGGGGCCGATGCCGATCTGCCACACCCCCGAGGAGTCGGTGGCGTACACCGCGGTCGTCGACACCGCGACGTTGTAGACAGGCGGCGAGAGGTTGCGGCTCGGCACGGCCGTGACCTCACCGGAGTCGTAGCGCACCGACAGCACCGGCGAATCGGAGGTGGTGCGGCCGATGAAGATCGTGTCGCCGGTCTGCCAGTCCACCGACGAGGCGACCAGCTCCCGGTCGGTGACCACGGACGCCAGGTGGGCGATCTTGATCCGCCCGTTCGGCGCGGTCTGCACCACGCCGACCAGCACCCGCCCGCCCACGACCAGGGCCACCCGCACACCGTCGCGCGAGAGCCGCAGCTCCGTGATCGGGCCCGGCGCGGCCGCCGCGACCTCGCCCGCGTCGACGTCGACGGTCGAGACCTCGCCCGTGGTCTGGTCCTGCCGGACCCGGACCACGCGCGTCCCGTCGAGCACCGTCCACACGCCGGCGTCGTCGGGCGTCCACGAGGGCCGCGTCATCGATCCGGCCGTGAGCACCTGCGTGGGGACACCGCCGTACGGGGCGAGCGCGAGCGCCGTCCCGGGGCCGCCGCGGGCGCCCGCGTCGAGCACCGCCGCGACCTGCCGCCCCGACCCCGACAGCCCGATGGAACGGATCGAGTTCGACGCGCCGAGCGGGCCCGCGACGTCGGTGACCTGGCTGCCGGTGATCTTGACGAACTTGCCGTCGAGCACGCCGTGCAGGCCGACCGCCAGATCCGACGAGGCGTTCGGGCTGATGGACGCGACGTCGTTCGGGTTCCAGCCGGACTGGTGCTTGTCGTCGAGCGGAGAGCCGTCGACCGTGATCACGTACGGGCCCTGCACGTCGGCGCCGGCGAGACTCCACACGACCTGCCCGGCGATGAGCCGCGCCACGTCGGGCTCGATCCGCGGCAGGCCCGTGAGGTCCACGCGCACGCCGGCGAAGCCGACGCCCGGATCACGTTGATCGCCCTGCGCGTTCGTGACGGCGCCGCGGACGGCGGCGTTCGTGCCGAAGGGATTGAAGACGGCGTCCGCCAGCGTCGCGCGGGGGCCGCGGATCAGCAGCATCAGCAGGTCGGAGGCCAGCTTGGAGCGCGGGCCGGCGAGCCACCGGGCGTCCGGCACCAGCGTGCGGCCCGTCGGGTCCGGGAAGTACAGCAGGTACCGGCGGTAGACGGTGCGGAACTGCTCGGTGTCGATCACCAGCATCGGGGTGTCCCCGACGGAACTCAGGCCCTGCACGCGCCACTGCCCGTCGACCTGCACGAGCTGGACGTTCTGCGTGATCGACTGGCCCGCCGGCTCGAACGTCCCGTCGGCGCCGAGGAAGCCCGTCGCCTGCGCGCGGATCGTCGCCTTCATGAAGTTCGCGGAGCGCTCGGTGGGCAGCACGTCGATGTCCTTGACCACGACGGACTGCTTGGGCACCTGCCAGTTCGCGTTGGGCGTGAGGAACTTGCGGGACGCGGCGTAGTTGCCGTCGGCGACCGCGTTCGCCTTGAGGAAGTCGCGGACGATCACCTCGGGCTGCGTGTCGCGGCGCGGCGCCAGGCCCTTATCGGGCGCCGCCGTCTCGCCGCCCAGGTCGCCGATGACCCGCGGGCTCGTGGACTCGGGGATGTTGGCGCAGCCGGTGAGCGCGACCAGCGCGGCGAGCAGGATCACCAGCGCCTTCCCGACGGGCGTGCGGATCGTCCTAGGCATCGTCGGAACCCCCGTCCGGGCTGCGCCGCGCCATCGACTTCAGGGGCAGGGGACTGACGGTGACCCGTCCGCCGCGGACGCGGGGCAGGGTGAGCCGGAAGCAGGAACCGCTCCCGGGCTCGCCCCACGCCTCGAGGCGCCCACTGTGCAGCCGCGCGTCCTCGATGCTGATCGCGAGGCCCAGCCCCGTGCCGCCGGAGCGCCGCACCCGCGACGGGTCCGAGCGCCAGAACCGGTTGAAGACGAGCTTCTCCTCGCCCGGCCGCAGGCCCACGCCGTAGTCGCGGACGGTGATGGCCACGGCGTCGTCGTCGGCGCGCATGGTGAGGATCACGGGTTTGCCCTCGCTGTGGTCGATGGCGTTGGCGAGCAGGTTGCGCAGCACGCGCTCGACGCGCCGGGTGTCGGCCTCGACGATGACGGGGTCGTCGGGCATGTCGAGGATCAGTTCGGTCTCGGACTGCTCCGCGAGGTGCCGGACGGTCGCCATCGCGGAAACGATCGGCACCTCGATGTCGATCTGCTCGGAGTGCAGCTCCGCGACGCCCGCGTCGTGCCGGGAGATCTCCAGCAGCTCGGCGAGGAGCGTCTCGAAGCGGTCGAGCTCCTTCTGCATCAGCTCGGTGGTGCGGCGCAGGCCCGGGTCCAGCTCGTCGGCGGAATCGGCGATCATGTCGGCCGCCATCCGCACCGTGGTCAGCGGGGTCCGCAGCTCGTGCGAGACGTCGGAGGTGAACTGCCGCTGGAGGTTGCCGAACTCCTCGAGCTGGCCGATCTGTTTGGAGAGGGACTCGGCCATGTCGTTGAAGCTCATCGCCAGCCGCGCGATGTCGTCCTCGCCGCGCACCGGCATGCGCTCCTTGAGCCGGCCCTCCGCGAAGCGCACGGCGATCCGCGCCGCCGACCGCACGGGCAGCACCACCTGGCGAGCGACGAGCAGGCTCACCGCGGCCAGGAGGATCAGCAGCACCGCGCCGCCGGTGTAGAGCGTCCCCTGCATGAGGTTGAGGGTGTTCTCCTCCTGGGTCAGCGGGAACACCAGGTACAGCTCGAGGCCCGCGATCGTCGACTGCACGGGCGTGCCGATCACCAGCACCTTGCCGTAGCGGCCGGTGCTGTCGGTGACCGTCGCGTGCTGGAAGGCGGTCTGGCCGCCGCGGACGAAGGTCTGCAGCGACTGCGGGACCTCGCTCTCGCTGCCGATCACGATCGGCGGGCGGCCGGCGCCGTGGGGCACGATCAGGACCGGGTCGTAGTTGCCGGACCGCGCGGCCGTCGGCCCCACGTCGAGGCCCTGGCTCACGAGGCTCCCGCGGATGCCGCGCAGCACCGCCTCGACGCCCTCGGTGCGGGTCTCGGCGCGGCTGAGCGAGAGCTCGACGCTCTGCTTCACGCGGGCGGTCTCCTCCTTGCCCGCGGTCAGCTTCGCGTCGATCAGCTGGTTCGCGATCTGCGAGGTGAGCACGAAGCCCAGCAGGAGCAGCACGGTGAGGCTGAGCACGAGGGTCTGCGTGACCACCCGCAGCTGCAGCGAGCGGCGCCACACCCTGCCCGCGTAGGACAGGCCCATCCCGGCGTACCGCGCACCGTCGCGCAGCACCACCGCGGGGTCGGTGCGGACGGCGTGCACGGCCTCGCGCCCCCAGTCCGCCAGGCGGGCCGCCCGGGCCCGGTCGATCACGATCCGATCGGCCCGCTCACGCCGGCCCCGCCTTGTAGCCGACGCCGCGCAGCGTGAGCACGATCTCCGGGTTCTCCGGATCCTTCTCGATCTTCGCGCGCAGGCGCTGGATATGGACGTTCACCAGGCGCGTGTCCGCCGGGTGCCGGTAGCCCCACACCTGCTCGAGCAGCACGTCGCGCGTGAACACCTGCCGCGGCTTGCGGGCCATGGTGACCAGCAGGTCGAACTCGGTGGGCGTGAGCGAGACGACCTCGCCGTCGCGGGTCACCTTGTGCGCCGGGACGTCGATGATGACGTTGCCGATCGACAGCAGCTCGCTCGGTTCGTCGTCGGTGCGGCGCAGCCGGGCGCGCACGCGCGCGACGAGCTCCTTCGGCTTGAAGGGCTTGATCACGTAGTCGTCGGCGCCGGACTCCAGGCCCAGCACCACGTCGACCGTGTCGGCCTTCGCCGTGAGCATCACGATCGGTACCGACGAATCGGCGCGCAGCACGCGGCACACGTCGATGCCGTTCATGCCGGGGAGCATGAGGTCGAGGAGCACGAGGTCGGGGCGGAACTCGCGGGCGGCGCTCAGCGCCTGCGTGCCGTCGCCCACCACCGTCGAGTCGAAGCCCTCGTTGCGCAGGACGATGGTGAGCATCTCCGCCAGCGCGGGATCGTCGTCGATCACCAGGATCCGGGGTTTCATGCTGTCCATATTGTCACTGCGGGCGGCGTTCCTGCTCTTACGACACCTTACGATCCTCCCCATGGGACGACTCGTCGCGATCGAGGGCCTCGACGGGGCCGGCAAGAACACGCTCACGCGGGCGGTCACGGCGCGGCTCACCGGCCGCGGGCTGACGGTGGCCGCGCTCGCCTTCCCGCGGTACGGCACGCAGTTCGCGGACCTCGCCGCCGAGGCGCTGCGCGGCGGCAACGGCGACGTGGCGGAGTCCGTCTACGGCATGGGCCTGCTGTTCGCCTTCGACCGGCAGGCCGCGGCGCCGGACATCCGCGCCGCCCTCGCCGCGCACGACGTGGTGCTGCTCGACCGGTACGTCGCCTCCTCGGCGGCGTACAGCGCTGCCCGCCTGGGCGAGGCCGCCGACGGCGCCGTGGCGACGTGGGTGCGCGAGCTCGAGTTCGGCCGGTTCGGGCTCCCGGTGCCCGACCTGCAGGTGTACCTCGACGTGCCGACGTCGCTCGCCGCGGAACGCGCGCGATCGCGGGAGGCGGCCGACGCGGCGCGCGAGCGCGACGCGTACGAGCGCGACGGCGACCTCCAGGCCCGGACGGGCGCGGTCTACACCGGGCTGGCCGCGGCGGCGTGGGTGTCGCCGTGGCGGGTGCACGGCGTGGACGACGCCCCGGAGCTGCTGGCCGACGCGATCGCAGCACTTTCCTGAAGAACAGGTCTGTTATTCACTGAAGTCCCACCCGCACCGGTGCTGTGGCGCAGTAACGTGCGCCACGAAACTGACTCGTCAGTAACCGGGAGGGACGATCGTGCGGATCCTCGGGGCCACCGCCGCGGCCGGCGCCGCAGCGCTGCTGCTCGGCGTCGCGGGCGCCGACACCGCCGTGCCCGGAGTCCCCGACCAGCACCGCTCCCCCGGCCCCGAGCTGGTCGCCCAGGCCGCGATCGGCCTGGCGGATCTGCGGCCGCCGGCACCGTCGGACGCCCCGGCCGCGCCCGCGCCGCGGCACGTACCGATCCCGCCGCGCCCCGAGGCCGTGAAGGTCGCGCCCGGCCCACTGGGCATCCCCGGCGCCGCGTACGCCGCGTACCGCGGCGCCGCCGACCGGATGGCCCTGGAGGCGCCGGCCTGCGGCATCGAGTGGAACCTCGTTGCGGCGATCGGCCGGATCGAGTCGGGGCACGCCGACGGCGGCAACGTCGACGCCGCGGGCAACACGCTCACCCCGATCCAGGGCCCCGTCCTCGACGGCTCGCTCGCGGGGAACGCCGTGATCCGCGACGGCGAGGGCTTCGCCCGCGCGCTCGGCCCCATGCAGTTCCTCACCACCACCTGGTCGCTGTTCGGCGGCGACAACTCCGGCGACGGGAAGGCCGACGTCGACAACGTCCGCGACGCCGCGTACGGCGCCGCCCGCTACCTCTGCTCCAGCGCGACGGGGCTGCAGGCCGAGCCCGCGCAGCGCGTCGCGGTGTTCGCCTACAACCAGTCGAACTCCTACGTCGACAACGTCGTGGCCTGGTCGAAGGCCTACCGCGACCGGGCCATCCCCGTCGGCGGCATCCCCGACATGACCGCGCCCATCGCGCCGCCCACGCAGCTGCCCAAGCCGCTGCCGCCCGGGCAGGTGGTCGTCGTCGGGTGCGGGATGCCCGACGGTGCGCCGTCCCGCCCGGCCGCGGCCTCGGGCCCGGCGGCACCGTCCGGCCCCGGGAGGCCCTCGGCCGTCCCGTCGGCGGCCGTCTCCTCCCCGGCCGGGCCGTCGGCGAAGCCGGGCGTCGCGACGACCTCGGCGAAGCCGTCCGGAAAGCTGTCGGGTCCGGCCGCGCCGTCGAGCGCGGCGCGTGGTCCCGACGGCAAGCCGCTGCCCACCACCATGACCGACTGCGCGACGCCGCCGCCGAGCGGGCCGAGCACGCCCGCCGCTCCGTCGGGCCCGTCACGCCCGCTTCCGCCCGGCCCCGCGCCTGCGGGCGAACCCGGCCCCGGCGGCGCGCTCGCGATCCCCTCGGGCGGACCGTCGACCACCCGTCCCGTTCCCCCGGCCGCCGTCCGTCCCGCGGCGCCCTCGGTGCGCCCGGCACCGTCGAGCAGGCCCGTTCCGTCCTCCTCGCCGACGGTGCCCCGTCCCCCGCGGTAAGGCGGATTTCCCGCGCCCGGGCCTGCGGATACGATGGTGGGCGTTATGAGTGCGGTTACGGAAGACGCGATCCGGTCGGCCCTGGCCACCGTGAACGACCCCGAGATCGGCAAGCCGATCACCGATCTGGGGATGGTGAAGTCGGTCGCGGTGCAGGCCGATTCGTCGGTCGACGTCGAGGTGTACCTGACCACGTCCGCGTGCCCCATGCGCACCCAGATCGTGGACCGCGTGCAGACGGCCGTCGCCGACGTGCCCGGCACCGGTGAGGTGCGCGTCGAGCTGGACGTGATGAACGACGAGCAGCGCGCCGAGCTGCGCAAGACCGTGCGCGGTGACAAGGCCGAGCCCGTGATCCCGTTCGCCCAGCCCGGCTCGCTGACCCGCGTGTACGCCGTCGCGTCGGGCAAGGGCGGCGTGGGCAAGAGCTCCGTCACCGTGAACCTCGCGGCGTCGCTGGCCGCGCGCGGGCTGTCCGTGGGCGTGCTCGACGCCGACATCTACGGGCACTCCGTGCCCCGCATGATGGGTACCGACGCGCGGCCCACGCAGGTCGACTCGATGATCATGCCGCCGCAGGCGCACGGCGTGAAGGTCATCTCGGTGGCCATGTTCACCACCGGCAACACCCCCGTCGTGTGGCGCGGCCCGATGCTGCACCGCGCGCTGCAGCAGTTCCTCGCCGACGTCTTCTGGGGCGACCTCGACGTGCTGCTCCTCGACCTTCCGCCCGGCACCGGTGACGTCGCGATCTCCATCGCCCAGCTCATCCCCGGCGCCGAGATCCTCGTGGTCACGACCCCGCAGACCGCGGCCGCCGAGGTCGCCGAGCGGGCCGGCGCCATCGCGCTGCAGACCCGCCAGCGCGTGGCCGGCGTCATCGAGAACATGTCGGGGCTCACGCTGCCCGACGGGACCGTGATGGACGTCTTCGGCTCCGGCGGCGGCGAGCAGGTCGCGGCGCGCCTCACCCGCGCCGTGGGCGCCGACGTGCCCCTCCTCGGCCAGATCCCGCTGGACCCGCAGCTCCGCGAAGCCGGCGACTCCGGGACCCCGGTGGTGCTCTCCGCGCCGGATTCCCCCACCGGCGCCGCCCTCCGCGCCATCGCCGACAAGCTCGCCGTCCGCAAGCGCGGCCTGGCCGGCATGTCGCTGGGCATCGACACCACCCGCCACCTGTAGCCCGACGGTCCGCCGCCCGCCCGCGCCGCGGGTAGCGATGGGGCGGGTAACGATGCGGCGGGTGACGATGCGGCGGGTGACGATCCGAACGTCCGCTGCCGAAAGTCGTGGGCGCTGCCAGTACTCGGCAGCGTTCGGAGTTACCGGCAGCGCGATAGCGAACACCGGCAGCGGATGGAGTTCAGGCCGCGCACGATCACGCGACCGACTGGACGATGCCATTGCGCGCCATCGCGGGGAGGAGCAACCGTCGCAGACCGTCGTTCGCGTTGAGCACGCGCCAGCGCCAGCGGACGACCTCGATCCCCGCGTCCGCGAACAACTCGTGACGTCGCTTCTCCTCGGCCATCGCCGCATCGACGTCCGCGGGCTCGTCGCCGTACTTGCCCCGGCCGTCGAACTCGCCGGTCATCGTGCCCCAATCGAAATCGGCGTAGAAGAGCTCGTCGCCGAGGACCCGCGGTACCTGCAGGCGCGGCGCCGGAAGGCCGGCCGAGAGCATCTGCATGCGCGACAACGACTCGCCCGCCGACTCGCTGCACTCCACGGACAACGCCAGCGCCCGACGTGCGAGCGCGGCACCCCGGCAGCGGCCCAGCACCGAGATGCAGTCCTCCAACTCCGCCAACGGCACCGGGGCCGGTTCGTCCGGCTGCGCGAACCGCGGTACCAGCCGGACGGCGTCGAAGGCGACCACCGCGCGTTCGAGCCCGCCGGTCATGGCGGCATCCACCGCGGTGCGACACCGTGAGGTCACGAACACGCCGTCGAGGACCATCACGTGTTGCGCGGGCAGCGGCCGCGCGTGCACGTGAAGCGTGCGTCGTCGGTACCCACCGCTCGTGCGATCGATCGTGAAATGGACGTACTTCCGTTCGGGCCGCAGGAAGGGGATTCCGTGGAGGGCCGCAGCACTTTCGTGACTGACGACACCGTCGCAGGTCAGCGCCGTCGCGCGCACCCGGTCGCGGTCTGTCACCCACGGCGGAGCGTCGTCGTTGCGCTCACCGTAGACGCCGTGCGCGAGGCGCTGGATCTTCTCCTCGGTGGCCCGCACGATCCGCGCATCGCTCCATCCCATGGCCGCGAGCTGCTGTCGTGTCCAGATCTCCCCCATGAGGCAAGTGAACACCGCCACGCCCCCGCGCCGACCGATCCGCGGGCGTTCATCCACAGGTTCGGCGTTATCCACAGCCGGCCCACATCACCCGGGGTCTCCGCCGTCTCGCTACCACGCTCGCGATGCGGAACGATGCCGAAAGCCGTGGGCGCTGCCAGTACTCGGCAGCGTTCGGAGATATCGGCAGCGCGAGCGCGACTGCCGGCAGTCTCGAGGATCAGCTGAGGGGCGGCGGGCTACGTCGCGTCGACGTCGAAGGGTGGGCGCTCCTCGGGAGCGAGCGGCTTGTGCATCCGCGGCATCGTCGGCATCGGCCCGGCCGGGACCTCGGGCTGCGTCTTCTCCAGCGACGTGCCCTTCTCCAGCGAGGCGACGGGTGCGACGGGCGCGGCCGCGTCGACCGCCTTGCGCAGGTTCAGCGCGTCGGCGGTGGAGCGCACCTGCTCGCTCATCTCGCGGATCACGGTGTCGTCGCCGCTCAGCAGGTGCTTGGTGACGATGGCGGTGGGTGTCATGCCGCGCAGGTTCTGGATCTGCTGCAGGGGCTCGCGGATCGCGTCGAAGTCGCCGCCCATGTCGTCCTTGAGCTGCTGGGTCGCGCCGGTGGCGTAGTCGCGCACCTGCCGCAGCGACGTGAAGAACCAGTTGACCGCGCCCGGGAGTCGCTCCGGCCCCAGGATCACCAGACCCACGACGACCAGCATGAGGATCTCCCCCATGCCGAGATTCGAGAACACCCCGCCATGCTACGGGAAGCTCAGCACCGACCGCACCCCGCGGCGGCGCACCCGGCGCCTCGGCGCGGCGGCCCGGCTCAGCGGCTCAGCTCAGCGGTTCGGGCGTGACCTTGATGGGGACCTGCCGCCCGTCGCGGGCGACGGTCACCGTCGTCTCCTTGCCCACACCGGCGGCGCGGATGGCGACGATGACGTCGGCGGCCTCCGCCACCTCGGTGTCGCCGACCTTGGTGATGACGTCGCCCTCGCGGATGCCCGCCTTCTCGGCGGCGCCGCCCTTCTTCACGTTCTCCACGCGCACGCCGGACGCGGCCTCGTTGCTGACCTCGCGACCGTTGATGCCGAGGTCGGCGTGGACCACCTTCTGGCCGCGGATGATCGACTCGGCGATCGGCCAGGCGACGTTGGAGGCGATGGCGAAGTTCAGGCCGATCGAGCCGCCGCCTCCGGGCGAGAGCCCGAGGGTGTTGATCCCGATCTGCCGGCCCTGCAGATCCAGCAGGGGGCCGCCGGAGTTGCCGGGGTTGATCGCGGCGTCGGTCTGCACCGAGTCGAAGGTCGCGGGCGGGTTCGGACCGCTCGCGGGCCCCTGGACGGGACGGTGCGTCGCGGACACCACGCCGGAGGTGACGGTGCGGCGCAGGCCCAACGGGGAGCCGATGGCCACGACCTGCTGCCCGGCGACGAGCTCGCCGGAGTCGCCGCGGGCGATCTGCTGCAGCCCGTCGACGGAGACCTTGACGACGGCCACGTCGGTGTACGGATCCGTCCCGACGAGCTGCGCCGGGGTCCGGGTGCCGTTGAAGAAGACGACCTCGATCTTGGCGTCCTTGTTGGTGGACGCGGTCTCGACGACGTGGTTGTTCGTCATGATGTAGCCGCGCTCGGCGTCGATGACAGAGCCGGACCCGGTCTCGCCGGAGGTCTTGGTGCGCACCTCGATGGTGACGACGCTCGCCCCGACCTTCCCGACCATGGAGGCGACGGCGCCGGCCTCGGCGGGCTTGCCCTCGGCCGCCGGCAGCGAGACCCGCGAGTCGGTGAGCTTCTCGATCGTGGTGCCGGTGATCCGGCCGATGGCGCCGCCGAGCAGGCCGATGACCAGTGCCAGCACACCGAGGACGGCCAGGGCGCGGACGGAGACGCGGCGGCCGAACAGGACGTCGCGGACGCCGAGCTGCTCGGGATCGGGCTGCGGCACGGCCCGCGGGGGCGCCTTCAGGCCGGGCTCACCGATCCCGGCGAGCGACTCGGTGTCGCGCCACGGGTCCTCGGGCTCGGGTTCCGGCTCCGGGACGAGCGGCCCGGCGTACGGATCGCGCTGCAGCGCGTCGGTCGCACCCGGCGGGCGCGAGAAGGCCTCGGTGAGGACGGGATCGGGCGCGGCGGCCTGCGGCTGCGGCCCGCGTCCAGTGGCGCTGCGGACGGACTCGGGCGCGAAGGCACCGTCGACCCCCTCCGGCCTGCCGAAGACGACCTGCTCGCCCTCGGACACCGAGGGACGGTATGTGGGGCGCGGCTCCAGGCGCGGACGCCGAGTGTCGGGTTCGGAGGTCACGGAGTCGAATCTACCGAGCGTTCCGCCGCCGGCCGCGCTTGTCGCGCTCGTTGCGTCGCGAGGACTCGGGCGTGAAGGTCGGGAAGCCGTCGAACGGCGGCCGGCCGCCGTGGCAGTCCGTGGGGATCTGCGCGAGCTGGCCCAGCAGGTGGTGCGGCACGGTGATCTCGCCGGATTCGCGGAGCGCGGTGCGCACCTGGCGCTGCGCGTCGACCTCGGCCGCGCAGACGGCGCACTCGGCGATGTGGGTGCCGGCGCGCAGGTGCGCGTTCATCCGCAGCTCGCCGTCGACGAACGCGACGACCGCCTCGTACGCGAGGTGCTCGGTGGACGAGAACTCGCCCGGGCGGCGCGAGAAGGCGCGCTTGAAACTGCCACTGAGGTGCTCCACGCCGCTCCCCTCCTCTGCTCGGTCCGATGGGCGTACCGCGGTTCTACCGCCACAGTACCTGCACTCCTGGGTTCAACGACCGGAGTCGCTCGGGAGTTCCCGACGGTGCCGGGGGCGCGCTCAGTAGGCGAGCGCGGCGCTGCTGGTCAGCCCCTGATTCGCCAGTGCCTCGCGGATGGACTTGCGACCGCGATGGATGCGCGAGCGTACCGTGCCGAGCTTCACACCCAGGGTGGCCGCGACCTCCTCGTAGGAGAGGCCCTCGATGTCGGCGAGGACGACGGCGGCGCGGAACTCCGGCGCCAGCGCGTCGAGCGCGTTCTGCAGCTGCGGGCCGAGGTTGGCGTCCGCGTAGATCTGGCCGGGGTCCGGGTCGCTCGACGGTACGCGTTCGTAGTCCTCCGGCAGCGCCTCCATGCGGATGCGGTTGCGGCGGCGGACCATGTCGAGGAACAGGTTCGTGGTGATGCGGTGCAGCCAGCCCTCGAAGGTGCCGGGCTCGTAGCTCTGGAGGCTGCGGAAGACGCGGATGAAGGTCTCCTGGGTGAGGTCCTCGGCGTCCTGCGCGTTGCCGGAGAGGCGGTAGGCGAGGCGGTACACGCGGTCGGCGTGCTCGCGGACGAGTTCGTCCCAGGTGGGCATGTCAGCACGGTCGCCCGACGCATCGAATGCGGCGGTACCCGCGGGTTCGGCAGCGCGCTCGTCGTCGAACGTCGCGTACGCAGCCTGGGGCTGCGGCTCCTGCCGGGGTCCGGCCTTGCGGGCCAGGGCCATGCGCTCCTCCTCGTGCCACCGCCGCTCGGCGGGGCGCTCTTACTACTGCAGAACTCCCGGGGCGACCGTTTTGTTCCCACGATCGGCAATTCCACGTCGGGCGTTCTTCACTGTCCGATACCTTTCCCTGCCGCGGTGTGGGAGCGCTGATTCCTCCCTGAGTGTTGCCTGTGCATGCATCGCGATTGCTAACGATCGCGTCACGAGAGGGTGACCGGTGGGCGACGGGCTACCATTGCGGCGTGTCTGACTCCGCCGCATCCGCCCTCGTCACGTACGCCGAGAACGCCATCGTCGAGGACGAGGCGATGTCCTCCGCCCGCGAGCGCGCCGCCGACCTGGGCGTCGACGCCGTCTCCCCGTCGGTGGGTGCCCTGCTGTCGGTGTTCGCCGCGGCGGGCGGCGCGAAGTCCGTGGTCGAGGTCGGGACGGGAGCCGGGATCAGCGGCCTGTGGCTGCTCTCGGGCATGCGCCCCGATTCGGTGCTCACGACGATCGACTCGGAGCAGGAGTTCCAGGCCGCCGCGAAGATCGGCTTCCAGCAGGCGGGCGTCGCCGCGAACCGCACGCGTCTCATCAACGGCCACGCCCTCGACGTGCTGCCCCGCCTCGCCGACGCCGCCTACGATCTCATCTTCCTCGACGGCGAGCCCGTCGATCACCCGCGCTACGTGATCGACGCGGTGCGCCTGCTCCGCCCCGGCGGCGTCGTCGTGGTGAACCTCGGCGACGCGGGCTACCGCATCCCCGATCCGGAGGCCTACGACGACGAGGCCTTCGCCGCCCGCGAGGCCACCCGCATCATCGCCGCCGACGAGAACCTGCTCCCCGTCATCCTCCCCCTGGGCGGCGGACTCGTCGCCGCCGCGAAGGCCTTCGTCCCCCCGGAGCAGTAGGCCGCTACCGCTGCACCGCCTTGGCGACGGTGACGCACCGCGTGATCCGGTCCCGTTCGTCCGCGTCGAGCGCTCGGTCCCTGCGGCGCGCGCCCTCCACCGCCCGGTGCGCACCCAGGATCATCCGGACGATCACCCAGTCCCGGGCGCGGTCCTCGTCGAATCCCGCCGCCTCGACCACGGTGTAGAACCGGCGCTGGATGGACTCGCGCACGTAGCCCGACATCTCCTCCCAGCGGTGCCACAGCAGCGGCGCGACCTCGTAGTGCGGATCGCCCGACGTCGGGCGCGGGGCGATCGCCAGCCAGGGAGCCCGGTCCGCCGCGAGGACGTTCGCGAAGTGCAGATCGCCGTGGACGATCCGCCCGACCGATTCCGGGTCGTCGACGAACGCCCGGCCGCGGGCCAGCGCCAGGTCGACGAGCCGCGGCGGGACCGGCACGTGCCGACGGTCCGCCTCGAGCGCGTCGAGCCCCGCGCGCAGGACTCCGGTGAGCGGGCGCAGCCGCCCCGGAGCCAGCCGGTGCAGCCGCCCGTACAGGCCCGCGACGATCTCGCACGCCTCCAGGTCCCACTCCTGCGTCAGGTCCCGCTTGCCGAGCTTCTCGAGCAGCAGCGCGCGCCGCGCGGGGTCGGCGCGCATCAGGCGCACGGCACCGTCGCCGCCCCAGTGCTGCAGGGCCAGGTGCTCCTGTGCGGTCTCCTCCGCACCGTCGAAGGCGAGCTTGAGGACGGCCTCGCCGTCCGGCCCGCGGACCGGGACGACCAGCGAAGCGCGCCCGGCCCGCACTTCCCCCGACGGTGCCAGCCGCCATTCGGCGAGCACATCGTCGGCGAGACGCGGCAACCGGTCGAGCCACCCCTCCCAGTCCGGCCCGAGCCGGCGCCGCGCGTCGAGCTCGGCCGGGATGTCCACGCCGCCCGGTCGGTGCGCGCCGCCGCGGGACCGCTCGTGCTCGGGTCTCACGGCAGAAGGGTCAGCGCTGCCACGTGGTTCGGGCGTACCACCGTGAAGTGACGGTGATCAAGGGTCGCAACCTCGACCACGTTCAGACGCTCGGCCACGGCGACGACCGCCGCGTCGGTCGTGCCGAGAGGCAAGTCACCGTACTGCTCGACCAGCTCGGCGGCCCGACGATAGTCCTGGTCAGTGAGGCTCTCGACGCGAAAGGTCCCGTCGGCCAATGATGTCAGGAACGATGCCTCGATCCTGGGATTTCCCCGCGTGCCCAGCAGGTATCCGACTTCCGCGACCACCGGTGCGGGGATGACGATCGGCCGCCGGGCCATATGCATCCCAGCGAACATGTCGACGCACGGTCGGTAGTCGGGGTCACTGACGATCGCGGCCGCGACCAACGGGCCCGTATCGCATATGACCATCTACCGTCCGAAGCCCTCGGCCAGAAACTCGTCGGCGCGCGCCCCGACGGCGGTCCCGTCGCCCTCGATGGACCCGAACCACGCAGGCGGCCACGTCCCGCGGGGCACAGGCGCGAGGTGGCGCTTCACCTCGGTCAGCACGTGCGCGACGTCGGCGTCCGGCATCTCGTCCACCAGGCGCCTCAACTCGTCCCGATCCGCGCTCATACTTCCGATGGTAGCTCGACGGCCGCGCGGATCAGGACTGCTCGCCTGCTGGTTCCGGCTCGCCGGCGTCCACCCCGACGGGCCGCAGCAGCGTGGGGTACTTCGGCGGCAGGCCGTCGCCGGTGGAGATGCCGCGCACGCGGCGGGAGATCCACGGGTAGGCGAACTCGCGACGCCAGCGCTTCTTGATCGCGCGGTCCTCGGCCGGGGTGATCACGGGCTCCGGTCCCAGGTCCGGGACCTCGAGCGCGTGTGGCACGCCCAGCACGTCGAGCACCTCGATCGCCATCCGCAGATGCCCGGGCTGCGACATGTGGATCCGGTCGAACTCCCACATCCGCAGGTCTCGGTACTCCTTCATCCGCCAGTAGTCGAGCAGCAGCAGCCCCCGCTCGGCGGCGATCTCGCGGACCAGCTCGTTGTAGATGGCGAAGCGGCCTCGGAGCGCGCCGAAGATCCCGCTGCCGTGGGTGTCGGCGGCGGTCCACACCACCACCGTCGCGCCGGAGTCCGCGAGCCGCGACAGCAACGCGTCGTAGGCCGCGACCACCGCGTCGACGTCCACCGACGGCCGGATCAGGTCGTTCGCCCCGGCGTATACGGTCACGAGATCCGGGGCCAGCTCCAGGCAGGGATCCAGTTGCTCGGCGACGATCTGGTCCATCTTCTTGCCGCGGATCGCCAGGTTCGCGTACCCGAAGTCCGCGGAGCGCGAGGCCAGCACCTCGGCGACCCGGTCGGACCAGCCCCGGTACTCGTGCGTCCCCGTCGGATCGGGATCGCCGACGCCCTCGGTGAACGAGTCCCCGATCGCCACGTACCGCAGGAAGTCAGCCACCGCGATGCCCCTCTATACGTCCGTCGAGAACCGCACGCCGCCGTCGGGCAGCTCGACGCCCGGCCACACGCGCGCTCCGTGCAGCAGTTCGCACCGGGCGCCGACGGAGGCACCGTCGCCGATGACGGCCTCGCGGATGCGGGCCCGCGGCCCGATGTGCGCGCCGAAGCCGATGATCGACCGCTCGACGATCGCGCCGGCCTCGATCCGCACCCCGTCGAAGACGACGGCGCCGTCGAGCCGGGCGCCGGCGCCGATCTCCGCGCCGCGCCCGACGACGGAGCCGCCGATCACCAGCGCGCCCGGCGCCACGGAGGCGCCGGGGTGGATGAGGCACTCGCCGCGCCCACCGTCGAGGGCGGCCGACGGGGCGATGCCGCGCACCAGGTCGGAGCTGCCGGCGACGAAGTCCTCGGGCGTACCCATGTCGCGCCAGTAGCCGTAGTCGACGTGGCCGTAGAGGCGGCTGCCACCGTTGAGCAGGGCCGGGAAGACCTCGCGCTCGACCGAGACCGGCCGGCCCGCGGGGATCTCCTCGATCACCGAGCGCTTGAAGACGTAGCAGCCGGCGTTGATCTGGTCGGTCGGCGGATCCTGGGTCTTCTCGAGGAAGGCGGTGACCCGGCCGGTGGCGTCGGTCGGCACGCAGCCGAAGGCGCGGGGGTCGGGCACGCGCACGAGGTGCATCGTGACGTCGGCGTCCTTCTCGCGGTGCGTGTTCACGACGGCGCGGATGTCGGAGCCGCCGAGCACGTCGCCGTTGAAGACCAGCACGGTGTCGGCCTTGACCGCGGACAGCACGTTGCGGATGCCGCCGCCGGTGCCGAGCGGCTCGGTCTCGACGACGTACGAGAGCTCGAGCCCCAACTCGGAGCCGTCGCCGAAGTACTCCTCGAAGACCTCCGCCTTGAAGGAGGTGCCCAGGACCACGCGGCGGATCCCGGCGTCGCGGATCCGCGAGAGCAGGTGGGTGAGGAAGGGCTTGCCCGCCGTGGGCAGCATCGGCTTGGGCGCCGACAGGGTGAGCGGGCGCAGGCGTGTGCCCTTGCCGCCCACCAGGATCACGGCCTCCACGTCACTGAGGTCCACACCGGCGTCCTGATCCACCGAGGTCATCATTCCCCTTTTCGTCTCCGCGTCGCCGCGAGAACACTGATCCGCGAGCGCGCGGCCAGCCCCACCTTCATCGCCGCGCGCAAGGGCGCGGCCGCCGGACCGGGGTGCCGGTCGGCGAAGAACCGGTACGCGGAGGCGTGGTGCGCGGGGAGCATGAGCTCCGGCACCTTTCCCGCCGCGTGGCCCTTGGCGTGCACGATCTCCGCCGTCGGGACGTAGACGTTGCTCCAGCCGGCGCGGGCGAGCCGGTCGCCGAAGTCGACGTCCTCCATGTACATGAAGTAGCGGTCGTCGAAGCCGCCGATCTCCGCGAAGGCCTCCGGCCGCACCAGCAGGCAGGAGCCCGAGAGCCAGCCGGCCTCGCGCTCGGCCACCTCGGCCTGCGACTGCTGGTAGGCCCGGGTCCACGGGTTCGACTTCCAGACGGTGCCGAGCAGCGCGTGCCCGATCCCGAACCGCATGCTGGGCACGTTCCGGGCCGACGGGTAGACGGTGCCGTCGGGGTCGCGGATCAGCGGGCCCAGCGATCCGGCGCGGGGGTGCCGCGCGGCCGCCTCGATGAGGGCGTCGATCGATCCCGGGCCGAAGACGACGTCCGGGTTGCTGATGAGCAACCAGTCGAGCGCGCCGAGGTCCAGGCGCGCGACGGCGTAGTTGATCGCGCCGCCGTAGCCGAGGTTCGCTCCGGTGCGGAGCAGCTCGGCCTCCGGGTGGGCGGCCTCGGCCGCCTCGGGGGACCCGTCGACGGAGCCGTTGTCGGCCATGAGGACGCGCGGCGCGGCGCCGGAGAAGGCACCGTCGATGCTGGTCAGGAAGTTCTCGAGGTGTTCACCCGGCGAATAGGTGACGGTGACCACGGCGAGCGTGGGCAGCGCTTTGTCGGTTCCGGGCACGCGGCCAGGTTACCGGGCGGGCTGTGCGGGTGCGGCCAGCGCCCGGTCCAGTGCGTCGCGCCAGTCCGGCAGCGGCGCCAGCCCCCACGCCGCCCACGCGGCGGACGACAGCACCGAGTACGCCGGGCGCGGCGCCGGCCGCGGGAAGTCGGCGGTCGTGCACGGCGTGACCCGCCCGGGGTCCGCGCCCACCCGGGCGAAGACGCCGCGGGCCACGTCGAACCACGTGGCGGCCCCGCCGCCGGCGGCGTGCAGCACCGCGCCGGGCCGCTCCGGCTCCGCGCCGAGGAGGACGGCGAGGTCGAGCAGCCCCGCGGCGAGGTCGGGCGCGTAGGTGGGCGAGCCGGTCTGGTCGTCGACGACCTTCGGGTCGACGTCGCCGTCGGCGAGCCGCCCCATCGTCCCCACGAAGTCCGGCGCCCAGGCGGTACCGCCGTCGGGGCCGGCCGTGCGCCCCGTGTACACCCAGGCGGTCCGCACCACGACGGTCCGCGGGTCGGCGGCCCGGGCGGCCTCCTCTCCGGAGAGCTTGGTGCGCCCGTAGACGCTCGCGGGTCCCGTCGGGTCGCCCGGCTCCCACGGCCGCGGGGGCACCGGTGCGGGTCCGAAGACGTAGTCGGTCGAGACGTGCACGAGCCGCGCGCCGGTGGCGGCGCACCGCGCGGCGAGCAGGCCGGGGGCGACCGCGTTGAGGGCCGCGGCGGCGTCCGGCTCGGACTCCGCCGCGTCGACGGCGGTGTGCGCCGCGCAGTTGATCAGCACCGTCGACGGGCCCAGCGCGAGCTCGGCGACCGATTGTGGCGAAGTCACATCGAGATGGGCGCGCCCCAGCGCGCGGGCCGCGATTCCGCGGCCGGCGGCCTCCGCGACCAGCGCCGATCCCAGTTGTCCGGACGCGCCGGTGATCACCAGTTCCACACCGCGAACGGTACGTGACGGCCGCGTCTGCGGAGTGTTCACATGTCGAGTCGGTACCGTTATGGAGATGTGATCATGCGGGCCGAAGCAGCCGGCCCGCTTTCCCGACGTTGAGGAGTGGTGGGTGTCCGACAGCCCCAGCCGACGCGGCGCACGCCATTCCCGGAGCGCCGACGCCAAGCGCGCAGCGGCAGAGCGCGCCGGTGAGCAGCCCGACGGCAAGCGCGCGGGGACGCGGCGCCGGAGCGTCCGCGCCGAGAACGAGGGCGACGGTGCGCAGTCCCTGCGGGCCCGGCCCGTCCCCCGCGCCGGGGACCTCTCCGTCGACACCCGGGAGCGGCTGCAGCGCAGCGGCAAGGTCCTCATCGCGCTGATCACGGCCATCGTGATCGTGGTGACGGGCGTGGCCTGGTTCTGGTGGTCCCGCTTCGCCGGCGACATCGTGCGCGGCCCGAGCATCGCGGCCAAGCCCGACGGTGCGACCGACATCCTGCTGGTGGGCACGGACTCGCGCACCGACGCCAAGGGCAACCCGCTCACCAAGCAGGAGCTGGCGCGACTCAACGCGGGTGTCGACGACGGCACCCTGAACACCGACACCATCATCCTCATCCGCATCCCCAACGACGGGAAGTCGGCCACCGCGATCTCGATCCCCCGCGACGCCTACGTGGCGATCCCGGACCAGGGCAAGGGCAAGATCAACTCCGCCTTCGCGGGCGCCGCGAACGTGACCCGTGACAAGGCCATCGCGAACGGCGACGACGAGAAGACCGCCGTGCAGAAGGGCAACGAGGACGGCCGCAAGGCGCTCATCGAGACCGTCGCGAACCTCACCGGCGTCTCCGTCGACCGGTACGCGGAGATCGGCCTCGTCGGCTTCTCCCGCCTGACCAACGCGGTCGGCGGCGTCGACGTGTGCCTGAAGAAGCCCGTCAACGACCCCTACTCGGGCGCGCGGTTCAAAGCCGGCAAGCAGACGCTCAAGGGCCCGCAGGCGCTGAGCTTCGTGCGGCAGCGCCACGGCCTTCCCCGCGGCGACCTCGACCGCGTCACGCGCCAGCAGGTGTTCATGGCCTCGCTGGCCAGCAAGATCCTCTCCACGGGCACCCTGACCAGCCCCAGCAAGCTCAGCCAACTGCAGGACGCGCTGTCCACGTCCGTCACGCTCGACCAGGAGTGGGACGTGATGGGCTTCGCGAAGGAGCTGGCGAACCTCTCGGCCGGGAAGGTCCAGTTCTCGACGGTGCCCGTCGTCCGCGACGACGGCTGGAGCGACGACGGCCAGCAGTCTGTCGTGGTCGTCGATCCCAAGCAGGTCCAGGCGTACGTCGCGGGGCTGCTCGGCGACAAGCCGGGCACCACGAAGCCGAAGGCCACCTCGGCGAGCTCGTCGCCGGCGGTCCCGTCGGTGAACCGCTCCTCGTACACGGTGGACGTCGTGAACGGGGGCACCACGTCGGGCCTCGCGAGCAGCGTCTCGACCTTCCTCGGCGGCAAGGGCTTCGCGCAGGGCTCCACGGGCAACGCCTCGTCCTCCGAGTCGTCGTCCAGCGGTAAGAGCGCGGTCCTGGCGAGCTCGGCGAACGACCAGGGCGCGAAGGCCGTGGCCGCGCTGCTCGGCGGGCTGCCCGTGGTGGCGAGCGGCGCCGTGCAGTCCGGGCACGTCAAGGTCCTGATCCAGGACGGCTACAGCGGCCCCGGCTCGTCCAGCGACTCCGGCTCGGACTCCGATTCCGCGGCGACGACCACGTCGATCCCGCCGGGCATGACCGAGGCGCTCGATCCCAGCGAGGCGGCGCGCATCAGCTCGCTGCTCAACCGCCCGGGCTTCACCGCCCAGCAGGACGGAGGCGTGCCGTGCGTGGACTGACGGTGACCGACCGGCTGCTCGTGCCGATCGTCCAGGCGGACGGTGCCGCACCCCGGTTCACCTGGTACGACGATGCCGCCGGCGCCCGGATGGGCCTGTCGGCGATCACGCTGGGCAATTGGGCCGCCAAGTGCGGCAACCTGCTCCGCGACCAGTACGGCCTCGGCCCGGGCGACCCCGTCGGGGTGCTGCTGCCGGCGCACTGGCAGACCGCGGGGATCCTGTTCGGCGCCTGGTGGGCCGGCTGCGAGGTCCGCTTCGGCGAGTCCGGCGACGTGACCTTCGCCGCCCCCGACCGCCTCGACGAGGCGGAGGGCGACGAGATCCTGGCCGTCGGCCTCGACGCCTTCGGCCTGGCCGTGCCCGACCTGCCGCCGGGCATCGACGACTACACCACCGAGGTGCGCGTGCACCCCGACGCCTTCACGCCGGGCGGGGCGGGCACCACCCTCGCGGGCGACGACGCCGAGATCGTGCTGGCCCGCTCGACGGCGCTGGCCGCGTCCGCCGGCTACGCCGCCGGCGACCGGGTGCTCTCCACGCGGGAGTGGCGCACCGTCGACGACCTGTACGACGGCCTGCTCGCCCCCTTCGCCGCGCCCGCGTCGGTCATCCACGTCTCCCACCCGGACCCCGCGAAGCTGACGGACAAGTTCGCCACCGAGAAGGCCACCGCCCGCGTCGCCTGACGGCCCCTACTGCTGCACGTCGACGACGATGCGTCCCGGCCCCGTCAGGGTGGAGTCGGCGTAGCGCTGCGCGTTGCCGGTGAGCTTGATCGCGACCTGCAGTTGTCCCTCGAAGTGGCAGGTGACGATCGCGCGCGAGACGGCGTTGCCGGGTCCGGCGACCGTCCGCTCACCCGTGTACGGCGAGACCCCGTCGTGGTCGAAGATCCCCACCGGCTCGGCGCGCACCACCAGGTACTCCCCCGGCCCGCCGAGCACGGCGCCCGACGCGCAGTCGACGACCGGCCCCGCCTCGCGGGTGACCCGGTACGGCGGCGTCGCCCCGGTGAACTCCAGCACCACCCGGTCGGCGCCGTCGCGCGCCCCGGTCCGCAGGTCCTTCAGCATCGTCGAGCCCGGAGCGACGGAGGCGCTCGTCGTGGTCGTCGCGCTCGGGGGTGCGCTGGTGGCCGTCCCCGGCCTCGACGGTGCCGTGCCCGTCACCGTCGTCGCCGACGACGGGCGTGCGATGCCCGACGGGGCCGTCACCGGCCCGGTCTGGCCGCACGCGGTCACCGCCGCCCCCAGTACGAGCACCGCCGCCCCCGACAGTGCCCGACGCATCGTCGTCGAATACACGTCCGCCCCTCTCGTCCGGTCCAGGCTATGAGTGGATCGGTCGGGAGGGGCGGATCGTTATCGAACCGAGGGCGAGCCGGTACCGGCCCGCGGAACGGTCAGCGCAGCAGCTGCCGCGACATGACCAGGCGCTGCACCTGGTTGGTGCCCTCGTAGATCTGGGTGATCTTGGCGTCGCGCATCATCCGCTCGACCGGGAAGTCGCGGGTGTAGCCGGCGCCGCCGAGCAGCTGCACGGCGTCGGTGGTGACGTCCATCGCGACGTCGGAGGCGAAGCACTTCGACGCGGAGCTGATGAAGCCGAGGTTCTTCTCGCCGCGCTCGGCGCGGGCGGCGGCGGTGTAGACCATGAGGCGGGCGGCCTCGAGGCGCATCGCCATGTCGGCGACCATGAACTGGACGCCCTGGAACTCGGAGATGGACTTGCCGAACTGCTTGCGGTCCTTGATGTACTCGATCGCCACGTCGAGCGCGCCCTGCGCGATGCCGACGGCCTGCGCGCCGATGGTCGGGCGGGTGTGGTCGAGGGTCTGCAGCGCGGTCTTGAAGCCGGTTCCCTCGTCGCCGATCATGCGCATGGCGGGGATGCGGCACTCCTCGAACGCCAACTCGGCGGTGGGGCTGCCCTTGATGCCCAGCTTGTGCTCGTAGCCGGTGACGGAGAAGCCCGGGTCGTCCTTGTGCACGATGAAGGAGCTGATCCCGTTGGCGCCCTTCTCGGGGTCGGTGACGGCCATGACGGTGTACCAGGTGGACTTGCCGCCGTTGGTGATCCAGCACTTGGAGCCGTTGAGGACCCAGTCGTCGCCGTCCTTGCGGGCGCGGGTGCGCATCGACGCGGCGTCGGAGCCGGCCTCGCGCTCGGAGAGGGCGTAGGAGGCCATGGCCTCGCCGTTGGCGAGCGACGGCAGCACGTGCTGCTTGAGCTCCTCGGAGCCGTTGAGGATCAGGCCCATGGTGCCGAGCTTGTTCACGGCGGGGATCAGCGAGGAGCTGCCGCAGACGCGGGCCACCTCCTCGATGACGATGCAGGTGGCGACGGAGTCGGCGCCCTGGCCCTCGTACTCCTCGGGGACGTGGATGGCGTTGAAGCCGCTGGCGACCAGCGCGTCGAGCGCCTCCTGCGGGAACCGCTCCTTCTCGTCGACGTCCTTGGCGTGCGGCGCGATGTCGCGCTCGGCGAGCGCCCGGATGGCGGCGCGCAGTTCCTCGTGCTCCTCGGGGAGCTGGAACAGGTCGAAGTCGGGGTTGCCAGCCATGAGGCCTCCATCAGCGTCTACGTGTTTGGTCCGCGCTGATTGTA
Source organism: Tsukamurella tyrosinosolvens (assembly GCF_900104775.1). NCBI lineage: Bacteria > Bacillati > Actinomycetota > Actinomycetes > Mycobacteriales > Tsukamurellaceae > Tsukamurella > Tsukamurella tyrosinosolvens. The sequence goes on from NZ_FNSA01000003.1 coordinate 3,983,838, forward strand.
TCCATGCCCCATCCGCGGTCAGTTAGTCGCACGTAACCAGCATTCGCCGCCTCTGTTGTTCCCGGGAACAACCGGGCTACCGCGGCAGGCGGGTGAAGACGCGGTGCACGACGCCGGCGCCGGGGCTCACGACGGATTCGATCGCGAACCGCTCCTGCACGCCCTCGAGCCCGTCCCACAGCCGCTCGCCGCGGCCGAGCACGATCGGCACCTCGACGAGGTGCAGGTGATCGACGAGGTCGGCGGCGAGGAACTCGCGCACCGTCGCCACGCCCCCGCCGATGCGGATGTCCGCATCCCCTGCGACCTCCCGTGCCGCGGCGACGGCCTCGGCGGGCGATGCGTCGAGGAACCGGAACTCCACGCCGTCCTCCGTGGTGAACGTCGGCCGGGGGTGATGGGTCAGCACGATGATCGGCGTGGTGAACGGCGTCTGCTCGCCCCACCAGCCGCGCCAGGACTCGTCGGCGAGCACCTCGGGCGTCGGCGCGAACTTGCCGCGGCCCATGATCTCGACGCCGATGCCCTCGTCCCAGGCCTCCGCGAAGGCATCGTCGACGCCTCGCGCCGCGCTGGTCAGCCCGTGGATCGCGGCGCCCCGTCGGGTGCCGAAGAACCACTCCATGAGCGATCCGCCCGCATGCCCGAAGGGCGCGTCGACGCTCTGCTCGGCACCGGTGCCGAAACCGTCCAGCGAGATCGCGAAGTTGTGCACGCGCACCTGACCCGTCATGGGTCCAGGCTAGGTGACGTGCCCGGGCCGCCGGACCGCAACGGCGGGAGCGCGACCGGAGCGGGGCGTCGTGGGGCACCTCGCGCGCGATCGGCCATACAGAAAGTGAATACCGCCTGGTCAGCGGCCGCCGAACCGCGCTCACCTGCGGTTATTCAGAATGTGAATGGACGCGCTGCAATGCAGGCACCCACCGCCGTCCTCGCGGACGCGGACGAGAGCCGCTCGTCTATCCCTCCAGGAGCTTGCGCCGCAGCGCCTCGTCCTTACGCAGCACCATCTGTTCCAGGTCGGCCTGGAAGGCGGCCATGCGGGAGCGCAGCGCGGGGTCGGCGGCGCCGAGGATGCGGACGGCCAGCAGCCCGGCGTTGCGGGCGCCGCCCACGGACACCGTCGCCACGGGGATGCCGGCGGGCATCTGCACGATCGAGAGCAGCGAGTCCATGCCGTCGAGGTGCTTGAGCGGCACGGGCACGCCGATCACCGGCAGCGGGGTCGCGGAGGCGACCATGCCCGGCAGGTGCGCGGCGCCGCCGGCACCGGCGATGATCACCTCGACGCCGCGGTCGGCGGCGCCCTTGGCGTAGTCGAGCATCCGCTGCGGGGTGCGGTGCGCCGAGACCACGCCCACCTCGAACCGGATCCCGAACTCGGCGAGCGCCTCGGCGGCGGCCTCCATCGTCGGCCAGTCCGAGTCGCTGCCCATGATCAATCCGACGCGGGGTCCGTCAGCCATGCTCGCTCCATCCATCGGTCCATTCCGCGGTCGCCATCCAGTGCGCCGCGCGTTCCGCCCGCTCCCGCAGCTCCGCCACGTAGTCGGGGTCGTTCCGGTCCCCGCTCAGGGCGCCGACCAGGTTCACGTGCCCCACCTTGCGGTCGGGCCGCCCCTCCTTGCCGTACATGTGCACGTGCGCCTCGGGCATCCGGGCCATGAGGTGGTGCAGCCGCTCGTCGACGCCCATCTCGGGCTCCGACGGTGCGCCGAGCACGTTCGCCATGACGGTGAGCGGCGCGGTCGCGGCGGTGTCCCCGAGCGGGTAGTCGAGCACGGCCCGCAGGTGCTGCTCGAACTGGCTGGTGACGCAGCCGTTCATCGACCAGTGACCGGAGTTGTGGGGGCGCATCGCGAGCTCGTTGACCAGCATCTCGCCCGACGGGGTCTGGAACAGCTCGACCGCCATCACGCCGACGACGCCCAGCTCGTTCGCGAGCCGCAGCGCGAGCGACTCGGCGAACGACGCTTCCTCGTCGGACAGGTTCGGCGCGGGCGCGAGCACCACGGCGCACTGCCCGTTCCGCTGCACCGTCTCCACCACGGGCCACGTGGCACCCTGCCCGAAGGGCGAGCGCGCGACCATCGCCGACAGCTCCCGTGCCAGCTCGACCCGCTGTTCCGCGAGCAGCTGCACGCCGGCGGCGAGCTGCTCCGCCGCGACCTCCAGCGCCTCGGCCCGCGTGTCCGGCAGCCACACGCCGCGGCCGTCGTAGCCGCCCCGGACGGCCTTGAGCACGACGGCACCGTCGAACCGGTCCCAGAAGGCCTCGACGTCGGCGACGGCGGTGATCTCGGCGAAGCCCGGCACGGGCGCGCCGAGCTCGGCCAGACGGTGCCGCATCGCCAGCTTGTCCTGCGCGTACAGCAGCGCCTGCGGCGGCGGGTTGACCGTCACGCCCTCGGACTGCAGCTGCAGCAGGTGCTCGGTGGGCACGCCCTCGTGGTCGAAGGTCAGGGCGTGCGCCCCGGTCGCGACGCGGCGCAGGTCCTCGATGCGGTCGTGGTCGCCGAGCACGACGTCGGCGCACACCTGGGGCGCGGGCTCGTCGGGCGCGGCGGCCAGGACGCGCAGGGACTGGCCCAGCGCGATGGCGGCCTGATGGGTCATGCGGGCCAGCTGACCTCCGCCGACCATGGCCACCACGGGCCGCGACCGGCGCGGTTGAACATCACTCACCGGTCCATAATCGCAGGTCCACGCCGCCGCGGGGGTGCCCGGGAGGCCCCACGCCCCCGGTCCGACCGCGTCACACTCTCCGCGGTACTATTCACGGTTCCGTTAGAGTGGCGCACGTGGCTTTCATCGAGGCGATTCTGGATCGCACCCCGGCACCGCTCCGCGGCCTGGTCATGCAGCACCACGAGCTGATCAAGTTCGCCATCGTGGGCAGCACGACGGCGGTCTTCGACCTCGCCATCTTCTACGGCCTGGTGCTCACCGTCCTCGACGACAAGCCCACCGTCGCGAAGGTCTTCTCCGGCGTCTGCGCCGTGATCCTCTCGTACATCCTCAACAGCGAGTGGAGCTTCAAGCACCGCGGCGGCCGTGAGAAGCACCATGAGGCGCTGCTCTTCTTCGCGATCTCGGGCATCGGCGTGCTCATCATGGCCGCGCCGATCTTCATCGCGAACAACTTCTTCGACCTGCGCAACGTCGACTCGAAGACCACGCTGATCATCGTCGACTTCGTGCTCAATTACATCGTCGGCAACCTGCTGCAGATGGCCTTCCGCTTCTGGGCGCTGCGCCGGTACGCCTTCCCCGAGGACATGCGCGACGCCCCGGATCAGGAGTCCATCCCGGACGACGAGACCCGCGCCAACGCCGAGCGCTGAGCCCCCCCGGGCGTGCGGCACCGGATCCTCCGCTCGACCATCGCGGTCGTCGCGGTCACGGGCCTGTTCCTCGGCCTGCCGCTCATGTTCTACACGTGGCGCTGGCTCGACGACACCGCCCGCACCGACCTCCAGCACCGCCTGCAGCGGGCATCGTCGGCGATCCTCCTGCAGGAGCAGCGCACCGGCGTCACCGATGAGCCGCCGGTCGAGGCGCTCCGCCTCCTGGTCCCGTCCGACGGCCGTCTGGTCCTCACCTACACCGACCGCACCGGCGCCTCGCGCGAGCTGGCCGTCGGCCGCGGTCCGCTCGAGCACGCGATGGTCGAGGGCACCTCGCTGGGAGACGCGGGGATGCTGCGGATCGAGCAGGACTACGCGGGCGTCCGCGACGACCAGTTCCGCGCCCTGAGCATCGAGTTGATCGTCATGGTGCTGTCGCTGACCGCGGGCGTCGTGGTCGCGGCGGTCACGGCGAGCCGCGTCGCCGACCCGGTGCAGGAGGTCGCGGGCCGCGCGCAGCGCCTCGCGAACGGCGACTTCCGGCCCGATCCGCACCGGCACGGCATCGAGGAGCTCGACCGCGTGCTGGACGTGCTCGACACCGCGACGGTGGAGATCGCCGACCGGCTGCAGCGCGAGCGGCAGATCGTGGGCGAGGTGTCGCACCAGCTGCGGAGCCGCCTCACCGCGATCCACATCCGCCTCGACGAGCTGACCCTGCACCCCGACCCCGAGGTGGTCACGGAGGCGCGGGCCGCCCTCGATCAGGTCGACCGGCTCACCTCGTCCGTCGGCGACATGGTGCAGATGGCGCGGTCCGAGCGCTCGCCGCAGGGCACCGTCGACGTGCGGGCCGAGCTCGTCCCTCTGCTGGCCGACCTCGCCCCGTCGTTCGACCGGGCCGGACGGCGGCTCACGGTGCTCCCGCCCGACGGTCCGCCGCTCCCCGCCCGGGCCACCGCGACGCGGGTGCGGGAGGCGACGACGGTGCTCGTCGACAACGCGCTGATGCACGGCACCGGCGAGGTGACGGTGCGGCTCGGCTCGGTGGGGGCGCACACCGTGCTGGTGACCGTGTCGGACGAGGGCTCCGGGATCTCCGACGGCGATGCCCAGCGCATCTTCCGGCGGGGCTACTCGGTGGGCGACGGGACCGGGGTCGGCTTGGCGCTGGCCCGCGCCTTCGTCGAGGGCGACGGGGGCCGCCTCCAGTTGCAGAGCCGCAAGCCGACGACGTTCGCGATGTTCCTGCCCGCGGCCGCGCCCGGCACCGCCCCGGAGGCGGCCGTCGAGCGCGAGCCCGAGCCCCGCTGACCGGCTCCCGACTACTCCGCGTCGAACCGGAAGCCGACGCCGCGGACGGTCACGATGCGCCGCTGCGGGCCGGTGTCGTCGCCGATCTTCCGGCGCAGCCAGGAGATGTGCATGTCGAGGGTCTTCGAGCCGCGCAGGTCGGAGTCGCCCCACACGTCCGCCAGGATCTCCTCGCGCGAGAGCAGGCGCCCGGCGTGCTCCATGAGGAAGCGCAGCAGCTCGAACTCCTTGTTCGCCAGGGCCACGTCGGCACCGTCGACGGTGACCCTCCGCGCGGTGGCGTCGAGCCGGATGCCGGCGGCCTCGACGACCTCGGGGGCGTCCTGGACGGGCGCGCTGCGCCGCAGCAGGGCCCGGGTGCGGGCCATGAGCTCGAACATGCGGAAGGGCTTGCCCACGTAGTCGTCGGCGCCGGCGTCGAGGCCCACGACGAAGTCCATCTCGTCGGTGCGGGCGGTCAGCATGAGCACGGCCAGCTCGGGGCGCGCGGTGCGCACCTCGCGGCACACCTCCAGCCCGTCCAGCTCGGGCAGCCCGAGGTCGAGGATGAGCAGCGCGTACTCGCCGTCGAGGGCGTTCCGCAGGGCCTCGGTGCCCGTGCCCGCGACGTCCACCTCGTAGCCCTCGCGCGACAGCGCCCGGGCCAGCGGCGATGCGATCGCCTCGTCGTCCTCGGCCAGGAGCACCCGCGTCGTCATGACCGCCGAGAGTACTCCGCCGAGCCGTCGTCGCGGCCCCGGTAGTCGTCCGCGTCGTCGAGCGCATCCACGAGGAGCGCGTGGGTCGCGGCGATCCGCGGCACGTCGGGGAAGTCGAGGGGATCCTCCCCCGCGGACTCGACGGTGAGGACGCCGCTGCGCAGGGCCCGGTCGATGAGCCGCTGGTGGTACTGCACCGAGTTGATGCGGCGCAGCGGGATGTCGATGCCGCGGCGGCGCACGATGCCGGAGCGGAACATGATCCGCAGGTCGGTGACCACGAGGTGGGTCGCCCGCCAGACCGCCCACGGCCGCGCCGTCCACCAGCCGACGACCAGGACCCACACCACGACGATCGCGAGCAGCAGCCAGTCCGGCAGCGCGCCGTCGAGCTTGGCGCGGCTGAGCAGGCCGAGCGCGACGCCCGCGCCCGCGCACGCGGCGAACAGCACGAGGACCGGCACGATCATCCGCGTGGCGTGCGGGCGGGTGTGCAGCAGGATCCGCTCGTCGTCGACGAGCGCCTTCGCGGGGAAGCCCATTCTCAGGCCGGTCGCAGGTGGGTGACGTCGCCCGCGGAGAGCACGTGGCGCTTCCCGGCCGCGTCCTGCACCACGATGCGCCCCTCGGCGTCCACGTCGACGGCGGTGCCGCGCAGCACCTCGTCGGCGGGGAGCGAGACCGTCACTTCCTGCCCGACGGTGACGCACGCGGCCAGGTACTCGGCGCGGGCGGCGGCCGGGTCGTCGGTCCAGGCGGTCAGCCCGGCGTCGAGGTGCCGCAGGTACGCGATGGCCAACGCGGTCCGGTCGGGGTCCGCGGCGCCGGCCAGCTGGAGCGAGGTGGCCGTCTCGACCGGCACGTCGGCCGCGGCCAACGTCGTGTTGAGGCCCGTGCCGATGACGGCGACGAGGTTCCCGCCGGGCGCGGTGGCGAGCTCGGAGAGGATGCCGGCGGTCTTGCCGCCGCGCCCGCCGGGCTCGGCGTCCAGGAGCACGTCGTTCGGCCACTTGAGGCCCGCGCTCAGGCCCGTCACCTCACGCACGGCCGCGACTGCGGCGACGCCGGTGACCAGCGAGAGCCAGCCCGCGCGGGGAGCCGCGGCGGCGGGCACGGCCACCGTCACCGAGATGGACAGCTGGGTGCCGGCGGGTGCCGACCACGGCCGCAGGTGCCGGCCGCGGCCGGCCGTCTGCACGTCGGCGATGAGAACGCGGCCGGGCTCGTCGCCCGCGCGGACGCCGTCGGCGAGGTCGGCGTTGGTGGAGCCAGTGCTGGGCACCACCAACACCTGGTGCCAGCGCGTGCCGCGCACGGCTGCGGCGATCGCCGCCTGATCGGGGAGCACCACGACGTCCTCCTTCTATGGGCAGTGCGGTTCGGAATCGACTCTATTGGTTAGAGTCGGGTCTATGACGAGTGCCTCCACCACCGACGGCGCCTCCGGCGGCAACACCGCTGACGCCGAGCCCAGCATCCACACCACGGCCGGCAAGCTGGCCGCCTTCCGCAAGAAGGACGCCGAGGCGCTGGCCCCGATGGGCCAGGGCGCCATCGACAAGGTGCACGAGAAGGGTCGGCTCACGGCCCGCGAGCGCGTGCTCGCGCTGCTGGACGAGGGCTCGTTCGTGGAGCTGGACAAGCTGGCGCAGCACCGTTCGACGAACTTCGGCATGGCGGCGCGGCGTCCCGTCGGCGACGGCGTGGTGGCCGGTTACGGCACCATCGACGGCCGCGAGGTGTGCGTCTTCAGCCAGGACTCGTCGGTCTTCGGTGGCTCGCTCGGCGAGGTCTACGGCGAGAAGATCGTCAAGGTCATGGACCTGGCCACCAAGACGGGCCGTCCGCTGGTCGGCATCATCGACGGTGCCGGCGCCCGCATCCAGGAGGGCGTGGTCTCGCTCGCCCTGTACTCGCAGATCTTCTTCCGCAACACGCAGGCCTCGGGCGTCATCCCGCAGATCTCCGTGGTGATGGGCGCGGCCGCCGGCGGCCACGTCTACTCCCCCGCGCTGACGGACTTCGTGGTGATGGTGGACCACGAGAGCCAGATGTTCATCACCGGCCCGGACGTCATCAAGTCCGTGACCGGCGAGGAGGTCACCAAGGAGGAGCTGGGCGGCGCCCAGACCCACATGACCAAGTCGGGCACCGCGCACTACGTCGCATCGGGCGAGCAGGACGCGCTGGACTACGTCCGCGAGCTGCTCACCTACCTGCCCTCGAACAACCGCGCCGAGGCTCCGCGCTTCGTGCCGACCGACCCGCTCACGGGCTCGATCGAGGAGTCGGTGAACGACGAGGACCGCGAGCTGGACACGCTGATCCCGGATTCGCCGAACCAGCCGTACGACATGCACGAGGTCATCCGCCGCCTGCTCGACGACGACGAGTTCCTCGAGATCCAGCCGCAGCGCGCGATGAACATCATCGTGGGCTTCGGCCGCATCGACGGCCGCAGCGTCGGCATCGTCGCGAACCAGCCCACCCAGCTGGCCGGCTGCCTCGACATCGACGCCTCGGAGAAGGCCGCGCGGTTCGTGCGCTTCTGCGACGCCTTCAACATCCCCATCGTCACCCTGGTGGACGTGCCCGGCTTCCTGCCCGGCACCGGCCAGGAGTACGACGGCATCATCCGCCGCGGCGCGAAGCTGCTCTACGCCTACGGCGAGGCCACCGTCCCGAAGATCACCGTCGTCACCCGCAAGGCCTACGGCGGTGCGTACTGCGTCATGGGCAGCAAGGACATGGGCGCCGACATCAACCTCGCGTGGCCCACCGCCCAGTTCGCCGTGATGGGCGCGGGCGGCGCCGTCGGCTTCGTCTACCGCAAGGAGCTGGCGGAGGCGGCCGAGAAGGGCGAGGACGTCGAGGCCCTGCGCCTGAAGCTGCAGGAGGAGTACGAGGACACCCTGGTCAACCCGTACGTGGCGGCCGAGCGCGGCTACGTCGACGCGGTGATCCCGCCCTCGCACACCCGCGGCCAGATCGTGACGGCCCTGAACATGCTCGAGCGCAAGGTCGTCGCCACCCTGCCCAAGAAGCACGGGAACATCCCGCTGTGAGCGCCGAGCAGAAGCCGGTCGAGGCCAGCGCGGCCGACGTCGAGAAGCTCAAGGCGGCCATCCGGTTCGAGCGGGGCAACCCGTCGGACGCGGACGTCGCCGCCGTCGTCGCGGTGCTCGCCGCGGCGACCGGCTCGACGCCGCAGTCCGGCCCGGAGGGCCCGAAGTCGCTGTGGGGCGACGTCCGCGACCGGATGCGCCCGCAGTACTTCAACGGCCCCAACGCCTTCACCAGCCAGACGCCGGTCTTCTGGACCAAGGGGTCCTGATCCCCGCTCCCGTGCGCCTCGTGCTCGCGTCGGCCTCGCCGGCGCGGCTGTCGGTGCTGCGCGCCGCCGGCACCTCCCCGCTGGTCTCGGTCTCGCAGGTCGACGAGGACGCGATCCTCGCGGGCCTGGGCCCGGACGTCGCGCACGAGGACGCCGTCGCCGCGCTGGCGCGGGCCAAGGTGCAGGACGTGGTGGGCCGGATCGTCGCCGAGGAGCCGCTGCCCGGCCGCGCCGTGGTGATCGGCTGCGATTCGATGCTCTCCATCGACGGCGAGCTCGTCGGCAAGCCGCACACGCCCGAGGTCGCGGCGGCGCGCTGGCGCGCGATGCGCGGCCGCACGGGCCGCCTCCTCACGGGGCACTGCGCGATCCTCCTCGACGACGGTGCCGTGGCCGGCGAGTCCGGCGGCACCCGGGCGACGACGCTGCGCTTCGGCGCACCGTCGGACGCGGAGATCGACGCCTACGTCGCGACGGGCGAGCCCCTGCCGGTGGCCGGCGGGTTCACGCTCGACGGGCTCGGGGGTTGGTTCGTCGACGGCATCGAGGGTGACCCCAGCTCGGTCATCGGCATCTCCCTGCCGCTGACCCGGCAGCTGTTGGGCGACCTGGGCGTCTCGCCCGTCGCGCTGTGGTCCGACCGAGCCTGATCTTCACCATGACGGACGTGGCGGACCTCACAGGGTTCGCGATCCGAATTCCGTAAGCATCGCGTTAACTCCGCGCAATCAGTACGTTTCCGCAGCTGGGAACCACAGTCGAAGGTTCAATCGCGTACGCCGTTCGAGCTGCAAGAACACCGAAGTAATCACCCCCTGCAAGTTCCCCCAACCCCGGTCAAGGGTCCGGCAGCGTGACGAGCGACACCGCTCGTTCGTCTCGCGAAAGGAATAGACGTCGGCTTAGCGTCATGCCATGACCACGACGCTCCGCCCCCTCGCCTCGTCCGAGATCGGCTTCGTGGGCCCGCACCCCACCACGTGCGCCTTCGAGCTGACCGTGCGCGGCCCGCTGGACACCGACGCCCTCTCCGACGCCTTCAACGCGCTCCGCGCCGAGCACCCCGCGCTCGACGCCGCCGTCGCGCCCGCCGGCGACGGCTACGCCTTCGTCCCTCCCCGCGACCGCGCCACCCGCACCGACGGCACCGGCGCGCCCCTCGTCGACCCCGCGGCCGCACTGGCCCGCCTGCACGTCACCTCGCTCGGCGACCGGCATCGCGTCGCGCTCGCCGTCAACCACGCCCTCGCCGACGGCACCCACCTGTACGCGCTCCTGCGCCGGCTCTGGTCGCACTACACCGCGCTGGTGCGCACCGGCGCGACGGACGTCGCCGCGCCCCATCCCTTCCCCCGCTCGGCGCAGCGGATCCTCGAGGGCCTCGACGTCCCCAAGGTCAGCACCGGCCGCGCCCGGCTCGACGGTGCGCGGTGGTACGGCGCCGCCCCCGTCCTCGGTCCCCGGGCCGGCGACGCGGTGCTCCCCGAGACGACCTCCCTGCGCTTCTCGGCCGAGACCACCGCGGGGCTGCTCGCCGCCGCCGAGGGCATCGGCCTGAACGCCCTGCTCTCCGGGATCCTGCTCACCGCCGAACGAGCCGGTTTCGTCGACGAGGATCCGGCGGCACCCGTCCGGATCGGCGCGATGACCCTCGTCGACCTGCGGCGCCGGGTGCGCCCGATGCTCGATCCCACCGAGGTGACCAACTTCGTCGGCGCCTCGTACGCCGCCGCGGAGCTCACCGCCGGCTCCGACCCCGCCGCGGTGGGCGAGGACCTGGCCCGGACGGTCCGCCGGGACGTGCGCGGCGGCCGTGCCCTCACCGCCCTGGCGGTCGCCGCCCCGGCGGGCGAGGCGCCCGAGCCGCCCGTGGTGCTCAGCAACCTCGGCCCGCTCGACGTGGAGCTCCCCGACGGCCTGGTCGCCGAGGACCTGCGTCCCGTCCTGTCGATGGACTCCGCGGCCCTGCACGTGCCGGCCGGTGCGCGGCGCCCCGCACCGTCGGCCACGATCCACCAGGTCTCGACGTTCCGCGGCCGCCTCGGGATCGAGGCGATCACGCTGGGCGGCACCGCCTCCGAGGCGGCCCGCGCCGCCGTCGCCGACCGCATCGACTCGCTCGTCCACGCCGCCGCCCGCCGGGCACCCGCCGCCTGACGCCCGCCGTACCGCCGCCTCGCCGCCGAACCGCCGTCCAGAACAGGAGCCGCCATGCAGAATCACCGCGCACTCACCTTCTCCGAGGCGTCCTTCGTGCGCCCCACCTCGCGCGAGGTGATCGGCACGTCGTTCGAACTGCGGGGCGTCGTCGACGGCACCGCGCTCCGGTCGGCGTTCACCGCGCTGCTCGAGGAGTACCCGGTGCTCGCGGCGCGGATCGTGGACGTCAAGGGCCGCCCCCACTTCGCGCCGGGCGACGCGGCCGTGGCCGCCGCGATCGGCTTCCGCGACACCACGGCGCCGTGGACCGGCTACGAGCAGACGCCGCCGTGGTTCGTCGGCTCCGAGCAGCTCGCGGCCCTGTCGCTCACCGGGATCGGCGAGCGGCACCGGCTCACCCTCTGGGCCAGCCACGCCGCGACGGACGGCTCGGGCATCGTGGCGATCGCGGCCCGGCTGTTCGAGCTGTACACCGCGCTGGCGAGCGGGGCGACGCCGATCATCCGGCGCGCCACCGACTTCCCGGCCGAGCCGCACCTGGTGATGGCGGCGCGCGGCCACCTCCCCGAGGAGCTGGACTACGAGGAGCGACTGGCGGGCACCGTGTGGCACGGCGCGGTCCCGGCGGAGTTCCCCGACGAGCCCGGGCCCGACGTCGACGACGCGCTGCGGGTCCGGTTCGGCACCGGCGAGACCACGGCGCTCGACGCCGCCGCCCGCGCCCACGGCGTCTCGTCGCACGCCCTGGTCAGCGGCATCATCGCCCGCGCCGAGCTCGCCGAGTGCGCGGAGGACGCGGCGGTCGCGCTGCTCACCCCCGTCGACTTCCGCGGCCGGATCAGCCCGCCCATTCCCCTGCGCTCGGTGACGGCGCTGTGCGGCTTCTCCTACGTCGCGGTCGGCGACGCCCCGACCGCGGACATCGCCCGGACGGTGGCCGACCGGATCCGCGCCGACGTGCGCGACGGGACCGTGCTGCGGACCGCCGTGAGCCCGATGCCGGATCCGCGGACCCGCCGCCACGGCCCGCCCGTCCTCATCAGCAACCTCGGCGAGGTACCGGCGCCGGTCGCGCCCGCCGGGCTCGAGGTCCTCGACTTCCACGCGCAGATCGTCCGCAGCGCGGGCGGGATCCGCGAGTACGCCGCGGGCCACACGGGCCCCGGCCTCCCGGCCGCACCCATCGGGACCTCGTACCTGGTCTCCACCTTCGGCGGGCGCCTCTCGGTCGAGCTGCGCGCCCTGCCCGGCACGCTCGACGGTGCCGTCCGCGCCCGCCTCCTGGACCGGATCGAGGACGGGGTGCACGCGCTGCTCGAGATCGGCACCGCCGCATGACCGTCCCCCTCGCCGACACCGAGTCGCCGCCGGCCCCGCCGGTGGCGCTGCTCGTCGACGTCGGCCTGCAACTGGGCGTGTACTTCGCGCTGCGCTATCTGGTCGGCGCGGGGCAGCTCCTCGCCCTCGTCGCCGGCACCGCGCTGGTGGCGGTGCGCATCCTGGCGCGTTCGCTCGTGCGCCGCGCGACCGACCCGCTCGAGCTGTTCACCCTCACCCTGCTCGCCTGCTCCATCACCGCCGCCGCGATCTCCGGCAGCCCCCGCGTGATCCTGCTGGTGGAGACCGCGATCGGCGCGCTCATGGCCGTCGCGATCGCCGCCGGCCTGGTCCTGCGACGCCGGGCCGTCGCGACGCTCATGATGCGGTTGACCGTCCGCGGCGACGCCGGACGCGCCCAGCAGTGGAACCGCCGCGTCCGCACCGAACGGCCCTGCGTCCGGGCGATCGGTGCCGTCGACCCGCTCTGGCTCGTGGCGGTCGTCCTCAGCACCACCGCCTCGGTCACGGCGGCGCTGAGCCTGCCGATCGACTACGCGGTCGTCGCCTGTCAGGTGATCCCGCTGCTGGTCGCCGTCCCGGTGCTGCCGCTCACGCTGCTGCTCCTGCGCCCCGTCCGGGCCGCGCTCGCCGGCGCCGCTCCGGAGGGAGCCGTCCCGGCCCCCGTCGCCCCCCGAACCGATCTCCACCCGACCGTCGAAAGGACGAACTGACATGAAGGTCTGCATCCTCGCCATGGGGAGCCGCGGCGACGTCCAGCCGACGATCGCGATCGGGCTCGCGCTGCGCGCCCGCGGGCACGACGTGACCATCGCCGCGATGGGCGACCCGCTGGTGCGGCTCATCCGGTCGGCGGGCCTGGACGCCCACCGGCTCAACGACTTCGTGCCGGACTACGACGACGACTACCGGGACGTGATCCACCGTCCGGTCGAGCGGATGCGGGCCTACGGGCGCTGGCTGGTACGCAACATCGCGACCATCTCCCGCGAGACCGAGACCGTGTGCCGCGATGCCGACGTGGTGCTGACCCATTCGGACGCCGTCGATTTCGCCCTGCCGATCACGCGGCGCAGCGGCGCGACGATCATCAGCTACCGGTTCTTCCCCGGCACCACCAACAGCGTCTACCCCATGACCCAGTACACCCCCGCGGGCCTGACCAGCGACGTGCTGTCCCGGTCGCCGCGCGTGGTCAAGCGCGCGACGTGGGCCCTCGGCGACTCCTTCACGTGGACCCACGTGCGGGCCGCGGTGAACTTCCACCGGATGTCGGTGGGCGAGGCGCCGTACCGGTCGCGGCGCGCCAAGAACCGCGATGCCAACGAGATCGTCGACCTGCAGCTCTACGATCCCGCGCTCACCCCGGACCTGGTTCCCGAGTTCAGCCGGACGCGGCCGATGCTCGGCTTCCTCGAGGTCCCGGCCGACGCCTGGCTGCGCCAGGGCGAGCAGAAGCGCACCGACGCCGATCTCCTGGCCTGGCTCACGGACGGCGACGCCCCGATCTACTGGGGCTTCGGCAGCATGCGGATCGCGGACCCGGACGGCATGGCGCGCACCTTCGCCCGGGTCTGCGCCGAGCGCGGGCGCCGCGGCCTCATCGTCGCCGGCTGGAGCGATCTGGTCGGCGCCGACCTGGGCGACCACGTCCGCGTCGTCGACGAGGTGGTGCACGCGGAGGTCCTGCCGCACTGCGCCGCCGCCGTCCACCACGGCGGCGCCGGCACCACCGCCGCGTCGCTGCGGGCCGGGCTGCCCACGCTGATCTGCCCGGTGCTCGCGGACCAGCCCTTCTGGGGCGCGCGGGTCACCGACCTCGGCGTCGGCGCCTGCCTGCCGATGCGCAACGTCACCGCGGAGCGCCTGCACGCGGCTTTCGACCTGCTGCTCGATCCGGCCACCCGCCGTCGCGCACAGCGGATCTCGTCGCTCATCGACCTCGGCGACATCCCCGCGCGCCGTGCCGCGACGATCATCGAGTCGATCGCGGAGGACGACGGCGTGGACGTGCGGACCGTTCCGGCGGTGACCGCGCCCGACACCGTCGACTTCGACGCCGCCGATGTGGTCTCCCTCGCCGGGCTGGAGGTGTGAGATGTCCCGACGCGCCCTGACACCGCTCGAGATCCCGTACGTGCTCACGGGGACCACCTCCAGCGGCAGCTTCACCGTCCGCGGCCCGATCGACGCGGGCCGCCTGGCCCGCGCCTACGCGGCGCTGCGCCGGGAGTACCCCGTGCTCGCGGGCCGGATCGAGGCGCACGCCTTCGGTTTCGACCTGATCGCACCGGACGCGGCGCCCGAGAAGGACGCCGCACCGATCCAGGTAGACCTGCGGCCCTTCGCGCCCGGCGACGTGCGGCTCGGCGTGGACGCCGAGCGGGCGATCGCGGCGGTACAGCTCGTCTCCGACGGCGACCTGCACCGCGTCACGCTCGGGGTGAGTCACGCCGTCGCCGACGGCGCCCACGCGCTGTTCCTGAATCTGCGCCTGTGGGAGCTCTACTCGGGCGCCGAGCCCGCAGCTCCCTCCGGCCTCCCGGCCGCGCCGACGGACCTCGCGGAGCGGCTCGCGGCAGGCGACCCGCCGGACCCATCCGTGGTCGAGGTCCTCCCCACCGCGACGGTGCCGTCCCCCGCCGACGTCGACGCCGGCGACTTCGCGTTCGACCGGATCCGCCTCGACGCCGCCGCGACCGAGGCGCTGCGCCGCCGCGCCAAGGACGCGGGCCTGAGCGTGCACGGGCTCCTCGCGGGGATCATCGTCGCCGCCGAACGCGCGGAGATCGACCGCCCCGCCGAGGATCCGGTCCCCCTCGCCGTGTTCAGCCCCGTCGACCTCCGGGCCCGCGCCGAGCCGGCCGTCCCGGCCGCCGCGGTCACCAACTTCGCCGGCTCGTCGACGGTGCCCGTCGCCGTGCGCGGCGACACGACGCCCGAGGAGATCGGTCGCGCCGTCCTGGACGGCCTGCGCGCCGACCTCGCGAACGGCACCGTCGCGGCGGCCCTGGCCGGCGCCGCCCCGGTCACGGTGACCGGCGGGGTCCCCGTGCGGCTGAGCAACATCGGCGCGATCCCGGCACCGTCGACCCCGGACGACGTGACCGTGCTGGACTTCCACACCAGCTCCGAGGTGGACATCGAGCGGGTCCGCGCCCTGGTGCGGCAGGCACCGCCCGAGGCGCTCGCCCCGCTCGTCGGCCTGCACCATCACGCGCTCACCTTCGACGGCCGACTGTCGATCGAGTTGCGGCACGCGCCGGGCACCCTCGCGCCCGACGCCGCCCGGCGCATCCGGGACCGGATCGAGGCCGGTCTCGTCGGCGCGGGAGCCGCCGCATGACGGCCGACCTGCTGGCGTTCGTCGATCAGGGCGCGGCCGCGGGCACCCGTGCGACCGGCCGCAATTCACTCATCCAGGTGACCTGGATCTACGACGACGGCGTCGACCTCGCCGGGCTCGAGCGGTTCCGCACCGCGCTCACCGGCGGACTGCTGGGCCGCCGGATCGCCCACTCCCCGCTGCCCTTCGGCCGGGACCGCTGGGTGGCGACCACCGCGGCGCCGCGGGTCGCCGTCGAGGCCGTCCCGCGCCCGCGCGAGGCGATCGACGGGTGGCTCGACGAACGCGCCGCCGCGCCCATCGACCCCTGGTCGGGGCCGGGCTGGCACCTGGGGGTGCTGCCGCTGACCGAGGGCGGATCCGCCGTGACCCTGGTGGTCTCGCACGTGCTCGCCGACGGCGTGGGCACCGCGACCGCCGTCGCGGAGGCCGCGCTGGGCGCACCCCGCGACCTGCCGTACCCGCGCGAGGCCGCGCCCCCGCTCCGGGCCGCCCGTCGCGACGCGGCCCTGGCGGCGCGGGAGCTGCCCGCCGCCGCGCGGGCCGCGGCGACCGCCGCCCGTCTGGCGCGAGAACGCCTCGATCACGACGGTCCCGCACCCGCGCACCCCGTCGGCACCGACCGCTGGGCGGTCGTGCACCTCGACCGCGCGGCCCTCGCCGCGCGCGCCGCCGCGTCGGGCGGCACCGAGTCGACCCTGCTGTTCCGGGCCACCGCGCGGATCGCCGCCGGACTCGGCTGGGTCCGTCCCGACGGGCAGGCCGTCCTCGGCCTGTCCGTGAACCGGCGCGAGGACGGCGACTTGCGCGGCAACGCGATCGTCGACGCGGAGCTCCTCGTCGACCCGGCGGCGGGTCCCGAGGGCGTGGTCGCCCTGCGCGCGGATGTCAAGGGCGTGCTGGGGGCGTTGCCGGACGCCGGGCAGTACGACGCCTTCGGCCCCCTCCTCACCCTGCTACCGCGCCGCACGCTGGCCTCACTCATCGACGCGCCGCCCGATCCGGCGCACCCGGTCACCACCTGCGCCGGCGTCGGCGCCCTGCCGGCACCGGTCCGCGCACCCGACGGCACCCCGGCGGACCGGACCTGGTTCCGCCTGGCGTGGTCGGCGCTGCCCGGGCGGGTCGCCCCGCCGCGACCGCCGTACCTGTACGTCGGGTGGACGGGCACGGAGACCGAGACCTCGCTGTTCGTCGCGAGCAACCTCGCGGCCGCCGCCGACCTGCACGGGGTCGTCGAGCGGTCGATTCCCGACTACGCACACCACTGAGTGCAGGAACACGCCGCCGCCCGGGGTCGCCGCGGCGCGGCCGGGCGGCCTGGGGGCTAGGCTGGCGGACGTGGCTATCGAGACCGATCCGAGCGCGGAACTGCAGGACTACGCACACCCCGAGCGCCTCGTCACCGCGGACTGGCTGAGCGGGCACCTGGGGGTGCCCGGGCTCAAGGTGATCGAGTCCGACGAGGACGTGCTCCTCTACGACATCGGGCACATCCCGACCGCGCAGAAGGTGGACTGGCACCTGCACCTGAACGACCCGGTGACGCGCGACTACATCACCGGCGAGCAGTTCGCGGAACTCATGCGGGCCAAGGGCATCAGCCGCGACGACACCGTCGTCATCTACGGCGACAAGTCCAACTGGTGGGCCGCGTACGCGCTGTGGGTGTTCACCCTCTTCGGGCACCCGGACGTGCGCCTACTCGACGGTGGCCGCGACAAGTGGATCAGCGACGCCCGCGACGTCTCGCTGGAGCAGCCGGAGTACCCGCGCAGCGACTACCCCGTCGTCGAGCGCGACGACACGGTCATCCGCGCCTTCGCCGATCAGGTGCGCGCCGACATCGGCACGCGCGCCCTCGTCGACGTGCGGTCGCCGCAGGAGTACACCGGCGAGCGCACCCACATGCCCGACTACCCGGAGGAGGGCGCCCTGCGCGGCGGCCACATCCCCACCGCGGTGTCGATCCCGTGGGCGAAGGCGGCCCGGCAGGACGGCCGGTTCCTCCCTCACGCCGACCTCACCGAGGTCTACGGCGGCCTCGATCCGCAGTCGCCGGTGACGGCCTACTGCCGCATCGGCGAGCGCTCGAGCCACACGTGGTTCGTGCTCACCCACCTCCTCGGCTTCACGGACGTCAAGAACTACGACGGCTCGTGGACCGAGTGGGGCAACACCGTGCGGGCCCCCATCGTGCGCGGCGAGGAGCCCGGCGCCGCGCCCGGCGCATGAGCGCCCTGCCCGCGCCCCTGGCGGAGATCGTCGACGACTTCGCCGGGGTCGGCGAGCAGGACCGGCTCGAACTGCTCCTGGAGTTCTCGCGGGAGCTTCCCGAGCTGCCCGAGCACCTGACCGCGGCGGCGATGGAGCCCGTCCCGGAATGCCAGTCGCCGCTGTTCCTCGACGTCGACGCCTCGAATCCCCAGGCGGTCCGGCTGTACTTCAGCGCCCCGCCCGAGGCGCCCACCACCCGCGGCTTCGCGTCGATCCTGGCGCAGGGCCTCGACGGGCAGCCGGCCGCGGCGATCGTCGCCGTGCCCGACGACTTCCACCACGCCCTCGGCCTCGACGCCGTGGTCAGCCCGCTGCGCCTGCGCGGCATGTCGGCGATGCTCGCCCGCATCAAGCGCCGGCTCGCCGGGTAGCCCGGTCCTTCGAGCGAGCCCGCCGTGCAATTCACCGAACTGGACGCGTACCCGCTGCGCCCGGGTGAACTGCGCAACTGGATCCCCACCACGGGTCCGGCCGCGCGCTGGCGCGACGACCCGCGCGCCACCTCGCACGTGCACGAGGCGCACCTGCGGGGCGCGCAGTCGGTGCTGCAGCGCCGGCACATCGACGGTGGCCGCGAGTCGTGGCTGGGCCTGGGCATCGAGTTCGACGAGCCGCTCTCCATCCCCGGGATGCGCACGGCGCTGCGCGCGTGGATCGACCGGCACGAGGTGCTGCGCACCCACGTCTTCCTCGAGGACGACCGGCCGCGCCGCCGGAGCGCGCAGACCGCCACCGTCGACCTGCGGGTCAAGGCGATCGGCACCTACCGGTCCACCGGCCCCCTCGCCGAACAGCTGCTGGGCGAGTTCGACCGGTCGACGGCCCCGCTGACCTGGCCGGCCTACATGTTCTCGACCGTGGCGCGGGAGGACTCGTTCACCCTGTTCTTCGCCGCGGATCACTCCCTGCTCGACGGCTACTCCCTCATCCTCAGCCCGTACGAGCTGCGCGAGTTCTACCGCGAGGCCGTGCACGGCGAGCAGCCGCGGCTCCTCCCCACCGGCAGCTACGTCAACTACTCGGACACCGACCGGCAATCGGCGGACCGGGCCGGCGCGACGCACCCGGCGGCGCTGATGTGGGACGAGTACCTCAGCGAGACCGGCTTCAAACCCGACCCCTTCCCCATGCCGCTGCTGCCGCTCAGCGCGAAGGTGCTCGCGGACGAGACGCGGGCCGCCCTGAGCCGCGATCCGGACGGGGTGCCCCGGCTGCCGCAGGGGGCGCTGAACTTCCACCTGCTCGACGACGACCGGTCCAACAACTTCACCCGCGTGTGCTCCGAGTCGGGCGCCTCGCTGGTGACGGGCGTGCTCGCATGCATGGCGAAGATCAACACCGACCTCGGCTTCGGACCGGTCTTCCGGTGCGCCGTCACCCGCCACACGCGCGACGCCGAGCAGTGGATCGCGGCGCTCGGCTGGTTCGTCGGCATCGCGCCCTTCCGGCTCGACACCACCGGCACCCGGACCTTCGGCGAGCTGGCCCAGCGGGCGCAATCCGCATGGAAGCACTCGAAGGCCGGCAGCACCCTGCCCTACCTGCGCATCGGCGAGGTCCTCGCCGACGAGCCCGGTCGCTCCCAGGCGCCGCCGCCCCGGTTCGTCGTCTCCTTCATGGACACGCGCTCGGCCCCGGGGTCGGACGTCAACGACGCCGGCGGGGCCGGGGCGCTGCGCTCGCGGGACTACTCGATCGACGACGTCTACCTCTGGATGCTGCGCACCCCCTCCGGATTGCACGTGGCGGCGCGCTTCCCCGGCTTCGACACGGCACGCCGGAGTATCACTCTGTACCTCGGCGCGCTACGTTCGTTGTTGACCGAAATAGGCGATGCGACGGTTACTCGTGGGTAACCGAAACCGCGAGGGGACTGTCGGCTCCGCCACAAGTGAGTAGGCATACACTCGTCAGGAGTTGCGCCCGGACGGGACATGTAAGGGCGGCGCGCCGCTGCGCGCCGCAACGGAACGAGGAGACTTGAGTGGCAGCCCACGCTGACAAGAAGATCGAGAAGGTACTCATCGCCAACCGCGGTGAGATCGCCGTCCGCGTCATCCGCGCCGCCCGGGACGCCGGCCTGACCAGCGTCGCCGTGTACGCCGAGCCCGACGCCGACGCCAAGTTCGTGCGCCTCGCCGACGAGGCGTTCGCCCTCGGCGGCCAGACCTCGGCCGAGTCCTACCTCGTCTTCGACAAGATCCTCGACGCCGCCGCCAAGTCCGGCGCCGACGCGATCCACCCCGGCTACGGCTTCCTCTCGGAGAACGCCGACTTCGCGCAGGCCGTCATCGACGCGGGCCTGACCTGGATCGGCCCGTCGCCGGCCTCGATCCGCGACCTGGGCGACAAGGTCACCGCGCGGCACATCGCCGAGCGCGCCGAGGCCCCGATGGCGCCCGGCACCAAGGACCCGGTCAAGGACGCCGACGAGGTCGTCGCCTTCGCGCAGGAGTACGGCGTGCCCGTCGCCATCAAGGCGGCGTTCGGCGGCGGTGGCCGCGGCATGAAGGTCGCGTACACCATCGAGGAGATCCCCGAGCTGTTCGAGTCGGCGACCCGCGAGGCCGTCGCGGCCTTCGGTCGCGGCGAGTGCTTCGTCGAGCGCTACCTCGACAAGGCCCGCCACGTCGAGGCGCAGGTCATCGCCGACCAGCACGGCAACGTCGTGGTCGCCGGCACGCGCGACTGCTCGCTGCAGCGCCGCTTCCAGAAGCTGGTCGAGGAGGCGCCCGCGCCGTTCCTCACCGAGGCGCAGCGCACCTCCATCCACGAGTCGGCCAAGCGCATCTGCCGTGAGGCGGGCTACTACGGCGCCGGCACCGTCGAGTTCCTCGTCGCCGCCGACGGCCTCGTCAGCTTCCTCGAGGTCAACACCCGCCTGCAGGTCGAGCACCCGGTCACCGAGGAGACCGCGGGCATCGACCTCGTGCGCCAGCAGTTCCGCATCGCCGAGGGCAAGGAGCTGACGATCACGGAGGATCCCACTCCCCGCGGTCACAGCTTCGAGTTCCGCATCAACGGCGAGGACGCCGGCCGCGGCTTCCTGCCGGCCCCCGGCCCGATCAGCGTGTACCGCGAGCCCACCGGCCCCGGCGTGCGCGTCGACTCCGGCGTGGACCAGGGCGACGTCATCGGCGGCCAGTTCGACTCGATGCTCGCCAAGCTCATCGTGACCGGCGCGACCCGCCAGGAGGCGCTGGAGCGCTCGCGGCGCGCGCTGGCCGAGTTCGAGGTCGAGGGCCTCGCGACGGTCATCCCGTTCCACCGCCACATCGTCTCCAACCCGGCGTTCGTGGGCGACGAGAACGGTTTCGAGGTCTACACCAAGTGGATCGAGACCGACTGGGAGAACCCGATCGAGCCGTACACCGGTGGCCAGGCCATCGAGGAGGACGACTCGCTGCCCCGCCAGAACGTGGTCGTGGTCGTCGACGGCCGCCGCGTCGAGGTCTCGCTGCCCGGCGAGCTCTCGCTGGGCGGTGGCGGCGCGGCCGGCGGCGCCGGCGTGATCCGCCGCAAGCCGAAGGCGCGCACCCGCGACCGCGGCGCCGGCGTGGCCGCCACGGGCGATTCCGTGACCGCGCCCATGCAGGGCACCGTCGTCAAGGTGGCCGTCGAGGACGGCCAGCAGGTCAGCGCCGGCGACCTCGTCGTGGTGCTCGAGGCCATGAAGATGGAGAACCCGGTCGCGGCGCACAAGGACGGCATCGTGACCGGCCTGGCCGTCGAGCCCGGCACCGCCGTCACGCAGGGCACCGTCCTGCTCGAGATCAAGTCCGACGAGGCCTGATTCCTTGGACCCGATCGGCCTGAACGTCGGGGCGTGGTACCTCACGGAACTGCGCCCCGACGCCTGGCTGGCCGATGAGGCCTACGCCTGGGCCGTCCGCGTGAACACCACCGGCGACTCGATCGGCGAGGTCACCCTCCTCCCCTCGGGCGAGGTCACCGTCGACGGTGCCGACAGCGAGGGCCTGCGCACCGCCCGCGCCGCCGTGGAACGATTCGGCGCGTCGCTCTAGCCAAATCCCCGTGCCGGGCCGCCGGACGGGCGATGATCGAGACATGGCGAGAAAGCCGGAGCCCCCGAAGGCCCCACCCAGCATCAGCGAATCGGTCAACGACCTGGTCGACTCCGTGCGGTCCGCCGCCGGCAAGGCGATGGACAACACCGGCCGCACGGTGACCAGCGTCAGCAAGCTCAGCACCATCCCACCCGACACCATCGAGCTGATCGCCGAGCTGCCCAAGGTGATGCTCGCGATGGCCGACATGATCGAGCGCGCCAACAACGTCATCGACCGGGTCGAGCGGCTCACCGCCGTCGCCGATCCGGCCCTCAACACGCTCGACGCCGTGTTGCCTCCCCTCGTCGACGTCACCAACAAACTCAGCGACGTGCAGCGCGGCGTCAACAAGCTGCCGGGCGTCAGTCACCTCCGCAAGGCCACCGGCCTCAGCAACGAGTGACCTGGAGGCTCACTCCGGTCCGCCGGCCCTGCTCACGTGGTGCGCGCGTTCACCCTGCGGGCCGTAGATGCCGAGGTACTCCACCGGCTTCCCGTCGGCGCTGCCGAACCAGTGCGGCAACCGGGTGTCGAACTCGATCACCTCGCCGGGCTTGATCACCATCTCCTTCTCGCCGAGGATCAGGCGCAGGGCACCGTCGAGGACGTACACCCAGTGGTAGCCGGGGTGCGAGACCGGCGTCGGCGCGACCCCCTCGCCCGGTCGCGGCCGGATGACCTCTTTGAAGGTGCGCAGGCCGCCGGCGCGGCGGGTGAGCGGGACGATGGTGCGGTCCCCGTGCCGCTGCGGCTTGAGCCGCACGCGCGGGTCACCGGTCTCGGGCGCGTCGACGAGCTCGTCGAGCGGCAGGCCGTAGGTGCGCGCGAGCGGCAGCAGCAGCTCCAGCGTGGGCTTGCGCGTGCCGCCCTCCAGCCGTGAGAGCGTGCTCACGGAGATGCCCGTCGCCTCGGCGACTGCGGTCAGGGTGATGTCGCGCTCCTGCCGGATCGCGCGCAGCCGCGGGCCGACCTGCTCGAGAACCGGATCGTCTGCCATGTGACCGATTGTGCCGAATACACCTCGCCCCGCCTAGCGGACCGCGGTCCGTTCCGCTACGGTGGACAGCACGCCCGAGCGGGCGGCAACCCCGTCGAAAGGACCCCCATGAAGATCGGCATCATCCTCGGCTCCATCCGCGACGGCCGCAAGGCCGAGCAGGTCGGCCAGTGGGTCGCCGCGGCCGCCGCGGCGCGCGACGGCGTCGAGGTCACCGTGCTGGACCTCAAGGATTTCGACGTCCCGCTGCTCACCTCCGCCACCGTGCCGGGCGCCGCGAACCGGCAGTACGACAGCGCCGCGGTCACCGCGTGGGGCGAGGCCGTCGACGCCCAGGACGGCTTCGTCTTCGTCACCCCCGAGTACAACCACTCGATCCCCGGCGCCTTCAAGAACGCCTTCGACTCGATCGGTCCCGAGTGGGCCGGCAAGACCGTCGGCTTCGTCGCCTACGGCGCCGACGGCGGCGTCCGCGCGGTGGAGCACTGGCGCCAGATCACCGCCAACTTCTCGATGGTCGACGCCCGCTCGCAGGTCAGCCTGGGCCTGTTCACCGACTTCGACGGTGCCGGCGCGTTCGCCCCGATCGACCGCCGCCCGGCCGAGCTCGCCGCGCTGCTCGACGAGCTGACCGCCGCCACCGAGCGTCACCTGGTCGCCGCCCGCTGACCTCCCCCGCGCCGGGCCCCGATCCCGCCGGGGCCCGGCGCGCGAGCGCCGAATCGATTAGGCTCGCAATCGTCACACGACGAGCGGGGAGCCCCATGCGCTACGACCTCATCATCCGCGACGGGCTGTGGTTCGACGGCACCGGTGCGGAGCCGCGGCCGGCCCACCTCGGCATCATCGGCGACCGCGTCGCCACCGTCGCGCGCGAGCCGCTCGACGAGGCCGGCTGCCCCGAGGTGATCGACGCCCGCGGGAAATGGGTCCTCCCCGGCTTCGTCGACATCCACACGCACTACGACGCCGAGATCCTCCTCAATCCCGGCCTCGGCGAGTCCGTCCGGCACGGCGTCACCACCGCCGTCCTGGGCTGCTGCTCGATGTCGACGGTCTACGCCCGCGCCGAGGACGCCGCCGACCTGTTCAGCCGCGTCGAGGCCGTGCCCCGCAAGCACGTCATCGCGGCCCTGGAGGACTTCCAGGACTGGACCGAGCCCGAGGGGTACGTCAAACGCCTCGATTCCCTGCCCCTGGGACCCAACATCGCCTCCTTCCTGGGCCACTCGGACCTGCGCACCGCGGTGATGGGCCTGCGCCGCGCCACGGACACCTGGTCGTTGCCGTCCCGCGCGGAACTGCGCCGGATGGCCGAGATGCTCGACCGCGCCCTCGACGCCGGCATGCTGGGCATGTCCGGGATGGACGCGCCCATCGACAAGCTCGACGGTGACCGCTACCGCTCCCGCGCACTGCCGTCCACCTACGCCTGGTGGCACGAGCGGTGGCACCTCATCAACGTCCTGCGCAAGCGCGGCCGGATCCTGCAGAGCGCGCCGAACATCAACAATCCGCTCACGGCCGTGATGTTCTTCCTCGCCTCCGGCGACCGCCTGTCGCCGGGACGCCCCGTCCGGACGTCGCTGCTGGTCGCCGCGGATTCGAAGTCCGCCCCCGGCGCGCACCGATTCCTCAGCCGCGCCGCCGCGCTGGGCAACCGGATCTTCCGGTCCCGAGTCTCCTTCCAGCACCTCCCCCTGCCCTTCACCCTCTACTCGGACGGCATCGATCTGCCCGTCTTCGAGGAGTTCGGCGCGGTACCGCCGCGTTGCACATCCGGGACCAGCTCGAGCGCAACGCGCTCATGGCCGACACCGACTACCGGCGGCGGTTCCGGCGCGAGTTCGCCCTCAAGAAGCACAAGCCCGGTCTGTGGCACAAGGACTTCCGCGAGGCCGTCATCGTCGAGTGCCCGGACGCCTCGCTGATCGGCCGGAACTTCGCGGACATCGCCGAGGAGCGGGGCGTCGCCCCGCTCGACGCCTTCCTCGACGTCCTGGTCGAGAACGGCGAGAAGAACGTCCGCTGGACCACGACGGTCGGCAACCACCGCCCCGCCGTGCTCGACGAGATGGCGGCGGACCCGAACTTCCAACTCGGCTTCTCCGATGCGGGGGCGCACCTGCGCAACATGGCCTTCTACAACTTCCCGCTGCGCTTCCTCAAGCGGATGCGCGACGCCGAGGAAGCGGGCCGCACGGTGCTCCCGCTGGGCCGTGCCGTCCACCGGCTCACCGGCGAGCTCGCGACCTGGTTCGGGCTCGACGCCGGATTCCTCCGCGAGGGAGACCGCGCCGATTTCGTCGTCGTCGATCCGGAGCGGCTCGACGACACCGTCGACGCCTACAACGAGGCGGAGGCGCCCTTCTTCGACGACCTCTCCCGCATGGTCAACCGCAACGACGCGACCGTGGTCGCCACCGGCATCGGCGGCCGAGTCGTCTTCCGGCTCGGCGAGTTCGTCCCCGGCTACGGCCGCGATCAGCAGACGGGCCACTACCTCCGCGCCGGCGCACGCTGACCCGCCGGTCGGGCCGGTCGCGTACCTACCCGACCGGACGGGTCGGGACCGGCGACCGTACGGTTTCGCCCACAAGCCCTCCCACCCACTCCTTTCCGCGCCCACAGTGTGCCTGTGAGATGGATCACGCCATCTCACCGGACCGCAGACGCAGGAGAGACGACATGGCCATCGAGCTGAATCAGATCTGGGACTTCCCGATCAAGGAGTTCCACCCCTTCCCCCGCGCGCTGATGGGCGTCGGCGCGCACGACATCATCGGCGTGGAGGCCAAGAACCTCGGCTTCAAGCGCGCCCTGCTGGTGACCACCGGCCTCCGCGGCTCGGGCATCATCGAGGAGCTCATCGGCAAGATCGAGTACCAGGGCGTCGAGGTGGTCCTGTTCGACAAGGTGGAGTCGAACCCCAAGGACTACAACGTCATGGAGGCCGCGGCGATGTACGAGAAGGAGAAGTGCGACAGCATCATCTCCGTCGGCGGCGGCTCCAGCCACGACGCCGCCAAGGGCGCCCGCGTGGTCATCGCGCACGACGGCCGCAACATCAACGAGTTCGAGGGCTTCGCCAAGTCCACCAACAAGAAGAACCCGCCGCACATCGCCGTCTCCACCACCGCCGGCACCGGCTCGGAGACCTCGTGGGCGTACGTCATCACCGACACGTCCGACATGGACAAGCCGCACAAGTGGGTGGCCTTCGACGAGGCCTCCATCGTGACGCTCGCGATCGACGACCCGCTGCTGTACTACTCGTGCCCCCAGCACTTCACGGCGTACTGCGGCTTCGACGTGCTGGCGCACGGCAGCGAGCCCTACGTCTCGCGGCTGGACTTCGCGCCGTCGCTGGGCAACGCCCTGTACTCGATCGAGCTGGTCGCGAAGAACCTGCGCGAGGCCACGTTCGAGCCGCGCAACCTCAAGGCCCGCGAGGGCATGATGAACGCGCAGTACATCTCGGCGCAGGCCTTCAACTCGGGCGGTCTGGGCATCGTGCACTCGATCTCGCACGCCGTCTCCGCCTTCTTCGACAGCCACCACGGCCTTAACAACGCGATCGCGCTGCCCCGCGTGTGGGAGTACAACCTGCCCTCGCGCTACGAGCGGTACGCCGAGATCGCCGTCGCGATGGGCGTCGACACCCGCAACATGACCACGGTGCAGGCCGCGGACGCCGCGGTGGAGGCGGCGATCCGGCTCGCGAAGGACGTCGGCATCCCCGACAACTTCGGGCAGATCCGCACCGACTCGTACGACAAGAACCAGATGAACTCGGGCAAGTACGCCGGCCGCGGCGAGGTGATCAAGGGCGACGAGAAGTCGGTGCTGGCGATCTCGGAGCACATCCAGGACGACTGGTGCACGCCGGGCAATCCGCGCGAGGTCACGGTCTCCTCGATGATCCCGGTCGTGGACCACTGCATCAACGGCACGTACTGACGCCACCAGGGAGGAGACGGCCATGACCACGGTGACCATGATCGAGAAACCTACGGAGGAGACGGGATTCGCCGATGGGCCCGCGCTGCGGGCGGCGCTGCGCGGAGCGGACTACATCGCGGACCCCGACCTGGCCACCGTGGTCCACCTGGCGACGGTGCTCGGCCGGCCCCTGCTCCTGGAGGGGCCGGCGGGTGTCGGCAAGACCGAGCTGGCGAAGGCCTTGGCGGAGGTCGCCGGCCGCCGCCTGATCCGGCTCCAGTGTCACGAGGGGCTCGACGACAGCCGCGCCCTCTACGAGTGGGACTACGCGCGACAGCTGCTGCACGTGCAGATGCTGCGGGACCGGATCGGCACCGATCTGGCGGCCTTCGACACCCTGGAGGAGGCGTCGGCGCACCTGGCCGCCAAGGACTTCGGGCTCTACTCGGAGACCTTCCTCGCGGCGCGGCCCCTCCTCGCGGCGATCCTGTCCGAGGAGCCGGTGGTGCTGCTGGTCGACGAGGTGGATCGCACCGAGGAGTCGATGGAGGCGCTGCTGCTCGAGGTGCTGGCGGAGAACCAGGTGACGGTGCCGGAGATCGGCACTTTCACCGCCCGCACCCGGCCGTGGGTCGTGTTGACCTCCAACGACACCCGCGAGCTCAGCGCCGCACTCAAGCGCCGCTGCCTGCACTACCACCTCGGCTACCCCGCCGCCGGCCGCGAGCGCGACATCGTCGCCGCCCGCGCGCCCGAGGTGGAACCCGCCGCGATCGCCGAGGTGGTCGCGCTCGCGGGCGAGCTGCGGGACCTGCCGCTGCGCAAGAGCCCGTCGATCTCGGAGGTGATCGACGCGGCCCGGATCGCCGCCGTCCTGGCCGGCACCGGCACCACGGCGGCCGAGCGCCCCGAGCTGCTCTACGCCGCGCTCCTGAAGTACTCCACGGACGTGGAGCTGGTGCGCACGCGGAAAGGCGGCGCACCGTCGGGTCCGGCGGAGGCGACGGGCCGGCCGGACCGGACGACGGTGGCGGCCGATCCCGCCAACACCACGACGGCCGTCTTCCGGGGGCACGGGGGCCGGGGCCGTGGCGGCAACTGAGACGGCGGGCCTGCTCGACGTCGTCGCCGCGGCCTTCGGCGCGCGGCTGCGCGCGCACGGCGTGGGCGCCTCCCCCGCCGAGGTGATCGAGGTGCGCCGCGTGCTCGCGCTGTACGGGGCGCGCGACCGGGCGCGGCTCGGCGCTGGGCTTCGCGCGACCTGCGTCAAGTACGCGCACGAGGACGCCGGGTTCGATGCGGCCTTCGCCGAGCTCTTCGCGGCCGCCCCCGGCACCGTCGACGCCCCGGACCGGACGCCGGCGCCCGCGGCGCTGACGGGCGACCTGCCCGACGACCTCGTCCTCGATCCCGACGGGGAGGTGGGCCGCTACGCCGACTACAACGAGCGGGCGGCGGAGGTCGGGGATCTCGTCGTGGACACCCCGGAGGCCGAGGAGGGCTTCAACCCGCACAAGGACGACGACGACTTCTCGGTGACGTCGGCGGCGGACGGCGAGCTCGCCGTCTCCGGGGAGGACGGGGGTCGCCGCGGCGTGAGCTACACCCTCGACGTGGCGCGGGCCGGGACCGCCGAGGTCGGGGCGCTGTCCGACGGTGCCGCGATGGCCGCGTCCGGCGCGCTGCGCTGGGACGATCCGGCGGCGATTCTGGCGTGGCTGGACCGCTACGACCCGAGCCGGGTGTACGCCGACGCCGGGCCGGAGCAGGAGCTGACGCAGGCCACCGCCGACCGGCTGGCCGCGGCGCTGAGCGCCTTCGTCGAGGCCCTGGCCGCGGCGGGCCCGGTCCCGCCCGGGCCGCCGGGCGAGGTCGAATCGCGGCCCCACGCCGAGCTGGAGCTCGCGGTGCACGAGGTGCTGCGCCGCATGCGCGGGGCGCCGCGGGAGCGGGTGCGCTACCACGGCCACGGGCGGCTCGACCTGCGCGCGACCGCCCGGACGGCGCAGCGCACGGACGGCGTTCCGTTCCGCCTCGCGACCCGCGTGCCCCGCCCCGACCGGCTGCGCCTGCTGATCCTCGCGGACGTCTCGCTGTCGGTGCGCCCGGTGACCGCGTTCGTCCTGCGCCTCGCGCAGTCGATCCGGCGGCGCACCGCCCGGTGCGAGGTCTACGGCTTCGTCGACCGCCCCGTGGACGTGACCGAGGCCCTGCTGCCCGGCGCGGGCGACGACGCCCTCGCACAGGTCCTGGCCGACCCGGAGATCGACCTCGAGGCGTCCAGCGACTACGGGCGGGTCTTCGCGGAGCTCCTCGCGGCGCCCGCCGGCCTCACCCGGCGCACGTCGGTCCTCATCGTCGGCGACGGGCGCTCGGGCGGCCTGCCCGACGGCGCCGGCGACCTCGCGGAGCTGCGGCGACGCGTGCACCGGCTGGCGTGGATCACACCGGAGCCGGAGCGGTACTGGGCGCAGGCGACGTGCGCGATGCCCGCGTACCGCGAGCACTGCGACGCGGTGGTCACGGCGCGCGACGCGGACCAGCTGATCGAGCGGGCGGCGGAGCTCGGGAACGCGCTGCGCTGACGGCGCACCTACCCGATCGGGCAGGTACCCGCCCCTGCGAACGGCCCGCCGGCGGCCTCCCGGGCTGACGTAACATGGGTCACATCGATCCGGTGAGGAGCAGCCCCGTGACCCACCTCGATGATCGCGCCGCGAACGATCTCGATCACCGCACCGCGATGGTGCCGTTGGTCTCGCGCGAGGTGCCGCGCACCGTCAAGTTCCACGCCCCGGAGATCGTCTTCGGCGTCGATTCCCTCGGCGAGGCCGCGCACGCGGCGGTCCGCCTCGGCGCGGTCCGCCCGCTGCTGGTGACCGACCCGGGGCTGATCGAGGCCGGCTGGGTCGACGAGCTCCTCGGGCACCTGCGCGACGCGGGCCTGCGGCCCGAGGTCTTCAGCGCCGTGACGCCGAATCCGAAGGACCACGAGGTCGCCGCGGCCTTCGAGCGGTACGCCGAGGCCGGCTGCGACGTGGTGCTCGGGATCGGCGGCGGCTCGGTCATGGACGCGGCGAAGGGCGTGGCGATCCTCGCCACCAACGGCGGAGGGATCCTGGACTACGTGGGCGTGGACCGGGTGACCCGCCCCATCCCGCCGACCGTCATGGTGCCCACGACCGCGGGCACCGGCGCCGACGTCTCCCAGTTCTGCATCGTCACCGACACCGAGCGGGCCACCAAGGTCACCATCCTGGGCCGGGCCCTGGTGCCCGACGTCACCGTCATCGACCCGCGGCTGCTGACCACGATGCCGGAGTGGTTGGGCGCCGCGAGCGGCCTCGACGCGCTCACGCACGGCGTGGAGGCGTACGTCTCGCTGGCCCACAACCCGCTCACCGATCACCACGCGCTGCGGGCCGTGGGCCTTGTGTCCGAGTCGCTCACCGCCAGCATGGCGGACCCGCGCAGCATCTCCGCCCGCCTGGTGATGGCGCAGGCCAGCCTGGAGGCGGGGATGGCCTTCACCAACGCGATCCTCGGGGCCGCGCACGCGATGAGCCACCAGGTGGGCGGGCTGCTGGACAAGCCGCACGGGGTGATCAACGGCATCCTGCTGCCGCACGTCGTGCGGTTCAACGCGGCCGCGGACCCCGCGCCCTACGTGGCGATCGCCGCCGGGATGGGCCTCGACGCGCAGCACGCGCCGCCCGCGGAGGCGGCCGCCGCCGTGGCCGACCGGGTGGAGGAGCTGGCGCGGGAGGTCGGCGTCCCGCGGGGACTGTCGGAACTGGGCGTCCCCGAGGACGTCCTCCCCCGGCTGGCGGCGCAGAGCCTCGAGGACTCGTGCATGACCACGAACCCGCGGGCCGCGACGGTCGGCGAGATCACCGAGCTGTTCCGGGCGGCGATGTGACCGCCGAGTCGGACCTCGCCGCGCTCACCGGGCTCCGGTCGGGCAAGAGCAGCTACTACCCGCAGTACCGGGGAGCGGTCGAGCGCGCGGAGCGCGTCCTGCACGCGCTGGACCTCATCGCGGGCGCCCTGGTGCGGACCGTCGAGGGGCCGGAGACACTGGTGTGCTCGGTCGCGGAGGTGGCGCGGGAGCACCTGCGCGCCGACTGGGTGGTCTTCGCGCTCACCGACGGCCGCCTCACGGCCGCGGGCATGCGGCGCCTCGTGCTCGGCCCGGACGGCATCCCCTACCTCGTGGACCGGGTGACCGGCCCGCCCCTCCCGTACGAGGTGGTCGACTGCCTCGAACGGATCCGCGACCCCGCCACGGTCTCGGACCGCACGTCGCTCGAGGGCCGGCACGCCTTCGTGCCCCTCGTGCTCGACGGTGCCGTGGTCGGCGCGATCGCCGCGTGGGTGCCCGAGGGACGCGAGCTGGACGGCACCGACGCGGCCGTGCTGAGCATCTTGGCGAGCCAGACCGCGGTCGCACTGCACAACGCGGCGCTGTACGAGGGCATCGCGACGCTGCTGACGCGGTCGGAGCAGGCGCACGCCCAGGCCCGCCGGACCGCCGCCGACCTCGCGGTGCGCAACGCCGAGCTCGTCAGCACGCAGCGCGAGCTCGGCGTGGCCCAGCGGCAGCGCGTCCTCGACGACGAGCGCCACCGCATCGCCCGCGAACTCCACGACAGCGTCACCCAGGCCGTGCTCTCCGCGGGCATGCAGATCGAGGTGTGCCGCAGCGACATCCCGGCGGCCGAACGCGCCGAGCGGCTCGACCTCGCCAAGGAGATGACGCGACGCGGCGTGGAGCAGCTGCGCGCCGCGATCTACACGCTGGGCAACAGCCACGACCACGAGGACGCGGCGCTGCCCGAGATGCTGCGCCGCCTCGGCGTGGTGCACGAGCCCGACGAGCTGACCGTCTCGGTCCGGGTGCGCGGCGAAGCCCGGGAACTGCGCGCGGCCGTCGAGCACGCGCTGCTGCGGATCGCGGGCGAGGCCCTCTTCAACGTCGCGGTCCACGCGGGCGCGAGCCGCGCTGTGGTCTCGCTGCGCTACGGACCGGACGTCGTCGAGCTCGCCGTCGACGACGACGGCACCGGCGATCCCGCCGCCCTGCGCACCGCGCTCGCGGCCAGCCGGGAGCGCGATCTCGACGGCCACGGTCGCGGGCTCGCGAACATGGCGGCGCGCGCCGCCGAATGCGGTGGGCGGCTGTCGATCCGGCGGTCGCGGATCGGCGGGGTCCGCGTGCAGGTGGCACTACCGGTGGAGGAGGAGTCGTGACGGAGACCCGGGAACGGACGGCGGAGCGGTCGCGGCTGGTGCTGGTCGACGACCACGCGATCCTGCGGCAGGGGCTGCGGTCGGTGCTGGAGCGCGAGCCCGATCTGGAAGTCGTGGGAGAGGCGGTGTCGCGCGCCGAGGCCCGCGCGGTGGCGGAGCACGTGCGGCCCGACGTGATGGTGATCGACCTGAAGCTATCGGGCGGCTCGGAGCTGGAGGGCCTGAGCCTGTGCCGGGATCTCACGGCCGCGCACCCGGAGATCGGGCTGCTCGTGCTCACGACCTTCCTCGACGAGCGGCTCGTGGTCGAGGCGGTCCAGGCCGGCGCGCGTGGCTACGTCGTCAAGGACGTGGACACCACGGAGCTGGTGAGCGCCATCCGTTCGGTGACCCGGGGGCAGAGCGCCTTCGACTCGCGCACCGCGGTCGCCGTGGTGAGGACGCTGGCGGGTGGAGCGCCCGACGACACGCTCACCGCTCGCGAGCTGGAGGTGCTGCGCCTGCTGGCGAAGGGCCACTCCAACACCCGGATCGGCGAGCAGCTGTTCATCTCCCCCACGACCGTGAAGTTCCACGTGAGCAATCTGCTGCGCAAGCTGGGCGTGAGCCGCCGCACCGAGGCCGCGTACGAGGCCAGCAAGCGCGGGATCATCTAGGCGGCGTCACCGGTCGACCACGAGCCACCCGCCGTGGTGCTCGGTGACCGCGAAGGCGAGGCCGGTCGCGGCGCCGAGCTCACGCAGCGTCGTCGCCGTGAAGCTCCGCACGTGCCCGTACCGCGCGTCGGGCTCGTCCTCGTAGGGCACCGCGACGATCACCCGGCGGCGGGCCAGCCGCACCGCCTCGGCGAGGATCGCGCGCCCGGCCGCGGGCGACACGTGCTCGAGGAGGTGCAGGGCGGTGACAGTGTCCGCGTAACCGTCGGGCAGGCCCGTCGCGGCCGCGTCTCCGGCGACGGTGCGCAGCGGTGCGCCCAGGTCGGGCGCGACCCGCGCGAGCAGCGCCATGGTGCCGGGGCACAGGTCCGAGGCCGTGACGCGCCACCCGCGGCGGGCGGCGCGCAGCGCGAAGAAGCCGAAGCAGGAGCCGAGATCGAGCAACGACTCGCCCACGAGCAGCTCCTCGGCGCGCTCGTGGACGGGAGCGAAAGGGGTGCAGCCGGATTCGAGATCGGCGAGGGAGTTGCGGTAGTACGTCAGCCAGGCCTCGTGCGGCACGTCGACGGTGCTGCGCACGGCGCCGACCACGAGCCGCTCGAACTCGTCGACGGTGGGGGGTGCCGCGATCGCGGCGAGGCGTGCCGCGAGGGAGTCGCGCAGGTGCTCGGGCCGGAGCCGGTGCCGCAGGTGCACCCGCCCGCCGGCGCGCTCGACGGCGAGGAGGGCACCGCCGGGACGGCCCGAACGGGAGACGGTCACCGTTCCGTCCGACCAGGTTCCGGGCCGCTGCGGGGCGAGCACATCGATCATCCTCCGAGCGTAGGAACGCCCGCGCGGCCCCGCGCCGGGCCGACGAACGGGACGCGGCCTATCCGGTCGGAGGGGCGGTCCCCGCCGTCACGGCCAGGTGATCACGCCGCGCTGGAAGGTCTGGGAGAAGCTGCTGCCCGTGCGGATCTCGGGCCCGGTCGGGTAGCCGTACTTGCCGGATTCGCGCTTGTCGGCGCTCCACTTCACCAGGATCTCGCCCCACACCGGCCACGCGCCGGACGCGGGCGACCAGTAGATCACGCCGCCCTGGAAGGCGTTCATCGCGCCGGTGACGGCGTTGAACGGGCCGCGCGACTGCAGCTCGTCGGTGGTCGGGTAGCCGAGCGGGCCGTTCTCCCAGCGGTTCTCGCCCCACTTGGCGCGGATGGCGCCGCCGATCTGGTGGGCGTTGCCGCCGTCGGCCCCGGGGTGCCAGTAGAAGGAGGCCTGGTTCTTGAAGGTCTGGAACTTGCCGCCGCGCCCCGCGTTGGTCTCGGGGATGAGCGGAACGCCCCACGTCGCGGGGCCGCCCGTGGCGAAGTAGGAGACCTCGATCTGGCCCTTGACCAGGAACCGGCCGACCTGCTGGTCGGCCTTGGCGACGGCGGTCACGCCGCCGCTGATACCCACCGCGACGGCCGCCGCGGCGACGGCGCCCCGGAACCAGGCGCGACGGTGGCTGTTCGACGAGACGTGCGTGGTCATTCCTGCTCCTTAGGTCCGTACCTCCTGAACATCATGAATCACATCAGTCACACAGACAACAACAAGGAGGGGCGTGTCGCCGGCTGTGACCGGCGGCACGCCCCTGCTACCGCACTCCCGGGCCGATCAGTACACCCACGCCCCCAGTGCGTCCCGGTTCCGCTCCGCGGGCGGCCCGAACACCTTGAGGTCGGCCTCGGCGGCGAACGGCCGCCAGTCCGGGCCGGGCGAGCCGGTCTTGATGAACTCCATCCAGCGGCCGTGGATGTCGTCGGCGAGGGCCTGCGGCGCATCCTCGCCCGCGTACATCACGAAGCCCGGATCGGCGACGTTGTCGAAGGCGAAGCCCAGGTCCAGCGTGTGCATCGCCGACTTCGTGTGCACCGTCGAGGGCCAGGTGAAGTAGTACGCGAAGCAGTTCTCACCCTGTCCGCGCTGCGCCGCGTAGCTGGGGCCGCCAAAGGCGCCGTCGGAGAGCAGCTCCAGGACGATCTCGCCCGGTGTGAGACTGTCGCCGTACACCTTCCGGTACGCGCCCACGATCGGGGCCGTGTCGCCGAACGGGCGCAGCAGGACGTCGAGGGCCTTGAGCGGGTTGTCGCCGGGCACGAACTCCCCGAACACCCGCCAGAAGTCGGACTCCTTGTGGTTGTTGCCGATGATCATCCGCACCGGCACCGGGCCCTTCGCCAGCCGGCTCACCGGGTTCTCGGGCAGGAGATCGCCGTCGATCACGGGCGGGAACAGGGTGAGCACGTTGTGCGGGCTCAGCTTGTGCAGCAGCTTCGCCACGGCCGCCGCCGATTCCCGCGGGTCCTTCTCGCGCAACGCCTTCGCGGTCAGGTGCAGGCCCAGCGCGGCCTTGAGCGGGTCCGCGAGCTTCGCCGCCGTCGGCACATCGGCCGCCACGCCGATGCCGGACTCGCAGATCACCTGATGGAACAGCTTCCCGGCGAACTCCGTGGTCGCCAGGGCGGAGACCGACATCGAGCCGGCGGACTCGCCGCCGATCGTCACCCGGCCGGGGTCGCCGCCGAACGCGGCGATGTTCGCCTGCACCCAGCGCAGCGCCTGCAGCTGGTCGTGCAGGCCGCGGTTGTCGGGGGCGTCCGGCAGGTGGGTGAAGCCCTCCAGGCCCACCCGGTAGTTCGCGGAGACGTACACCGCCCCGTCGCGAGCGAACGCGGTCCCGTCGAACAGCGACTGCGCCGTGTTGCCCATGGCGAACGAGCCGCCGTAGATCCACACGTAGACGGGCAGTGCGTCACCCGGCTGCGCGTCGGCCGGGGCCCAGACGTTGAGCGTGAGCCAGTCGTCGCCCTCGATGACCGGGTACGTGTAGGGCTCGGGCAGCTCCATCGACGGCGGCGGCGTCGGTCCGAACGCCGTGGCCTCGAAGACGCCCTCGAACGGATCCGCCGGCTCCGGCAGCGCGAACCGCCGCTCCCCCACCGGGGGCTTGGCGTACGGGATCCCGAGGTAGCGCGCGACACCCCCCACCAGCGCGCCACTGATCTCGCCGGCCGGACACACGACCCGGGGTCCACTCACTCCGTACCACCCTTCGTCAGGGCCGGCGGTCGCCCGGACAGCCCGTTGTCAACACCTGTCCTTTGCGATTCAAGCAGAAGTCGCAACCTGGCGACGGCTTTGCGACCGACCGATGCACAGCCGCGGCAATCGGACGCAGTGGACTTGTCGGAGGGCTGCGCCATGATGGACCCATGCCGGACGCCCTCCGGGCGTTCACGCCCGCCACCGCCGAATGGTTCACCGCGTCCTTCGCCGCGCCCACCGCGGCGCAGGCGGGAGCGTGGCGGTCGATCGCGCAGGGGAACAACACACTGGTCGTGGCCCCCACCGGCTCGGGCAAGACGCTCTCGGCGTTCCTGTGGGCCCTGGACCGGCTCGCCGACCGGCCGGCACCGTCGGAGTCCAACGGTCCGCGGGGCACCTCCGTCCTCTACGTCTCCCCGCTCAAGGCCCTCGCGGTCGACGTGGAACGCAACCTCCGCGCCCCGCTCGCCGGGATCGCCCGGGTGCGGGAGCGCCGGGGCGAGCCGGCGCCGGCGGTCACCGTCGGCGTGCGCTCCGGGGACACCCCCGCCCAGCAACGGCGGCAGCTCGTCCGCACGCCGCCGGACATCCTCATCACCACGCCCGAGTCGCTGTTCCTCATGCTCACCTCGCAGGCCCGCGAGACCCTCGCGCAGGTGGGCACCGTCATCGTCGACGAGGTGCACGCCGTCGCCGGCACCAAGCGCGGCACGCACCTGGCGCTCTCGCTCGAGCGGCTCGACGAGCTGCTCGACGAACCCGCCCAGCGGATCGGGCTGTCGGCCACCGTCGAGCCGGCGCAGGAGGTCGCCGCCTTCCTCGGTGGGCCGCGCCCCGCGACGGTGGTGCGCCCGCCCTCGCAGAAGGAGT